>NZ_AP019829.2:987949-1317266 GCF_007990545.2 Leptotrichia wadei
AAGAATGGGCAAGATATATTCAGGATGAAATCAAAAAAAATGATAGTTACGATAATTATAAGCATACATTTATTGAATATAAGGATTATTTAGAGAAATGTCTTTTGAAAAATCCGCGAGATGTAGAAAAGGTATGTCAATTAGCGATAGCTTATTTTACGGTGTATCAAGATGGAAAAACGAGTCTGAATGTATTAGAGGAGTTTTTGAAAAAATATTCAAAAGATTTAAATGATGATGAGAAGGCTATTATTTATCAGGATTTGGCTGATTTATATGAAAAAGATGCTTATGATGATAAAATGTGTAAGTATTATTTGACAAAATTAATTAAAATGGGGAAACAATCAGTGGTTGTATGGGAAGTATTGGGAGAATATTATTTAAAAAGAAAAAAATACAAAAAGGCACTTGAATGTTTTCAGGAAATGGAAAAATTTTCAGATGAGAAGGAAATAGAAGATGATTATAATTATGGGATAACGTTGTTTTATTGTGGTTATTTTGAAAAAGCGAAAGAAATGTTATTGAGATGTTATGAAAAGGAACCTGAAAGTGCAGGAATTTTATATGCATTGGCACTGTGCTTACATTATACCAATGATAAAAAATTGGCTGAGCCAATTCTGGATAAATTGTTAGAGAAAGTGTCGTTAGAGAAATATTATTATGATGAGCAAATTTTATTTGAAGAACTTATAGACTTATATTATTTATTTGAAGAATACGATAGGTGTGTCTTGGTTTTTGAAAAAGAGATAGATGAACTTGACTGGGAAGAACGTTTTTATTATAATATGGTTTTTTCATTTTATTTTTACAGTTTAAAAAAATTAGGAAATTTTAAGAAAGCAGAAAACAAATTGTCAGAATTGATTCAAAAACATAATAAGTATATTGAAAAAATTGAAGTTGGAGAAATTTATGACAAAAAATACTGGAATGAAGAAGAGATTGATGAATTTATTGAAGAAGAAAAGAATGAAATAAAAAAGATTTTGGAGATATATAAAAAGATAATGAATAGTAATTATAAGCCTCAAAATACAAAAATAAATTTAGAAAAAATGTATAAAACTTGCTATTTAGTTGATTGTCCAATGCATCAGAAATTAGATTAGGAGGAAAATTGGAAAAACAAAAAAATTTAGAAAGAAAAACGATAAAAGAATGGATAAAATATATTCAAGAAAAAATTAGAAATAATAGTGATTACGATTCTGTTTATGAAGAGTATAAAACATTTTTGGAAAATAAATTGAAAGATAACCCACAAGATGTAGAAAAGGTATGTCAATTAGCGGCAGTTTACAATGAATTAACTTATCAATGGAAGGATATTTATAAATTATTGAATGAATTTATTAAAAAATATGAAAATGAATTGACTGATGAGGAAAAATCACGGATTTATACTAATTTAGGGTATTATTATGATGATCAGAGAGATGGCAGTAAGAGAGCGATTAGAACTTTGAGAAAGGCTGTGGCGTTTAATCCAAATAATTCTAAGGCTTATTATGGACTTGGGGCGAATTATTATGGTGCTGGGAAATACGAGAAGTCAGAAGAAATGTATAAAAGAGCTTGTGAGCTGGAAAATAATCCGATTTATAAGTTTGAATATGCGAATTTGCTGATGGTTAATGGAAAAAACGAAGAGGCGAAAATAATTTTGGAAAAATTAATAAAAAAAGATTTTGAGTTTGGAAAAGAGGATTTTGCTAAGATAAAATATAGTTATATTGTGAATAGGATTCGATTGAAGGAATTTGAAAATATTGAGTCTGAAATTAATGAATTAATGTTAGAAACGGTTAATAAAGATGATTTTTTTGAGGAAGAGTTTGCAGAGCTATATTATTTGGCAGGAAGTTATGAGAAAAGCCGAAAAATTTATTCAAAGTTTAAAATACAAGATTATCAATTTCCAGCTTGGTGGCTGAGATTCTATTTTTATTCTCTAAAGCAGTTAAATGAAATAGAAAAATTACAAGAAAATTTTAAAATAGTTTTGAAGATTAAAGATGAAGAAATAGAGAGCATTAAAAATGGAGAATTTTTAACAGAATGTACGAAATCGTATAAAAAAGAAGAAATTAGGGAGATAAAAAGGCAAATAAAGAATTTGAAGGCAGAATATGGAAAAATATTGAAAACAGATTATAAACCAGAAGTAAAAATTTATCCTAAATTTTTATATGACTGTTTTTTGATAGATTGTCCACGACATCAAAAACTAGATAAATTAAGTTAAGGCAATATTAAATTTCTTTATAATTAAACAAAAAATTAAATATTTCAGATTAAGAAATTAGAGAGAAAAGAGATTCTAGAAAATTACTAAAATCTCTTCTCCATTATCCTAATTTTCTTAACAAAATAAACATTCCCATCTTCCCTATATTCCAAAAGCATCGGATAAATTTCAACGCCATTTTCTATCGCTTCATAAAAAGTTTCAGAAAATTCTCTGTCGATAATATGTTCAGGTGCGAAAATTTCAGATTTTCTAAATATCAAAATAAAAACTGCTGTCCGAAATCCTTCTTTTTTAAGCTCCATAAGTTCTCTCAAATGTTTTAAGGCACGAATTGAAGGAGAGCCAGGAAATTGAGCAATTTTTCCGTTTACCAAAGTGCAGCCTTTTACTTCAATGTAAATTTTTTCTTTTTCAGTTTCTAAATAAAAATCGAGTTTGCTATTATTATGCTTAATTTCAGGTTTTATATACGAAGGTTCTCCAAATGGAGAAATTTCATTATCGTGAAATATGGCTTCTGTAATATATCGATGAAAAGCCGTATTTATAAGAATAATCTCTTCATGAACTTTCACTGCGATAATATCCCATTTAGTTTTACGATTTTCATTATTTGCTTTTTTTATCAACAATTCTGCACCATCAATCAATAATTCCGTCAATCTTCCAGTATCATGCAAATGAGCAAAGTCTTCTCCTGAATATTCTTCATTTTCAGAATCTTTAAATTCAAATCTAACAGTAAAACGAGTTACTCTTTCCTTAAAATTCACAATTTTGTCATAGTTTATCGTATAAAGAATTTTATTTTTTTTCATATATTTTTCCTTTTTTTAGTATTTTTGATTTTAGGATAACATATTTGAAGTTAGGGAGCAAGAAAATTTTATAAATTCAATGTTTTTTATTGATTTGGATATAATTTTTATGATATTATAAATTTGTAGTGAAATAGAAAGGAGGTAAAAATGACTATTATTGAAAAAATATTTTTACTTGCTGCAATTTGTAGTATCTTGCAATTCGCTTTAGAAGTGTATAGAGAATACCAAAAGCACAAGAAAAATAAGGACCAATAACAAAAAGAGCTATGGTTCAACAAACCCTCTGGCCTTTTCACTACATTTATTAATTTAAAAGAGGAGTAAAAAATATGTTTGAAAAAATAATGTTAGTATTGTCTGTAATAATTATAATATTAGCAATTATAACTTGGACATTAAAATATATCAACTGGAAAAATGAAAAAAAAGATAAAAAAAATAAGCCCCAATAACAAAGGGCTTTGACTATTATTGAATTTAATTACAATAATAGTATATCATATTTAAAATAAAAGTCAATAGTTAATTAAAAACATTTGAATAATTTTAAATGAAAATAAATAATAATATAAAATAATGATATAATATTGTAAAAAAATATGATAAAATATATTTATTAAGAAAGATATAAAGTAAATCAGAAATATAAATATTCAAGGAGGAAACAAGAAAATGAAAGTATTAATCGTAGGAGCAGGGGGAAGAGAACATGCAATTGCTTGGAAAATATCTCAAAATGAAAAGGTGGAGAAAATATTTATAGCACCAGGGAATGCGGGAGCTGAGTTGTTACCAAAAGCTGAAAATGTGAATTTATCGAATAATATAGACGAGTATGTTAAATTTGCGAAGGAAAATAATATTGATTTGACATTTGTTGGAAGTGAAGAATTATTGGTAGCAGGGATTGTTGATGAATTTCATAAAAATGGCTTGAAAATCTTTGGGCCTAATAAACAAGCGGCGATTCTTGAAGGAAGCAAGGCTTATTCTAAAGATTTTATGAAAAAATATGGGATAAAAACTGCTGTTTATGAAATTTTTGATAATGCTGAAAAAGCAAAAGAATTTTTGAATAATTGGAAAGATTTCCCTGTAGTTGTAAAAGCTAGTGGTCTTGCGGCTGGGAAAGGTGTAATTATTGCTCAAAATCTTGATGAGGCGATAAAAGCGGTTGATGATATAATGATTGATGAAAAATTTGGAGACGCTGGAAGTCAAGTTGTAATTGAAGAATTTCTGGATGGTGTAGAAGCGTCGATACTTTCATTTACAGATAGTAAAATTATTGTACCATTATTGTCAGCAAAAGATCACAAAAAAATTGGAGAAAATGAAACAGGATTAAACACAGGTGGAATGGGAGTTATAAGTCCTAATCCTTATGTGACAGATGAAGTTTTTGAAAGTTTTAAAAATGACATTATGAATCCGACTTTAAAGGGAATGCAAGCTGAAGGAATGGATTTTGAAGGTGTGATTTTCTTTGGACTAATGATTACGGCAAAAGGTGTTTACTTGCTTGAATACAATATGAGATTAGGAGACCCTGAAACTCAAGCAGTTCTACCATTATTGGAAAATGATTTGTTAGAATTGGTAGAATATTCATTTGACAAAAAATTATCGGAATTAAATGTTACTTGGAAACCACTTCATGCTTGTTGTGTTGTAGGAGCTGCAGAAGGATACCCAGAAAGTTACAAAAAAGGTGATGTTATAACTGGAATTGAAAATGCTACAGATGATGAATTAGTATTTATCGCAGGAGCAAAATTTGAAGATGGAAAATTCAAAACTAATGGTGGAAGGGTATTAAATGCTGTTGCATTTGGAAAAACATTGAATAAGGCTAAGGAAAATGCTTATAAGTTATTGGATAAAATCAAATTTGATGGAATGTATTTTAGAAAAGATATTGGTAGAATTAAGTAAAATAACTAATGAAAAAAACTGTTTTAATTTTAAGACAGTTTTTTGTTTATGAATATATATTGGAAAATTTTATTGTTATTAATACTATTTTTCATTGAGTAGTAGAATGATTACTAAAAATGATGCTAGATTTTCGATTGATTTAAATAAAAAAACAAATTTTAAATTTTTGGTGGATCATTTCAATCTTTGCTATAAAAAATATTGCTTTAATTAGTAAAAATCAATATTTAAAATTAAGTTTAGTAGATTGGAAAATATAATATAAAATATTTAATTTGAAATTTGAAAAATGTGTGATATAATTAGAAAAAATTAGATTAATAAAACTAAAGTTTGGAGGAAGTATTATAACTTTAGGATTTAGAATTTATATTTTTTTCTGATTTCCTAATGTAAAAATATTTATTTTAAATAGCGTTTAGTATAAATAGGTTTTATTATAATAAAAAAATGAAAAAAAGGTGAATACTTTGAATAAGCAGGAATTTAATCAATATAGAAAAGTAAAATTTTACATTGCAGTCTGTTTTTGGATATTTTCATTGTCAATGTTTGCTGTTGGAAGTAAAAAATCAGTTGAAAATAAAAGTAACGAAAAAAAAGTTAGTAGAAATAGAGTTGAGGATGAAGCAGTAAAAATTGATATTATTATCAATAAAAATGATAATAATAATTTTGAAGAAGATAAAGATTTGGAAAAAACTGATGAAGAAGATGGAGATTTGATTTATTTGGATCAGATTCAAGATGAAGAAGAAGAAAAAAAACAGAAAAAGTTGAAAAAAACTAATAGGATTGAACGTTTTATAAAAAAAATAGATGAAAAGGTTAATCCTATTATAAAATTTCAGATATCGAAAAGTTATGGAACGTGGTATTTGATAAAGACGGATGATAATTTGGAAAAAAATTTGAAAAATGTGAGATATGATTTTCTTCAGGAAGAAAACGGATATCATATTATTAAAAGTTATTTTGATCCACAAACTGATAAATGGAATGAAGAAATGCAGAGGGGGTGGATTGAAGAAAATAAGGGGAAAATATATTTGGATATTGAAAAAAAATATTTTAAAAACAATAGGAATGAAATTATATTCTTTGATAAAAATTATCGTTATATGATTATAAGATATTATAATGGAGTTACAAGAGTTCTTTCCCGTTATCCGAATAATAATAAAATTTCATTAGAAGATGAAGAAATGAATGAATTTGAAAAAATTGTAGATAATGAAAGTAATCTTAAAAATCTTAATTATGATGTTAATATGAAGAATATTCGGGAAATTGAGAATGAAAGAAAAAAGGCCGAATTAAAGAGCAAAACAGATGATTTAGAAAGAAGATTAAGTGAAAATCCTGCAAGTGTGTTTCAGATTGACACAATTGGCGCAAAAAGAGAATTTGAGAGAAGACTGAGAAAAGAAGGAATGGCAAAATTTGAAACGAAAGATGGAACTAAAAATGTAGAAGTGATAGAACTTAATGATAAAGATTTAAAAGGAAAAGATTTAAAAGATAAAAATTTAAAGGAGAAAAACTTGAAAAATTCAAATAATGAGAAGTAACAGTAAGGATACAGGAATAAATAAGAGATGTTGAGTATAATAAATAGGTAGTTATTAGGTTGTAATTTTATAAAAAATTAAAGCTTCCTTGTTGAATAAGGATATTTGACAAATTAAAGATAACTTTACTGATATAAATTTAAAATCAAAATATATTATTTTTATTAGTTTTATAAAAATAACTAAAAAATACTGGATATTTAGGAGAAAAATATGAAAAATACACTAAAAATTATTTATGCCATAATATTTTTAATATTATTTATGTGTTTATCGCTTTTTTTTAACTTCTTTTTTGCAAAAAGAGAGTATAAAAATGTTAATATAAATGTAAAAAAGGGAACAAATTTTGTACAAATTTATAAGGATTTAAAATTAAATTATGGAATTATGGATAGAATTTATTTAAAATTAAATGGTGAAAATATAAAATTAAAAGTGGGAACTTATAAATTTAATGGAAAATTTTCAAAATATGAAATTATAAAAAAAATCAAAAATAGTGAAACAAATGGAATAAGACTTACAATTCCTGAAGGATTTACATCAAAACAAGTGTTTGCACGGATGGAAGCACTTGAGTTGGGAAATACAGAGGAAATAAATAAAGTTTTGAGTGAAGTTAATTTTCCATATCCGCATGAAAATAATAATTTTGAAGGATATTTTTATCCTGAAACTTATATTTTTTCTGAAAATGTCACAACAAAGCAAGTTATTAGAACGATTCTTGATGAATTTTTGAAGAAATTTCCACCTGAAAAATATCCAGACAAGAAGAAATTTTATGATGATTTAAAATTGGCTTCTATTGTGGAAGCGGAAGTGCCTGATGAGGCAGATAAGCCTAAAGTTGCTGGAATATTTTTGAAAAGATTGGAAATTGGGATGAAGCTGGAATCGGATGCTACATTAAAATATGAATTGGGAAGACAGGCTACGAGAAATGATTTGAAATCTCAAAATACAGCGTATAATTCATATAAAGTTAAAGGATTGCCTCCAACACCAATTGGAAATCCTCCAATTGAGACTGTTAAGGCTGTGTTAAATGCTCAGAAAACTGATGATTTGTTTTTTTTCACACATAAAGGAAAAACGTATTATTCAAAGACACATGAAGAACATTTGAAAAAACGTCGTGAAAGCGGTCAATTAAAATAAGTAAATTTTTTAAATTTTAATTGTTAAAAAAGTTTTTTGTAGTAAATTTATTATTTAAATAATATAAAAAAAATTGGGAATTGGGAATTAGATTTAATGGAAAAATTAAAAAAAATAGAAAAAAAAATATTGAAGAGAACAATGGAAATTATTGAAAAAAAATTGATTTCTAATGGGGATAAGATTCTTATTGCATTTTCTGGGGGGCCTGATTCAATTTTTCTTTATAATTTTCTAAAGTTTTTAAAAAGTCGAATTTTGATTGAAATTTCGCTTGTTTATGTTAATCATAATTTGCGGATTGATGTTGAGAATGATTTAAAATTTGTAAAGAAGTTTGCAGCTGAAAATAATGTTGATTGTTACATTCAAAGTGTAGATGTGAAAGAATATTCAAAAGAAAATAAGAAATCTGTGGAATTGGCGGCTAGAGAATTACGATATGAAGCGATTGAGAAAGTTCGGAAAAAGATTGGGTATAATAAAATTGCAACAGGTCATAATATGGATGATAATGTGGAAACTTTTGTTTTTCGAATTTTGCGTGGAACGTCGATAACTGGGTTAAAGGGTATTCCAGAAGTACGTGAAAATATAGTAAGACCGATTTTAGGATTTGAAAAAAGTGAAATTTTGTGTTTTTTGAAAAGTCAGAATTGGGAATATTTAGTTGATTATACAAATAATGAAAATGATTATACAAGAAATTTTATTAGAAATAAAATTTTCCCTTTTTTTGAAAGGATCAATCCAAATTTTAAAAGAAAAGTGGAATCTTTGATTGTGGAAATTAACGAGAGAAATTTTGCTGGATTAGAAAAATTTGAAAATGAGAAAAATTTAGAAAAAGAAAATTTTAAAATTTTAAAAAAAAACGGAGTTAATCAGAAGGATGAATTAAGTTTTCTTTTAAAAAAAAATAATGTGCAAATTTCAAGAGAAAAAATTGATCAGATTTTTAAGAGTTTTTTTACTAAGAGTGGAGAATTAAGAGATGCAGGGACAAAAGAATTTTATTTGGGGGAAAATAAAATTTTACAAAATGTATATGGAGAATTAAGAATTATAGAAATTACAAATAAAAATAAGATAAAAAATTTAAGAAGCAATAAAATTGGAATATTATCTGATAAAAACATAATTTTAAAGGAAAATCAAAGTATTAAATGGTATAATTACAAAATAACCCTATATGAAAATATTGAAAATTTTAAAAAGGATGAAAATGCAGAATATGCTATTTTTAAAATTGATGATAGAATAGAAAATGGGGAATTTTTTGTCAGAAATAGAAAAGATGGAGATAGAATTTCTTTGAAAAATTTGGGACATAAAAAAGTGAAGAAAATTTTAATTGATAAAAAAATTCCAAAGGGAGAAAGAGATTTTGTTCCGATTGTAGGAGTTAAGATTTTTGGATCTGAAAATAATTTGCAGTTTTCAAATGATGCTGTAAAATTAGAAAATAGAGATAATAACGAAATGACAGAAATTTTAGCAGTTTCAGATATAAAATTTTCAAAATTTTTGGAAAAGATTCAGGAAAATAAAATAAAAAAATTAGGAAATGAGAGTAAAAGTAAATTATTAATAATTGGGAGGAAAAATGGCAGAAAAAGATAAAAATGATATTAGAAAGCGATTGGAAGAGTTGCGAAAAGATAATAATAGAAAAAATAACAGACAGGATGATGGGAATAAATCTCCATTTTCAGGTTTTCTATTTTTTATTTTTGTAGTGTTGTTATTCACTTTTACGGCAATATTTCATCAAGATATACAAACTTATTTTCAAGCTAAAAAGGAAATTTCCTATACAGAATTTGTAAATAGGACACAAGCGGGGGAATTTTCTGAAATAAGTGAAAAAGACGATAAATTAATTGCACAAGCTCGTGAAAATGGTAAAGATATTCTTTATTTTACAAAGAAAATAACAGATAGAGTTGGAAATGAACCAATTATTATCAATGCGATTGAACGTAAGAAAGTAAAATTAAATTCATTGCAACCGTCAGGAGGAAGTTTCTTTTTGTTACTTCTAGGACAATTTTTACCTATGATTATAATGATTGCAATTATGGTTTATTTGGCTAAAAAAATGGTTGGAGGTTCGCAAGGTGGAGGACCTGGAAATATTTTTGGATTTGGAAAATCGAGAGTCAATAAAATTGATAAAAAGCCTGATGTAAAATTTGATGATGTTGCTGGAGTTGACGGAGCAAAAGAAGAATTACGGGAAGTTGTTGACTTTTTAAAAAATCCTGAAAAATATACAAAGGCTGGAGCAAGGGTGCCAAAAGGTGTACTTTTATTAGGAAGACCTGGGACAGGAAAAACATTACTTGCAAAAGCGGTAGCTGGCGAATCTGGAGCTTCATTCTTTAGCATTTCAGGTTCAGAATTTGTGGAAATGTTTGTTGGAGTTGGAGCTTCACGTGTAAGGGATTTGTTTGAAAAAGCAAAGGAATCTAGTCCGTCAATTATATTTATTGATGAAATTGATGCTATAGGTAGAAGAAGAAGTGTTGGAAAAAATAGCGGAAGTAATGATGAAAGAGAACAAACATTGAATCAGTTGCTTGTTGAAATGGATGGATTTGAAACTGATACAAAAGTTATTGTACTTGCGGCAACAAATAGAGAGGATGTACTTGATCCTGCATTACTACGTGCTGGGCGATTTGACAGACGTGTGACAGTTGATGCACCTGATTTACAAGGACGTATTGCAATATTAAAAGTTCATTCAAGAAATAAAAAACTTGATAAAGATGTAAGACTTGAAGATATTGCTAAAATAACTCCAGGATTTGTTGGAGCTGATTTGGCTAACTTGTTAAATGAAGCGGCTATTTTGGCAGCAAGAAGAGCCAGCGATACAATAAAAATGTCTGATTTGGATGAGGCTGTAGATAAAATTGGAATGGGACTTGGACAAAAAGGTAAAATTATTAAACCCGAAGAGAAGAAACTGTTGGCTTATCATGAAGCTGGACATGCTATTATGACTGAATTGACACCAGAAGCTGATCCTGTTCATAAGGTTACAATAATCCCTAGAGGAGAAGCTGGTGGATTTATGATGCCACTTCCCGAAGAAAAATTAGTAACTACAAGTAAACAGATGTTAGCTGAAATAAAAGTATTATTTGGTGGACGTGCTGCTGAAGAAATCGGATTAGAAGATATAAGTACAGGAGCTTATTCTGATATAAAACGTGCTACAAAAGTTGCAAGAGTTTATGTTGAAAGTGTTGGAATGAGTAAAAAGTTAGGACCAATTAACTTTGAAAATGCAGATGATGAATATTCATTCGCTCCAAATAAAAGTGATGAAACAGTTAGAGAAATTGATCTTGAAATAAGAAAGATTTTAACTGAAGAATATTTAAATACTTTAAATACTTTACAGGATAACTGGAGTAAATTAGAAGAAGTAGTGGCATTATTACTGAAAAAAGAAACTATTACTGGAGATGAAGTTAGAAGAATCATTAAGGGTGAAACAGCTGAACAAATTTTGAAAGAGTATGAAAATTTTGATAAAAAAGACGAAAAATCTCAAAGTTTTGAAACAAAAGAAATTAAAAATAAAGATTCTGAAGTAAAAGACAAAGAGATTCAAAAATCTGAAAGTGAAAGAGCAGTAGAAAATGTTAAGCAGGAATTGGAACTTGAAAATAAAATAGAAAATCAAGTGGAAGAAGATACTAAAAAATTGGAAGAAAAAAATAAAACTGAAAAATTAGCTGAAGCTGTAAGAGAAATTACTGGAAAATCAGACTGGGCATTGGAAGAGGATTTTGATTCAGAAGAAATAGAAAATAACAAAGATAACGAAAACAAAGACAACGATAAAAAAGATAATGACAGTAATAATTCTGATGATTCTTCCGATAACAATGGTAGTTCTGAAAATGGTAAAAATGAGGATAATAAAAATAATGATTCATCGAATGAAACAGGTAATAAGAAAAAGAAAAAGAATAATTTTAAATTACCTAGTTTTATGGAATAAAATGTAAAAATTTTACATATTGGGAAATAACATTGGGAAACTCTGTTATTTCTCTTTTTTTTGTTAAAAATATGTAGTATAATAAAATTGCATAAGGAGGTAACTTAAAAAATGAAAAAAATAATCTTAATAATAGTAATTTTAACGTTAGGGATAGTGAGTTGTTCAAAATCTAGAAAAGAAAATAAAAAAAGTAAAAAGTCAAATATGACAATAATTTCAAAAAAGCCAGATATTTTAAAAATTAGTTATGAAAATTATATGAAGCAGAGAATGGACGATACTAGAAGAGATGTCTTGCCAGTAGATGTAGTTGGTCAAATGCAAGAGGCTTGGAAATCAGAAATTGCAAAACTTTATAATTTACTTTTGGGGGAATTATCTGATAAAGAAAGAGAGAAATTACGTTTGGATCAAAAAGAATGGGAAAAAAAAGTAAATACTGAACCTAAAGAAAAAAAATTGGAAAAAACAGAAAAAAGAGCGATAGAAATGGCAAGAAGATATGATAAAATACATAAAAAATAGAAATTTTTTGAGAATTTATAAAGATTAAAGAGTTTAGATAAAAAATATAAAAATAGGAGATGAGAAAGATGAAAAAAATGTTATTAATGGTAGGATTACTACTTATAGGAGTTAGTACATTTGCAGGAAAATATGAGGACGAATTAACAGAAAGAATGAAAGTGGAGGAGGAAAAAGCTCAGTCTGCTTGGGATAGCGGAGTAAGAGCGGATATGATTAATGCTTCAGTTAACTTAGATGATGAATGGGAAAAGGAATTAGATAAAGTTTATAACTTGATTTTGAAAAAATTATCAGTAAGAGAAAAAGCAAAATTTAAAACTGAACAGCAAAAATGGAAAAAAGATACAGAAATTAAATTGAAAAAAGCATATAATAAATATGTTGAGGAAGAAGGAGAAAGAATGGCTGGAGAATTAGCTGCCAGTGATAGTTTGGAAGCAACAAAAGCTAGAGCTTTAAAATTGGCAAAAATGTATGATAAACTTTCTAAGTAGTATTTGATGATAAAATGAAACAAGAAAAATATTAAAAAATTATAGTAAAGTGGGAAAAAAAATTTGCACTTTTAAAATGATGTGGTATAATACTATTAGTGAGGTATAGGAAGTGAAAAAGTTTTTTTTATTTAAAGGAAACAAAATATTTTTTATTATGATTTCACTGCTTTTCACTCAAGCGATATTTCCAATTACTTTTAAATATGATACTGGAGAGAATCTAGTAACGAAGAAAAAGGAAGAGGATGCAAAGGAAAAGCGGATAAAGTCAGTACTTAATGCAATCCGAAGACATAATAATAAATATGTGCAATTTTATCTTGCAATTGAAAAAAATATCAAAAATCGTAAGAAATTGTTAGAAGAATATATAAATAGACCCGCAGGAGTATATGGAGTAGATTTGGACGAATCATCATTAATTGCTGGAGGAGGAAATGAATTGGTTGATGTGAATTCTCGAAGTGAGGATGGATATACTCCAATTATTGTTGCTATTGAAGCAAAAAATCAGGAAATTTTACAACTTTTGATTGAAAATGGGGCAAATTTATATGAGAGACATCCAGTTTTTAATAGAACAACTGTTGGAACGGCTGCATATTATGAAAATGAAGAAGCAGTAGAAATATTATTAAAAAAAGATTCTAAACTTGCAAACATTGGAAGTACAGTAGATGGATGGACCCCCCTTGAAGATGCAACATTAAAGGCAAATGTGGCAATTGTAAAAATGTTGTTGCAATATGGAGCTAATCCGACAATTACCGATAAGCATGGTGGTACTCCAATGGATATGGCAACAAAGTTTGGAAAGGGAGAGATTGTCAAAATTTTGAGAGATCATATAAAGGCTAATAGAAGTAAGTATTATAAGTAAATTTATTTTTTAATATCTGAAATTTGAATTACAATCAAGTAAATATATTTAACATAAAGATTAAATTCATCAGAAAATTTATACTTACAAATTAAAATTTATTTATAAAAAAATTATATATAGAGGAGAAAAACATGAAAAGAATGACAGGAATTGGTGCTTCTGAAGGAGTATCTATAGGTAAAGTATTACTTTTTATAACAGAGGAAATTGTTGTGCCAGAAACTAAGGATGAAAATTCGACAATTGAAGCTGAACTTGCAAAATTGGAAAATGGATTAAAAAAATCTAAAACTCAGTTAATCGCAATTAGAGAAAAAGTAAAAGAAAAAATGGGAGAAGATAAAGCAGCAATTTTTGATGGTCATATTATGCTTCTTGAAGATGATGATTTGATTACGGAAGTTGAAGATAAAATTAAAGGAGATGGACTTCCGGCTGCAAAAGCATTACACGACGGAATTATTGAATATTGTGATATGATTTCACAATTGGATGATCCATATTTAAGAGAAAGAGCTGCTGATTTGAAAGATATAGGTAAAAGATGGCTTAAAAATTTACTAGGTATGAAAATTCATGACTTAAGTAACTTGGAACCTGGAACAATTGTTGTAACTGAAGATTTGACTCCATCTGATACAGCTCAATTAGATTTGGAAAATTGTATAGGATTTATTACAGAAGTTGGAGGTAAGACAGCTCACTCTGCAATTATGGCAAGATCACTTGAATTACCAGCGATAGTTGGAGTAAAGGGGATTCTTACAGAAGTAAAAGATGGAGAAATTGTTGTTATGGATGGGGAAACAGGGGAATTATATCTTGAGCCATCTGATGAATTGATTAAAGAATATGTTAAAAAACAAGAAGTATTAAAAAAAGAAAAAGAAGAATTGAGAAAATTAATTCATGAAGATGCAGTTACTATTGATGGAAGAAAAGTTGACATTTGGGGAAATATTGGAAGTCCTAATGATGTTGATGCTGTAATCGAATCTGGAGCAACTGGAATTGGATTATACAGAACAGAATTCCTATTTATGAACTCTGATCACTTCCCAACAGAAGAAGAACAATATCAAGCATATAGAGTAGTTGCTGAAAAAATGCAAGGAAAACCTGTAACAATAAGAACAATGGACATTGGTGGAGATAAGGAATTACCATACTTAGACTTGCCAAAAGAATTAAATCCATTCTTGGGATATAGAGCAATCAGAATTTCATTGGAAAATAAAGATATGTTCAAAACTCAATTAAGAGCGATTTTAAGAGCATCTCAATATGGACAAATTAAAATTATGTATCCAATGATAAGTTCAATTAATGAAATTAGAAAAGCAAACGCTATTTTGGAAGAATGTAAAAAAGAACTTGATGAAATTGGAAAAATTTATGATAGAAATATAAAAGTAGGAATAATGGTTGAAACTCCTTCAACAGCTATTGTTGCTTATAAATTTGCAAAAGAAGTTGACTTTTTCTCAATCGGAACAAATGACTTGACGCAATACTTCTTAGCAGTAGATAGAGGAAATGAAATGGTTTCAACTTTATATAATTCATTTAACCCTGCTGTACTAGAAGCTATTCAAAAGGTAATTGATGCTGCACATGGAGCTCACATTAGTGTAAGTATGTGTGGAGAGTTTGCAGGAGATAAGAGAGCTACTAAGTTGCTTTTAGGAATGGGACTTGATTCATTTAGTATGAGCGCTTCATCTGGTTTAACTGTTAAGAAAATAATTAGAAATAGCAGTTATGCTGATGCGCAAAAATTTAGAGATTTAATTTTGCAACAAGATACACCTGAAGATGTTATAGCAAAATTAGTTTAGTTTATATATAAAAAAAGGCTAGTGATATACTTATTAGCCTTTTTGTCTTTATAATTTTGCTTAGTATTAAAATAAAAGATATCAAAATTAAATAATAGAGGAGTGAAGAATATTATGAAAGAAAAAAAAGTTGCAGTATTTTTAACAAATGGATTTGAAGAAATTGAGGCAATAACACCGATTGATTTGCTTCAAAGGGCTGGAATTAACGTGGACACAGTTTCAATTACAAGTGATAATCTTGTAGAAAGTGCAAGAAAAGTGAAAATAATGACGGATAAAGTTATTGGAAAAATTGATTTTTTAGAATACGATATGCTTGTAATGCCTGGTGGACCAGGAACAGAAAATTATTTTAAATCACAGCTTCTTTTGGATAATGTTTTAAAATTTTCAAAAAATATTGAAAATAAAAAGGTTGCTGCTATTTGTGCTGCTCCAACAGTATTAGCAAGTCTTGGAATTTTGAAGGGAAAAAATGCAGTATGCTTTCCAGCTTGCGAAGATGATTTATTAAAGGGAAAGGCAATTTTGAAAAAAGATAGAGCTGTTGTAGATGGAAATATTATAACTAGCAGAAGTGCTGGGACTGCAATGGACTTTTCACTTGCGATTATTAGTGAGCTTTTAGGAAAAGAAGTGGCTGGAAAAATTGCAAAGGAAATTGTGCTTTAAAATAAAAAATAAAAAATTTAAAAAGTTATATGGAAAAAATAAGAAAAGTATGGTAAAATATTTCAGTAATTGTAGAAGTAAAATGATTTGATAATTAATTAGATTACAAATTGCTAATTCAATTGCAATATATGAAAAAATTTGAAATTTTAAAAATATTTAGAAATAAAAATATTAGGAGGGAGGAGTTTATGGAATATCATAAACCTGTGCTGTTTAATGAAGTGATGGAGAATATAATAACAGTTAGGGATGCAGTTTATGTTGACTGTACGCTTGGTGGCGGTGGACATACGCAAGGTATTCTGGAAAAATCTTCTAAAAATTCAAGTGTTATTGCAATTGATCAGGATATGCAGGCTATTGAATTTGCCAAGAAAAGATTGAAAAAATTTGGAAATAAACTTCAGATATTTCAAGATAATTTTAGAAATATTGATATGGCTGTTTATCTTGCAGGATTTGAAAAGGTAGATCGGATATTAATGGATATAGGAGTTTCCTCAAATCAGTTAGATAATGCGAAAAGAGGTTTTTCATACAGGTTTGAGGCAAGACTGGATATGCGGATGGATAGTAATTTAAAAACAAGTGCTTATGAAGTTATCAATGAATTTTCTGAAAAAGAAATTGCAGATATTATTTACAAATATGGTGAAGAGCCAAAATCTCGAAGAATTGCAAAGAAAATTGTAGAATATAGGAAAAACAAGCCTATTGAAACTACAACAGAACTTGCAGATGTTGTTATAAGGTCAATAGGGAAAAGCATGAAGAAACATCCTGCTAAAAGAACATTTCAGGCTATTAGAATTTTTGTGAATAAAGAGCTCGAGGTATTAAGTGAAACATTGGATAAAGCGGTAAAATTGCTTAATAAAAATGGCAGACTTTTGGTAATTACTTTTCATTCTTTGGAAGATAGGATTGTAAAGGAAAAATTTCGTGAATTTGAAGATCCTTGTACTTGTCCAAAGGATATACCGATTTGTGTGTGTAATAAAAAAAGTTTGGGAAAGATAATTACAAGAAAGCCGATTATTGCTAAAACATTAGAATTAGAAGAAAATAATAGGGCACATTCGGCAAAATTGAGAATTTTTGAAAGGAGTGAATAAAGGAAGTATGAATGGTGTATCTAAAAATAAAAAAATGCAAATAGAAATATTAAATGTTCCAAAAATTACAAATACAGCAAGATCACATGAAGAAGCAAAAAGAAAAAAAGTAATAGCTCCTACAGAAGTTAAAAGAAAACTTTCCAGAACTGCAGGACTAGATAAAAAGATTATAAAAACTGTGATGTTTTACATTATAATTGTAACAGCAGTGGCATTATTAAGATCCTTTGTAGGATATGATGTGACAAGTTTAGGAAAAAAGATACAACAAGAAGAAGCCAAATTAAAAGAACTAAAAAAGGAAGTTGCAAGGTTGGATAACGAATTTATTAATAGTGATGATTTAAAAACTCAGGAACAAAAAGCAAGAGAAAAGGGTTTTTCTGTTCCAAGTGATCCTACATATATAGATTTGGGAAAATAGTGCTAAAAAAATATAGCATAGTTAATTGTGTTATATTTTTTTTATTTATACAAATAGTAATAGATATAGGACACGACAAACGTATGAGAAAATATGAAAAAAAGTATAATATTATTGATAACTCTCTTTTTGCTATGTTTGCGAATGTTGGATATCGGAAAGAAATTGAAAAATTTGAAAAGCTGTATTTTAAAGCATTGAAAAGATATTTGGAATTGTCAAATGGAGTTCCTTCGTAAAAGGTGGACTGGAAGAATTTGTAAGGACAGTAAGAGGTCATTGGGCAATAGAGAGTTATCATTGGATATTGGATGTAATATTTATGGAAGATGCAAATAAAAGACATTGAATAAAAACGTAGCAATAAATTTTGAATATTTTTAGAAAATTAGCAATATCTATACTTGAAGAATTGCCATTTAGGAAAAAATTTTGTAGAAGGATAAAAAGATATATTATATTGTTAGATGTGAGAAGATATTTAAAATTATTTTTTGAAATATGAGAGTGGCATTATAAAAAAATGAGAAAATAAAAAGGATGATTTAAAATATCCATGTGTTTGTCGTGAATATAGGAATAAAAACTTGACAATAACCAAAAAAATTGGTAACATAATAGATATAATGACTAATCAGTCATCTTGAAAAATCTTATTTAA
The DNA here is from genome assembly GCF_007990545.2 of Leptotrichia wadei. Classification (NCBI taxonomy): domain Bacteria; kingdom Fusobacteriati; phylum Fusobacteriota; class Fusobacteriia; order Fusobacteriales; family Leptotrichiaceae; genus Leptotrichia; species Leptotrichia wadei. Next base: position 1,006,361 of record NZ_AP019829.2, read on the forward strand.
TAATGGGCATTATGATTAGTTAAAAAATAATTTGTGAAGGAGGTTGTATCTTGGCAAAAGAAGTTTTGGAAAAGATTAAAAGTGCTGAAGTGGAATCAGATCAAATTATTGCTGATGCAAATGAAAAAGCAAAGAATATTTTGAAGGATGTTGATCAAAAGATAAAAAATGATGGCGATAAAATAATTTCTGAAGCTAAAATTGAAGCACAAAATCTGGAAAAGCATTCAATAGAGGAAGCTGAAAAAAAAGTAAATTCTCTTTTAAGCAGTGAAGAGGAGAATATTAACAGTATTCTGAATATTGATGAACAAAAAATAGATGAAGTTGTCAATTTGTTGGCAGAGAGGATTGTGAAATAATGGCAATAGTTAAAATGAGCAAATTTGAATTGGTTGTTTTCGCAGAACAGAGAGCTAAAGTATTAAAGGCACTTCAAAAATTTAAGGAAGTAAACTTTGTAGACATTAAGTTGCGTGATGAAAATGGAGAAATAGATAAGGATACAGTTGAAGGTGTTACAAAATATGTGAATAATGAAGAATTGACACACATTGATGAAAGACTTTATCAATTAAGCAGTGCAATTTCCCTTATTAAGAAGTATGATGAAAGAAAGACACGTTTAAGGGATATTATTCATGGAAATGAAAATTATACTTTTGATACATTGTCTAAAAAAGCGTTGACTTATGACTGGAAAAAGATTTCATCAGAGTTAAATTCAATTGGAGTGCAGTATTCGCAAATAAAATCTGAAATTTCTAAAAAATATACACGATATGATGAAATTGATTTGTGGGAACGACTAGATGTAAATCCTATGGAATTAAAAAAATTAAAAAAGGTAAACACATTTCTTGGAACGATACCGTTAAAGTTAAAGGGTGACTTTATTGAAGGCATTTCTAAACTTGATAAAACTTATTATGAAGAACTTAAAATAGTAAAAGATGAAGTTTATTATCTTGTAATTTCAAGTATAGATGAAAGTGAAAAGGAAAAATTGTCTGAAGTTTTTAGAAATAGCAGTTTTAGTGTGGAAAATCTTGATATTGATGCAGTTCCGCAAGACTATAAAAATGAATTGCAAAAGGAAATAGGTGAGCTGAAAAAGCAAAAACGTAAACTGAAGGCTCAAATTAAGACTTATAGTGAAGATTTGACTGATTTACAGGCGGTTTATGAATATATGCAAAATAAAAAGCTGCGTATTGTGGAATCAGAAAAATTGGCACAGACTGAAAATACTGTTTTAATAAAGGGATGGATTCCTACGGAAAAAATTCAGGAATTTGAAAAAGTTGTAAAAAACGAAGCTGGAAGTAGTTATTATTTGATGTTTGAAAAAGCGGAAAAAGATGACGCGACAGTGCCGATAAAATTGAAAAATGGAAAAGTTGCGAGTGTATTTGAAAATTTAACAGGGATGTATGCTTATCCTAGATATAATGAAATTGATCCGACACCGTTGTTTACACCATTTTATATCTTGTTTTTTGGAATGATGGGAGCAGATGTAGGATATGGACTCGTCTTACTGCTTGCAACAATGTTTGTCTTGAAAGTGGTAAACTTGAGTTCACAAATGAGAAAATCGGTTAAATTTTTCTTTTATTTAAGTTTTTCAGTTATTTTCTGGGGAATTTTATATGGTTCATATTTTGGAGCAGAAATACCTGGAATGTGGCGGCTTATAAATCCATCAAAACAATACAATACTTTATTAATTGGTTCGATTGTATTTGGAGTAGTTCATATATTTATTGGATTGGCAATAAAGGCGTATATGCTTATTAGAGATGGTAAGGCATTGGATGCTGTTTATGACGTGTTATTCTGGTATATGGCACTTATGGGCGGGATGGCTTATTTAGTATTTAAAATGAAAAATTTATCGCCTGCTGTAACAAGTGTGTCAATGTGGATTATGATTGTTGGAATGGTTGGAATCGTACTTACTGGTGGACGTGATGCTAAGGGAGTTGGAGCAAAGCTTGGAGGAGGGCTTTATAGCCTTTACGGAATCTCAAGCTATGTTGGAGATTTTGTGTCTTATTCAAGACTTATGGCTTTGGGACTTTCTGGTGGATTTATTGCGTCAGCTATAAATATGATTGCTGGAATGATTATCGGAAGCTGGGTTGGAATGATATTTATTCCAGTAATATTGCTAGGCGGACATTTATTTAATATGTTCTTGTCTTTCCTTGGAGCTTATGTTCATACTTCAAGACTTATGTATGTTGAGTATTTTGGTAAGTTTTATGAAGGTGGAGGAAAGCCGTTTAAAGATTTTAGAACAGAAAATAAATATATAAATCTTGATGATTAGTTTTTTGATTTTCAAGAAAAATTAAGTTTAATAAAATTATTAATAAATAAAAAAATTAGGAGGAAATAAAATGAATTTTTCACAGTTTTTAGTACAAAATGGAGGAATCGTAATGGCGACATTAGGTGCGGCATTAGCGACATTGTTAGCAGGAATTGGATCAGCAAAAGGTGTAGGAATCGTTGGGGAAGTAGCATCAGGACTTATGAGTGAAGAACCTGAAAAGTTTGGTAAATCGTTAGTATTGCAATTATTGCCAGGTACACAAGGATTATATGGATTTGTTATCGGACTTATGGTGTTAGGAAAATTGAAACCTGAAATGCCAATACAAACTGGATTAGGAATTTTAATGGCTTGTTTACCAATCGCATTTGCAGGATATGGATCAGCTATTGCACAAGGTAGAGTTGCAGCTTCTGGTATTAGTTTGCTTGCTAAAAATGAAGAACAAAATACAAAAGGTATTATTTATGCGGTAATGGTTGAAACTTATGCATTGTTGGCATTCGTTGTTTCAATTATGTTATTGGCAAAATTCTAGTTTTATTTTATAAAAGAAATAAAAAGAATTAAATATGACATAAAAAGCAAAGAAGGAGAAAATATGTCTAATTTAGATAATTTAACATCAAAAATATTAGCTGATGCTAAAGCACAGGCAGACAAAATTGTAAAAGATGCACAGGAAAAGGCACAACATAAATATGATCTTGAAATAAAGAAAATTAATGCAAAAAAAGAAACTGTTCTTGAAAATGCGAGAAGAGATCGTGAACTTCTTTCTGAAAGAATTAAGTCAAGCGCTAATTTAAAGGCTAGAAACAAAAAGCTGGAAGCAAAGCAGGCTGTAATTGATAAAGTTATAGATAAATTAAAAACAAAACTTGTTAATATGGATGAAAAAAAATATATTAATTATTTGAATCAAAATATTGATAAAAAAACTATAACTGGGAAAGAGTTAATTGTAAAAAAAGAATTTGTAGAAAAAGTTAAAAAAGAATTTCCAGGTGCAAAAGTAAAGGAAAATGAGTTTGTAACTTCAGGATTTATCGTTGAAGAAAATGGGATTCAGGAAAATTACACTTTTGAAGTGAAATTGGACTTTATGAGGGATGAACTGGAAGTTGAAATTTCAAAACTTTTATTTTCATAACAGGTTTATTTTATAACTAGAAAGCTGGATAATAAAAAATTAATATTTTTAGTATAAATTAAAAAATAGGTCTAACATAAAAATAAATTGAGAGTTAATTGTAAAAGTAAAAATTAAAAAGCTGAAAAATAATAACATTTAAATGATAAAAAAAATAAAAAATTAAATGCTGTATCAGTAAAAATTATAACTTTGTACATGCGACTAAAAAATGAATCAGTAAAGGGAGAAAAAGATGGATAGAATGGATTACGGACAGAGTGTCGTAACTATTAGGGTACTGGAAAAGAGGCTTTTGACTAGAAATAGACTGGAAAGAATGATAGAAGCCGAAACTCCCGAAGAAGTGCTAAAATTATTGGGAGAAACAGAATATTCTCAAGATATGGCTGATATTCATGGTAGTCAAGATTATGAAACAATACTTAAAAGAGAAACAGAGCGAGTATTTTCGATTGTAAGAAAAATGGTTAAGAATACGGCAATTGTTGATATTTTATCGCTTAAATATGATTATCATAATTTAAAGGTATTATTAAAAAGTAAAATAACAGGAAAAGATTTTTCGCATTTGCTTATGCAAGCTGGAACAATTGATGCTGGAAAATTTAAAACAAAATTTGAGCTGCAAAGTAATGATTTGCCAAAGGAAATAATAGAGGCAATTATTGAAGTTCAAAAAGATTTTGAAGAAAATCATAATCCGCAAAGAATTGATATACTTGTAGATAAGCATTATTTTAGAAATTTATCACGTTTAGCAAAAGAGATTGATGTAAAAGTTATTACTGATTATGTTGAAGGATTGATTGACTTTCAAAATATGATAACTCTACTTAGAGTTCAAAAACAGAATCGTGATGCGAGATTTTTGGAAACTGTTATTTTTGATGGTGGAACAATTTCAAAAAATAAAATTGTTTCCTCAATGAATGATAATATAGATACTATTTTGAATAAGTTCAAGAAGGAAAAATTGGGAATGTATCTGGCAAAAGGGTTAGAAACATTTAGTGAAACAAAAAGATTATCGGAACTTGAGAAAATTTCTGATAATTATTTAATGGAATTAAATAAAGAATCAAAATATGTTGTATTTGGACCAGAGCCGTTATTTACATATCTAGTTGCAAAAGAGCGTGAAATTAATGCAGTCAGAATGATAATGGTAAGCAAGATAAACAACATAAGTTCGGATAAAATAAGGGAAAGGTTGCGTGAAACTTATGCATAAAATAGGTGTAGTTGGAGATAAAGATTCTATTTTATCATTTAAGGCATTGGGAATTGATGTGTATCCAGTTGTTACAAAGGAAGAAGCCAGAAGCACAATTGATGCAATGGCAAGTAATAATTATGGTATTATCTTTGTGACAGAGCAAATTGCAACTATGGTTGAAAGTACCATTGAAAGATACAACCGTGAAGTGCTTCCAGCTGTTATTTTGATTCCGAATAATCAAGGAAGTCTAGGAATTGGGCTTAAAAAGATAGATGAGTACGTTGAAAAAGCGATAGGATCTAATATATTTTAGCTGAAAGGAGAAATTCATTGAAAACAGGAAAAATAATAAAAGTATCTGGACCTCTTGTTGTTGCAGAAGGTATGGAAAATGCCAATGTGTATGACGTGGTAAGAGTTTCAGAGAAAAAATTGATAGGTGAAATTATTGAAATGAGAGGCGATCAGGCTTCTATTCAAGTATATGAAGAAACATCAGGAATTGGACCAGGAGAAGAGGTTTTCACAACTGGAGAGCCTTTAAGTGTTGAATTGGGACCTGGGCTTATTGAAGCGATGTTTGATGGGATTCAACGTCCGTTAAAGGAATATCAGGAAATAGCAGGGGACTTTTTGGATAAAGGAGTAGAAGTTAAACCTTTAGACAGAAAGAAAAAATGGGAATTTGAACCTGTTTTATCTGCTGGAGCAACTGTTGAAACTGGTGATGTCTTGGGAACAGTTCAGGAAACTTCTGTTGTAAATCATAAAATTATGGTGCCGGCTGGAATTAAAGGGACTTTGAAAACTATTAAAAGTGGAAGTTACACAGTAGTTGACACAATTGCAGTTATTAAAACTGAAAAAGGTGATGTAGAAGTTCAAATGATGCAAAAATGGCCAGTAAGACGTGGAAGAAAATATAAACAGAAATTAAATCCAGAAGCTCCATTAATTACAGGACAAAGGGTAATTGATACATTTTTTCCTGTAACTAAAGGTGGAACTGCTTGTGTGCCAGGGCCTTTCGGATCTGGAAAAACAGTTGTGCAGCACCAAATGGCTAAATGGGCAGATGCTGAAATTATAGTTTATGTAGGATGTGGAGAACGTGGAAATGAGATGACAGACGTTCTTATGGAATTTCCAGAAATAATTGACCCAAAAACTGGACAATCATTAATGAAAAGAACTGTACTTATAGCAAATACTTCAAATATGCCGGTTGCAGCCAGAGAGGCAAGTATTTATACAGGGATTACAATTGCAGAATATTTTAGAGATATGGGATATTCTGTGGCAATAATGGCTGATTCTACTTCAAGATGGGCGGAAGCACTTAGGGAAATGTCTGGACGGCTTGAAGAAATGCCAGGAGATGAAGGATATCCAGCTTATTTAGGTTCAAGAGCTGCAGAATTTTATGAAAGAGCAGGAAAAGTAATTTGTCTTGGACAAGATGGAAGAGAAGGGGCATTGACAGTTATTGGAGCAGTTTCGCCTCCAGGTGGGGATATTTCAGAGCCGGTATCACAGGCTACACTTCGTATTGTTAAAGTGTTCTGGGGATTAGATGCGAATTTAGCATATAGACGTCATTTCCCTGCGATTAACTGGTTAAATTCTTATTCATTGTATCAAGCAAAGGTTGATAATTGGATGAATCAAAATGTAGGACCTGAGTTTTCTAGAAATAGAGCCCGTGCAATGTCATTGCTGCAAGAGGAAAACAGTTTGCAAGAAATTGTTAGATTAGTTGGTAAAGATACTTTATCAGAAAAGGATCAGCTTAAACTGGAAGTTGCAAAATCAATAAGAGAAGATTATTTGCAGCAAAATGCATTTATGGAGTCAGATACTTATACTTCGCTTGAAAAACAGGATAAAATGCTTGATTTAGTATTGAAATTTTATGATGAAGGGTTAAGAGGGCTTGAAAATGGTGCTTATTTAAATGAAATTATCGCAATGCCAGTAAGAGAAAGAATTGCAAGAGCAAAATATTTGCCTGAAGCTGAATTAAATAAAATTGATGAAGTGGCAAAGGAATTGGGAAAAGGAATAGATGAACTTGTAAATAAAGGAGGTGTAGCAAATGCTTAAGGAATATAAAACTATTAAGGAAGTTGTAGGACCATTGATGATGGTTGAAGGTGTTGAAGGAATCAAATATGAAGAACTTGTTGAAATTGAAACTCAAAAGGGAGAACTTCGTCGTGGGCGTGTGCTTGAAGTAAATGGAGATAAAGCTGTCATTCAATTATTTGAAAATTCAGCTGGAATTAATCTAAAGGATTCAAAAGTTAGATTTCTTGGTAGACCACTTTCACTTGGAGTGTCTGAAGATATGATTGGACGTGTATTTGATGGACTAGGACGTCCAAAAGACAATGGACCAAAAATTATTCCTGAAAAGACATTGGATATTAATGGAACAGCTATAAATCCAGTTGCCCGTGATTATCCGTCAGAATTTATTCAAACTGGAGTTTCTGCAATTGATGGGCTAAATACTCTTGTTAGAGGACAGAAATTACCAATATTCTCTGGTTCAGGACTTCCACATGCAGAATTAGCACTGCAAATTGCAAGACAGGCAAAAGTTTTGGGAACAGATTCTAAATTTGCGGTAGTATTTGGAGCGATTGGAATTACATTTGAAGAAGCTCAAACATTTACGGAAGATTTTATAAAAACTGGAGCAATAGATAGAGCAGTGTTGTTTATGAATTTGGCTAATGATCCAGCAATTGAGCGTTTGTCTACACCAAAAATGGCACTTACTTGTGCAGAATACCTGGCATTTGAAAAAGGGATGCACGTACTTGTAATTTTGACTGACTTGACTAATTATTGTGAAGCATTACGTGAAGTATCGGCGGCAAGAAAAGAAGTTCCAGGAAGAAGAGGATATCCAGGATACTTGTATACCGATTTATCAACAATTTATGAAAGAGCGGGAAGAATTAAAGGGCGTGAAGGTTCAATTACACAAATACCGATTTTAACAATGCCTGAAGATGATAAGACTCACCCAATTCCAGATTTGACTGGATATATTACAGAAGGGCAAATAATCTTGTCAAGAGATCTGTATAAACAGAATTTGATGCCTCCAATTGACGTTTTACCGTCACTTTCAAGATTGAAAGATAAAGGGATTGGAAAAGGAAAGACAAGAGAGGATCATGCGGATACGATGAACCAATTGTTTGCGGCTTATGCGACTGGTAAGGAAGCTAAAGAATTGGCTGTAATCTTGGGAGAATCAGCATTGTCTGAAACTGATAAGGCATTTGTTAAATTTACAACTGCATTTGAAGAACAATATGTGGCTCAAGGGTTTGACAATAACAGAACTATTGAAGATACATTAAATTTAGGATGGGATTTACTAAAAATATTACCAAGAACAGAGTTGAAAAGAATTAGAGATGAATATTTGGAAAAATATTTACCTGCAGGAGATGAATAGACTATGGCAAGATTAAATGTAAATCCTACAAGAATGGAGTTAAGTCGTTTAAAGGCACGTCTAAAAACTGCTAAAAGTGGACATAAACTGTTAAAGGACAAGCAAGATGAACTTATGCGGCAATTTATTATTTTGGTAAAACAAAATAGAAAATTACGTGTGGAAGTTGAAGGAAAGTTACAAGATTCATTTAAGGATTTTCTTCTTGCAAGGGGAGTAATGTCTGATGAAATGCTGGAAAATGCCATTGCTTATTCAGAAGATAAACTTTCTGTAAATATAGAAACTAAAAATGTGATGAGTGTAATTGTGCCTAAAATGACTTTTAACAAGAATATGGAAAGTACAGAAGTTACTTATCCTTATGGATATGCACAAACATCTGCAGACTTGGATGATGCTGTTGATGGATTAAATCGTGTAATGAAAGATTTGTTGGAATTGGCAGAAATTGAAAAAGCATGTCAGCTTATGGCAGATGAAGTGGAAAAAACAAGACGACGTGTAAATGCATTGGAATATATGACAATTCCACAGCTTGAAGAAACAATCCGTTATATTCAGATGAAACTTGATGAAAATGAAAGATCAAGTATCACAAGGCTTATGAAAGTTAAGGATATGATGGCTGAAAAAGCATAAATTTAATAATACTTATTTAAATATTAGGTTTTAGCAAGGGGTTAAGCCCCTTGTTATACAATATTTCAAAAAAATAGAGCCGTTTAGATTACGACTCTTTTTATATTTAATATTATTTTTTCAATAATTTTCAATCTAAACATTGGATTTATTGAATAATTAATATTTTATTTCAAGTCTTTTATATATTTTTTCACAAATTTCTGAATATCAGCCTTATCAATCACATCTGAAAATCTAATTTCAGAATTTCTAACTTCAGTCAATTTTTCAGGAAATTTCACTCCAGTAATTTCTGAAACTTCATCCAAAATTGCATAAGGTTCTTTTGTATCATCAATTCCTAACGCTTTTGCAATCGGAGCTGGGAATTTGAATGGATGAGCAGTTGACATTATTACTGTGTGAATGTCTTTGTCCAGATGTTTTTCATCCAGTTTTTCGTAAACTGAATAGGCAACGGCTGTGTGCGGATCCATTAAATAATGGTAATTTTCATAAATTTCTTTAATCGCACTTACAGTTTCTTCATCGTTTGCAAATTCTCCGTAAAATTCAGTTTGAATATTTTTTAGTTCTTTGTCGCTTACCGACAATTCTCCGCCTGAAAGCAAATTTTTAATTAATTCGCTTACTCTCTTGCTATCTTCATTTAACGCATAATATAAATATCTTTCAAAATTTGATGAAAGAAGAATGTCCATTGATGGAGAATTTGTCGCATAAAAGTCTCTATTTTTGTTGTATGTTCCAGTTTGGAAAAAGTCAGCTAAAACTTTGTTTTTGTTTGAAGCTGAAATAAATTTTTTGATTGGTATTCCAAGTTTTTTTGCAATAAACCCTGCTAAAATATTTCCAAAATTTCCAGTTGGAACTACTACATTAAATTCTTCCCCAGCTTTAATTGTTCCAGCATTTACCAAATTTACATAAGTTGTCACATAATATATAATTTGCGGGAATAATCTTCCGATATTAATTGAATTTGCACTTGAAAACATAACATCGTGTTCATTTGCATATTTTTTAAATTCATCGCTTGAAAAAATCACTTTTATAGCGCTTTGAGCATCATCAAAATTTCCATTAATCGCAACGATTTCCACATTGTTTCCAAGCTGTTTTCTCATTTGTTCTTCCTGCATTGGACTAACTCCATTTTTTGGATAAAAAACAACAATATTAATTCCATCAACATCCTTAAATCCTTCAAGTGCCGCTTTTCCAGTATCTCCAGAAGTTGCCGCTAAAATCAGGATTTTTTTGTCTTCTTTTTGTTTTTCCTTACTCAAAAGCAGTAAATATGGGAAAAGTGATAAAGCTAAATCTTTAAACGCCAATGTTCTTCCGTGAAATAATTCTCCAAAGCTCACTTTATCATTTAATTTGTGAACTGGAACGATGTTTTTGTCGTTAAAAGTTGTGCTGTTGTAGGCATTATTTATAGCAGTTTTTATTTCTTCGTCTGAAAATTCTGTAAAAAATAATTTTATAATTTTTTCTGAAATTTCTTGATAAGATAAGTCTTTTAATTCATCATAAGTTAATTTTACTTCTGGCAATTTTTCTGGAATATATAATCCTCCATCTTCACAAAGTCCATGAAGGGCTGCAAAAGTGGAACTTTTCACATTGCTTGGATTAATTTCTCTCGTACTTTTATAGTTCATAATATACCTCTTTTCATTTTTGTTTTTTTATATAAAGTAATTATACTATTATTTTTTATAATATGCAAGATTAGTGAAGAAAAAACATAAGATTCTCATTTTCTTTTAATAAATTTATTGTATAATTTAAATGAAAGTTAGAATAAATATTTATCGAAAGGGTGCATTTTCATGAAAAAAATACTTTTAATTTTATTATTGTTATTTACAGTTGTATCGTGTGAATTAGAAGATGCTAGGGATGCTTACAATAAAAAGGAATATTTAAAAAGCATAGAATTAGTTTTTAATTATTTTGAAACAAATCCAAAAAAAATTAATAAAATCAAACCTGAGATAAAAAATGAAATTATGGAGAAATTTTTGAATATTACAAATCATTATAAAGAGATGACAGGGAGCCGTGATTTGAGCGAAAGACAGAAAGGTTATGAAGAATTAGTTAAAATTTATGCATTATTTGACACTTATAAAAACTCTTCAACTTTTTCGGATTTTCAGCAAAAATACCCTTTGGATGAATCTTTGAATAATATTGAAAAAACAATTACGCAAAGATTAAAAAATAATAATTATAATTATGAATATTATGGTTATGACCATTTTAAAGATGTGACGAATGATATAAATAATTACTATGAAGATATCTTAAAATTTATTGATTCTATAGAAAAAAATCCAAAAATATCCAATGAAATGGCTTTAAAATATAAAGAAATAAGTAAGCAGATAAATAAAAATAAAGCTAATAAATTTATCGAATTTGCTAATGCAAGTGAAAATAAAAAAAATTATAGAGAAGCACAGAGATTTTACGAAGAAGCTGATAAACTTTTTGTAATAACTCGCCAAGATGCAAAAAAAGTCTCAATTAAAACAAAGGAATTAAAAGAAAAGGCTGATTTGCAAGCAGCAGAAAATGCATATAATTTTGCTTTATCAAGACTTAAAAATGCTAAAACTAGAAATGACTATAGAAACGCAGTTTGGAATTTGGAAAGAGTAAATGAACTTGTTTCAAATTATAAAGATTCTGTAAGTTTGATTTCAAAATATAAAGATAAAATTTATGTAAAATATAATATTTTTGGGTGCAGCAATAGCTGGGTTGAAAAATATCTAGATAAAAAATTGGAAAATGTCATTGGTAAGAAAACTTCTTCTAGTTCTGCTGAAGTTCAAATAAATTGCAGAGTTACTGATAACTATAATATTTCTACATTTCCTAGCAATATTGAGAATCTGAGAGAAATAAGGGAACTTGTAAATAATGCTGGTGAAAAGGTTACAAAAGAGTTTATATTTCAAAAAATTAAAAGTCTAGCAATCGAAAAAATAACTTTTAACTATGAAATAGAAGTATCAGGTCTTGTAAAACAAAGATATTCAAATAATCTTTCAGAAAAAAATGAAGTGCATTCACTCCAATATACAGGAGATATTCCAAAAGAATATAAAGATAAGGATAAAATAGAAAAACCTTTAGGGGAAACCAAAATGAAAAATAAAATTTTAGAAAAATCTAATTTAGAAAGAGAATTAAATCAAATAATTGATGCGATAGATAGGTTATAGTTATGAAAAATAAAATAAAAAAAATAAAATTTTAATTGAAAGGATCTGTTCTTATGAAAAAAATATTTTTAATTTTATTGCTGTTATTTACCATTGTATCTTGTGAATTAAAAAAGGCACAAGAGGCGTATGATAATAAAGAGTATATAAGAAGCATATATCTTACTTTGAGTTATTTTGAGAAACATCCAAACAAAGTTGAAAAAATTAAACCAGATATTAAAAATGAAATTATGGAAAAGTTTTCTAATATTGTAAATTATTATAAAACAGAAGCTGGAAGCAGTAATTTAAAAGAAAGACAAGATGGTTATGAAGGGCTTTATAAAATTTATGCATTATTTGATGTTTACTCTCAGTCTTCAAATTTTACTGATTTTTTGTCAAAATATGATGGCGATGAACTTTTAGGCGAAATTTATAAAATTATAGATGAACGTATAAAAACAGGAGAATTGGAAGTTAAATATTCTAGAGATATTATTTCAATACTTGATGAATATTACAGAAATATGATTGGTTATACTAAAGAATTAAGTGGAATTAAAAAAATAGATGAAAATAAAATTTTAAAATATGAATCAATATCAAGAAAAATGTCTCAAGCTGAAGCTGATAAACTCATAGAATATGCCAATATAAAAGAAAAAGCTGAAGAATACCGTGAAGCACAAAAATTAAATGAAGCAGCACAAGAAACTTATGGACAATATCAGAAAAATTATAAAAATATGTATATAAAAATTAGAGAACTCAAAAAAAAAGCTGATTATCAAGAAGCAGACAAGCTTTACCAAAGTGCTATACGAACTTCGGGTGCTGTAACTAAACATGGATACAGAGAATCAATAGAAAAATTAAAAAAGGCACAAGAAATTATCCCTAATTTTAAAGATTCAAAAGAGAAAATTGCAGAGTATTCTAAAAAAGCCTACGTAAAATATAATATTTCTGGTTGTGATAATAGCCATGTCCCTGCATATATAAACGGTCATTTATCCAAAGTTGGAGTTTATACAAAATATTCAAGTGAGGCTGAAGTCCAAATAAATTGTAAAGTTACAGATAATTATCAAGTTTCTACGTATCCTAGCCAAATAAAAAATTTATCTCAAGTAAAAGAGGTTAAAAATAACGATGGACAAATGGTAAAAAAAGAATTTATATTTCAGGAAAGCAAAACTAAATCAGTTGAAAAACTAGATTTCAGTTATGAAATAGAACTTTCTGGATATGTGAGAAAAAAATATTCAGGTAATGCGTATAAACAACATGAAATAAACTCGTTACAGTATTTAGGAAATGTTCCGTCTGAGTATTCTGGCAAAGATAAAATTGAAAAACTTTGGGGAGAAAGTGAAATGAGAAGAAAAGTTTATGATAGTGCATCTTTTTTTAAAGATCTTAAAGATATAGTTAAGGAGTTAGAAAAATTATAATTATTTTTTATGAAAACAGCCAATTAAAAAAATTCTATTATTTTTAATTTTATCAATTATCACAAAATTAGTGAAAATAATAATTTAATTTATGAAAAAAAATAATAATATACTTAAATTTATATTTTACTAAAGAAGCTTTTAGTGAATTTATAGAAAAAAAAATTTAAATGTATTTTTGGTGTAATGCTTGTATTTTTTTCCTGAAAATGGTATTATAATAATAAAACTGAGTTAAGATTGAGTTCAAATGAAATAGTGTTAAATATTAATATCATTTAATTTATTGAATGATTTAAGATTCGATGAGGAGGGAAGTCAAAATTGAAAAGCAGGATTGAAGAACAGAACGGAAAAGTGATAAATAGAAATGTAACTTCTAACAGGATTAAAAAAAATATGGAATTAAATGAAAATAATTTAGAAAATGAATCAAAGGTTAAAAAGGAAGAAATATTAAAAAATATGCTAAAAAATGTGGATAATGAAATAAAAAGAGAAGAAATTATACACATGTTACTGGAACAAAAAGTTTCAAAAGTCATAAAAGAAGAGGAAAGTGAAAAAAAACAGTTTTCGAATAAAGTTTTAAATTTCGTAGGAAGTGGAAAATTTATTGCTTTTATGGTGGTATTTATTTTGGTGTGGACTTTAGTAGATGTTTTTTTTCTTTTAACAGATAAATTTAATCCATATTCATTTGTCATAATGAATGTAGTTTTATCGCTTGTAGTATTAATTTTTTGTTCACTTATTGTTTTTAACCAAAATAAAAAAAAGAAAATGGATAGGAGAAAATCTGAAAATGATTATAAAGTTAATTTAAAAAATGAAATCATAATTGAAGATTTACATTACAAATTAGATGATTTAATTGAAAAACAAGATAAAATTGCAAAACGTGTTTTGGAATTGGAAAAGAAAAAAAAGGCAGCTGCTACAAAAGGAAATAAAGAGTATAAATTTATTGACATTTCAGAAGGTGAAAAGAAAAAATGAATATTTTTGATTTAAAAGATTTATCTGAAAATGAAGAAATTGTAAAAATTTTAGTTAAAAATGAGAATGTAAAAATTGAGGAAATTATTTCGACTGGGCAAGTTACAGGTTGGCAGGAATCTGATAAAAATGAATTTGTAATCTTAGTTCAGGGAAATGCTGAAATTGAGTATTATGAAAATAAAAATCTTAAAACAAATGAAAATATAATCAAAAACCAAAAAAATACTAATGATATGAAACTACAATTAGGAAAAGGAGATACAGTATTAATTAGAAAAGGAGAAAGACATAGAGTTAGTTATACAAGCAAAAATCCTTGCTGTATATGGATTTGTATCTTTTTTGAGTAGAAATTTTAGATTTAATAGTATTTTTCGTTTAAAATAGAGTTATCATAAATTATTTTTAGCATAAGAATAATTCTCTTAGCAAATGAAAAAATATTTTTTAAATGAAGTTTTAGTATAAGAAATTTAAGTAAAAAAGTGAAAGAAGGAGTAGTTATGATGTTATTTATAATATTTGCACTAGTTGTCGTTATTGCGACAGGAATTCCCTATGTGAAAAAAGGGATTGAAAATAGGAAATTAATGAAAGAATATATGGAAGAACAAGGACTTGGGAAAAATGAGGCTATTGGAAAAGTAAGAGATGCTAAAACGACGAATGATAAAGTTATTGAAGGTTTGTTTTATTTATCACTTATAGCTCTTCTAGGAGGAGGATTTTATAATATTTATTTATATAATAATGAAAATTCAGATAATATGAGTGCTCAACAGCAATCTGAAGGGACAATGGCAAATATAACAACTGATCAGAATCAAAACCAAAATCAGGATCAAAACCAACAGGATCAGAATCGACAAAATCAGGGAACACCAGTTGTTCAAAATAACATAATTTCAAACCCAAATGATGCACAAGTTCAGGAAAATGTAAAAAGGGAGCAAGCTAGGATTGATAAAATGTTTGCAGATAGTGAAAGAAATACATCAAGTTTAATGGATATGTTAAAGAAGAGTTTTGAAAAAAAAGATACGGGTGAAGGAATTAAAAATGGTGAAAAAGCTTTGGAAAATGTGAAAAAATCTAGTAATTTATTTAAAAATACAAAATGTAATCCAACTGGAGATGCTACGTTTGACAAGGAATGTCCAAAATTGCTTCAAAAGGGTAAGGAATTATATTCTTCAAAACAAATTGATGTTGAAAAAATGCTTAGTGCATTGAAGGGTATTGAAAAGAGCATAAATGATGTTAAAAATAGCGAATTAGGACAACAGGCAGTTCAAGAAGGAAATAAATTATGGGACAGTCTTATGAAAAAAGTCGATGAGTTTCAAAAAAAGTAAAATAGACTTGTTTAGTTTATGATTTGTAAAATTATTTCATATAATAAATTTTGATGGTTATAGTTTAAATATTAAAGTCTTAATAACTAAAATGATAAAAGGAATTTATTTTAACTGGTTTAAGGTAATTCCTTTTATTTTATAATAAAATTTTTGATTCTCTGTAAAATACTGGGAAATTAAAAGGTTTTTTTAGGAAAAAAAACAAAATTTTGACAAAAATGTGATGTATAATAGAAAAATAAATTAATAAGGTAATTAAATTATAAAATATTTTAAGAATAGGAGGAAATGTTATGAAAATGAAAAGTTTAGGAAATGCAGTGCTTGGAGCTTTAATTATTCTAGTTGGGCTTGTGATATTGACAGAAAGTAAGGATAATCATATTGATATAAAAATTGCAGACAAGGGAAATTTGAGTGTAAATAATGTAAAAAATGTAACAACAGTAACTGAGAAAAAAGGTTCTGGGAAAAAAGTAAAAGCTGTAGTTATTGAATTTGATAAGTCTATAAAAAATGAAAAATTATCAAAAAATGCAGTTACAGTAACTCAAAAAAATATTTCTAAAAAGAATATAGAAAATAAAAATGATGAACCGATTGTTAATACAACTGAAACAAAAGTAAATAGAGAAGTTTCTAAAATATATACAAGTGATAAGATAGATGATGAAAATGTGGAAGCAAAAGATGGAAAATATTTGTATTTGGAATTAGCTGAAGATAAAGATACTGATGATAAAGCAGCTCAAAATGATATGGAAGATTTGAAAATTTCAGTTTCACAAAGTAAAAAAAATTATTTTACGAATAATAGCAAAAGTTTTAATGTAAATAATAAATCTTAATTTCAAATATTAAATTGTAAAATAAAAAATATTTATTAAAATGGTGATTAAATGAAAAATAAAAAAATGTTATTGATTTTAGCAGCAATTGTATTTGTATTAAGCTGTTCCAATGAAAATAGTGTCGAAAAGAGCAATATAAAAAAACAGAGTGTTGTCGAAAATGCAAAAAATTCAAAAACAGAAAAGGAATATTTAAAAAGTATAAATTATTCAAATATAGCAGATAAAATGGCTCAGGATGAGATTAAGGAAAGTTTGGAAAATGCAGGGGTTGATTCTAACAATATAGATATTTTTTTCAAAAGTGTAAATTACTATAATGAAGCGACTGAAAATAAAGGTTTGATAAAGTCAGGATTTATTAATTCTAAAAATATAAATCCAATTTATGATGAAGTGGCAATACAGAAAATTTGGGACAAAAAGAATAAAAATTTTCCTGGATTTAATTGTCGGATAACAGCATTTACATTGATGAAAGATTATATAAAAATGGAAAAGCCAGCTATAAAAGCTGGGGAAATGCTTTTTATGGATATAGAATCATTTAAGAATATGCCGTTTAAGCTGTTTTCTCAAAATGAAGAGAATAAGTTTATTAATTTATTTTCAGAAATTCCAACAAAAATGACTAAAGATGTGAGAGTTCATATTGAAAATGTGAAAAATGCCTGGAAAGATCGGGGAATTAAGTTTGATAAAAATAGTAAAATATCAATGATTTCTGTATTTTTCCATTTCAATGATGACCCTGAAGAAAATATTCTGTTTATAGGACATGTTGGGATTTTAGTTCCTGAAAAAAATGGAAAGTTATTATTTATTGAAAAATTGGCATTTCAACAGCCTTATCAGGTTTTAAAATTTAATAATCGGACAGAACTTAATGACTATTTGATGAATAAATATGATACTGCATGGGGACAGCCTGTGGCTAAGCCGTTTATTATGGAAAATGATGAATTGCTGAAGGAATACAGGACTAATCCAAATAACAAATAATGGAAATTAGTAAAAGCAATTTAAATATTTAGAAAAAATAAAAAACTCGGAAAATAAGTTTATCTTCTGAGTTTTTTTGTTTTTTATATTATTTTTTTACTTTTCTTGTTTTTTTATCTTTTTTACCTTTAGAAGATTTATCTGATTTTTTACCAGAAGTTTTACCAGAAGATTTTTTTCTTCCCTTTCTGTCTCTTCTTCTGTCTGATTTTTTACCAGATTTTTCTCCACCGCCATTTCTGCTTCCTGTAGCTTCTTCAACAAGTGGTTTTGCATCTTTTTTAGAATTTAAGGCTCGCATTATGTATTCAGCTTCTTGTAATGGCACTGTTATGAAAGAGTATTTGTCCATAATTTTTACATCTTTTACTTTTCTTCCTGGAGTTTTTGCTTTTTTGTTTAACAAATCAAGTAATCTTCCAACATTGTAGCCGTCTTTACTTCCAAGAGCGATAAATAATCTTGTCTTATCATCAATTTTAACTTTTACATCTGTTATTTCATTATAGTTTTCAGGCAAGAATTCATCTTCATAAACGTGTCTTAATACAGAGGCTAGAACCTGCTTGGCATCTCTTCCATCCATAAGTCTTTGGGCAAGTTCTGAATATGCGTCAAAGTCGTTTTCCATTATAATTTCATCCACATAAGCAAGCAGTGCTTCTTTTTTAGCTTCTAAAATTTCTTCAACATTTGGAATATGTTCTCTTTTGATTTCTGTCTTTGTAATACGTTTAATTTGAGCAAGTTTGCTTGCTTCTCTTGGAGTTACGAAAGTAATTGCTACACCTTTTTGTCCGGCACGTCCTGTTCTTCCGATTCTATGAACGTAAGATTCAGCTTCTTGTGGGATAGAGTAGTTTATAACATGTGTCAGGTTGCTTACATCAATTCCACGTGCAGCAACATCTGTCGCAACTAATATTGTTAATATTTTTTTCTTGAATAAATCAAGAGCCTTTTGTCTAAGAGCTTGAGTAATATCTCCGTGAATACATTCAGCATCGTAATTTCTAGCTTTTAATTTATTTGTAACATCGTCAACTTCTGATTTTGTACGGCAAAATACGATTCCATAAAAATCTTGTTCATAGTCAAGAACTCTGCATAGTGCTTCAAACTTATCTTCTTGTTTAACTTCATAGTAAATTTGTTCAGTTAAATTAGTTGTAAGTTCTTTTTTTGCAACTTTTAGTAATTTATGTTCTGGCATAAATTTTTTAGCAATAGCCATAATTGCTTTAGGAATTGTAGCTGAGAAGAATAACATTTTTTTCTCATCGTTAGTTTTTTCTAAAATTGCTTCAATATCTTCTAAAAATCCCATATTAAGCATTTCATCAGCTTCATCCAATACGAAATAGTCTAATTGGTCAACTTTTAGGATTTTCTTTCTCATTAAATCCATAACACGCCCAGGTGTTCCAACGACAATGTCAACTCCAGACTTTAATTTTTTAATTTGGTTTTCAATAGAAGCTCCACCATAAACTGCAAGAACCTTTAAATTCTTTTCCCCTTTCAATGAATAAATTTCATCAGCGACTTGATTGGCAAGTTCTCTTGTTGGTGCTAAAATTAAAGCTCTAACTGTTTTATCCGCTTCAATTGTTTCCAAAATTGGAATACCAAATGCAGCAGTTTTTCCTGTTCCTGTTTGTGCTTGTCCTATTAAATGTGTTCTTTCCTTTAGTAATTCAGGGATTACCAGCTTTTGTATTTCACTTGGTTCCTCAAATCCTTTTTTACTCAAAGCATTAAGCATCTCTATACTTAATCCAAAATCTTCAAATTTTTGCATTATTTTTTGTTTTACCTTCCTTTTCTTTTATATTTTGATTTATACTTATTATTTTTAAAAAACTTTTTGTATATATCATTATACCATATTTTTACAGTTTTTGTACTTATTTTTAAAAATTATTTTTTATATAAAGTAACAGGAGAATTCTTTATGGATATTTTAAGAAAAAAATTAAAAATTTTTTCACTAGATTTAGAGATTATAGATGTTTTATTATAAAATATAAAATAAAAGTAAAAATTTTTAAAAAAAGACTTGCAAAATTTTCAAAAATGTATTATTATATTGTTAGCACTTAAAGATATAGAGTGCTAAGAAGATTTTAAAATAAAAAGATAAAAATGAATGACTTTAGGAGGGAAAAATGATAATTAAACCATTGGGAGAAAGAGTTTTAATAAAACAGACAGAACAGGAAGAAGTTACAAAAAGTGGAATTGTATTGCCAGGGACAGCTTCAAAGGAAAAACCGATAATTGGAGAAGTTTTGGCGATTGGTTCAAAAATTGAGGAAGTTAAAGTAGGAGATAAAGTAATTTTTGAAAAATATTCTGGAACAGAAGTTAAGGATGGGGAAGAAAGTTACTTAATTTTAGAAAAAGACAATGTTTTGGCAATTGTTGAATAATAAAAATTTTAAAAAATAAATTTTTATAGAAATTAAATGTATAAAAAAATGAGATAGACATTGTAAAACAAGTAATTTTTATTTCTTGTTAAAATAAAAATTATATTATTAAATTACGAAAGAATTTTGCAATAAAAAATTTACAAAATTTAGAAGGAGATGATAAAAAATGGGAAAAATAATAAAATTTAATGAAGATGCGAGAAAAGCACTTGAAGTGGGAGTAGATACATTAGCTGACGCTGTAAAAATTACACTTGGACCAAAAGGAAGAAATGTAGTATTAGATAGAGGATTTGGAGCACCAATGATTACAAATGATGGTGTTACAATAGCAAAAGAAATTGAACTTAAGGATCCAATCGAAAATCTTGGAGCACAAATTGTAAAAGAAGTGGCTACAAAGTCAAATGATGTGGCTGGAGACGGTACAACTACTGCAACTGTACTGGCACAGGCTTTAATCAAAGAAGGGCTGAAAATGGTAGCTTCTGGAGCAAATCCTGTATTTATAAGACGTGGAATGGAGCTTGCTTCTAAAAAAGTTATTGAAGAACTTACAAAAAGAGCTAAAAAAGTGGAATCAAATGATGAAATAGCACAAGTTGGGGCAATTTCAGCAGGAGATACGGAAATAGGACAATTAATTGCTCAGGCTATGGAAAAAGTTGGAGAATCTGGAGTTATTACAGTTGAAGAAGCACGTTCTTTGGATACAACTTTGGATGTTGTGGAAGGAATGCAATTTGATAACGGATATTTGTCACCTTACATGGTTTCAGATTCTGAAAGAATGGTTGTGGAAATGGATAATCCATTTATCTTGATTACAGATAAGAAAATTTCAAATATGAAGGAATTGTTGCCAGTTTTGGAAAAGACAGTTGAAACTGGAAGACCAATGTTAATAATTGCAGAAGATGTAGAAGGTGAAGCACTTGCAACTCTTGTTGTAAATAAACTTCGTGGAACATTGAATGTGGCTGCTGTAAAAGCTCCTGCATTTGGAGATAGAAGAAAGGCTATGTTACAAGATATTGCGATTTTAACAGGCGGAGAAGTTATTTCTGAAGAAAAAGGAATAAAACTTGAAAATGCTGATATTAGTTTATTAGGACAAGCTAAGAAAGTGAGAATTACTAAAGATAATACAGTTATCGTAGATGGATTGGGAGAAAAAGATGAAATTCAAGCAAGAATTGGACAAATTAAGAATGCAATTGCTGAAACAACTTCTGATTACGATAAGGAAAAATTACAAGAAAGACTTGCTAAATTATCAGGTGGAGTAGCTGTAATAAAAGTTGGAGCCGCAACTGAAACTGAAATGAAAGAAAGAAAATTGAGAATTGAAGATGCTTTAAATGCAACAAAAGCAGCTGTGGAAGAAGGAATTGTGCCTGGTGGAGGAACAATCTTGATTCAAATCGCAAAAGCAATTGAAGACTTTAAATTAGAAGGTGAAGAAGGGCTTGGAGTGGAAATTGTGAAAAGAGCATTATCTGCACCACTTAGACAAATTGTTATCAATGCCGGAATTGATGCAGGTGTTGTAATTGAAAAAGTAAAAAATTCTGAAAATGGAATAGGATTCGACGCTGCAAAAGAAGAATATGTAGATATGGTAAAAGCTGGAATCATTGATCCTGCCAAAGTAACTCGTTCTGCAATCCAAAATGCAGTATCAGTATCATCAGTATTATTAACAACTGAAGTTGCAGTTGGTAATGAAAAAGAAGAATCACCAGCTGATGGAATGCCAGGTGGAATGGGAATGCCAGGAATGATGTAATCTATGAAATCTAATAAAATAAGGGGTAGTCATTATAAACTACCTCTTTTTTTCTGCTATATTATTTTTTGATTTTTATTTCTTCTAAAATTGTCTTCACATTTTCTAAATTAATACTTTTTCCGCTTTCCAAGAGCTTTTCTACGATAATATCAATTTCTTTACCTTTTGCACCAGCAAAAAGTGCTAACGAACGAGCCTGTAACTTCATGTGTCCGTGCTGTATTCCAGTTGTAACAAGTGCTTTTACTGCGGCAAAGTTTTGAGCAAGCCCTACTGATGTAATAATGCTTGCCAGTGTCCTTGCGTCAGGATTTCCTAAAATATTAAATGCAGCTTTTACGCTTGGATTTAGTCCTATTGATCCACCTACACTTGCAATTGGCATTGGAAGGGTAAGTTCTCCCTTTAATTTATTTGTGCTTTCATCAAAAGTCCAAGTTGTAAGTCCTTCATATTTGCCATTTTTCACAGCGAAGGCATTTCCTCCAGCTTCAATTGCACGCCAGTCGTTCCCCGTAGCAATTACCACAGCGTCGATTCCGTTGAAAATTCCTTTATTATGCGTTGTGGCACGATAAATATCAAGTTTTGCAAATTTGCTCGCAAGTTCTATTTTTTTTGCAGTTTCAATAGACGTCTCCATTGAGCTGCTAAGAAGTTTTACATTTACTTCACATTCTGCATTTACAAGAGATTCGGTTGCATAATTTGATAAAATTGCCATTAGGCTTTTTCCGTTTGTAATATTTTCAAGCGGCATTTTTATTGCCTCAAGCATTGTATTCAAAATATTTGCTCCCATAGCCTCCTTTACATCGGCAATCAGATAAACAATTAAAAATTCATCAATATTCTTCACTTCAATATTAATTGCTCCACCGCCACGTGCTACAATCGAAGGATGGGCATCATTTGCAATTTTCAAAATTTCATTTTTATTTTCCAAAATCATTGAAATAGCATTATCAAAGTCCAAAATATCATATAATGCAACTTGCCCAATCATTTTCCTATCTAAAATTTTTGTTGTGAAACCACCAGATTTTCCTATAATTTTAGCTGCGTAACTGCACCCTGCAACAACAGAGGGTTCTTCCGTAACCATTGGCACAGCATAATCTTTTTCATCAATAACAAAGTTTGGAGCAACGCTGAATGGCAAGGCAAATGTTCCGATTCCATTTTCAGCCATTTGATTTGCAGTTTCTAGTGGCAAGTTCTCGTTTTTTTTCAGAAGTTGTTCAAATTCTTCAGTTAAAAAGCCATTATCTTTTAACATCTGTATTCGCTCAGTTCGTTCTTTTTTTTGAAAGCCAAGCCAATTTAATTTTTTTTGATTTTCCTTTTTCATATTTGAAATCAGTTCCTTTCGTTTCGGATTTATAATAAAACTCAAGCACTTAAAAAATTGTCAAATTCTAATGCTTGAGTGAAAATATAGTTTAAATTTTAAGGTTTATAGCCAGTTTTATCTTTTTCTGTTATTTTTCTGATAACTTTGCACGGTACTCCTGCGGCAATTACATTATCTGGAATATCTTTTGTAACAACACTTCCAGAGCCAATAATAGTGTTATTTCCAATTGTAACTCCTTGATTAATATGGACTCCCGCACCAATCCAGACATTATTACCTATCTTCACAGGCTTGGCATAACATCCCCCGTTTATTCTTTCTTCTGCATCAATGCTGTGATTGGAAGTATAAATTCCTACTCTTGGTCCAAAAAGAACATTATTTCCAATTTCAATTCCGCCACCGTCTAGCATCACACAGTCAAAATTTGCATAAAAGTTATTTCCTATTGAAATATTAAATCCAAATTCACATCGGAATGTTGGCTCGAAATGCACATTTTTACCAATTGATTTTAAAAGATTTTTTAGGATTGCTTCTCTTTCTGATGACGGTTTTCCAAAACTTTCATTATATTTATTTGTCAAAAAAACAGTATTTTCTCTAGCTTTTATAAGCTCTGGAGTTAAATCATTGTAAACTTTTCCAGATAAAATAAACTGTCGTTGTTCTTCTAAATTCATATTAATTAGCTCCTTTAGGATAAATTTAGTTTATTTTTTTGTAAATTCTTTTGTGATTTTCCACTTTTTCTAACACAAACGCATTATCGCTTTCCTGAATAAGTTTGCTATTTGAAAAATCACAATTTCCTTCATTATCTAAAATTATTTTTTCAAAAAATAAATTTTCATATTCATTTATTGACAATTGCTTTCTATTGTCAAAATCGTTTAATCTATCATGCCTTAGATGATTTTTAAAGCCTTCTGCAAGGGTTAGATTAAAAAATTCACAAACAGCACCGCTTCCATAACTATACATTCCAATCTTGTCGCCAGCTTTCAAGCTATCACAGTTTTCAAGTAATGAAAGCAAACTTAGATAAAGAGAGCCGGTGTAGATATTTCCAACTCGTTTTCCATAAATTATTGAAGTATGAAATTTTTCCAAAAATTTATTTTTTGTTTCTTTTTCCACGTTTTTTTCTAAAAGCGAATTAATTGCTTTTAATCCAAGTTTTGGAAATGGTAAATGAAAACAGAAAGCATCAAAGTCAGATAAATCTTGATTATATCTTTTTTTGTATTCATCAAATGTCGTTGTAAGGCAGTCGAGATACTGCTTTGTTGAAAAATGTCCGTCTACTATTGGGAAATCTGAGTAGTTGGGACGCCAGAAGTCCATAATATCACGTGTTTGACATACATTTTCATCATTTATTACAGCGATTTTTGGCTCCTTTTTTATTAACATTGCGATACTTCCTGCCCCCTGTGTAGATTCTCCAGGAGTGTTAATCCCATATTTTGCAGTATCTGAAGCAATTACGAGAACAGAAGCGTTTTCGTTCTTTTCAATATAGTTTTTAGCAAAACTTAGTGCGGCAGTGGCTCCATAGCAGGCTTCCTTTATTTCAACGGAACGTGCAAAAGGCTGAATATCCAGCAGATGATGAATAAAGACAGCAGACGCCTTACTTTGATCAACACTTGATTCTGTCCCGACAATTATCATTTCAATATTTTTTTTATCTTCTTCATCTAGAATCTGTTCAGCGGCACTGGCTCCAAGTGATACAATATCCTCTGTAACAGGTGCTACACTCATTTCACTTTGCATAAGCCCTTTCACAAATTTATTTTCATTTTCATTTCTTCCAATCGCCAAATCTCGTATATCTAAAAAATATTTTGGCATTGCAAATCCAATTTTATCTATTCCAATTTTGATCTTCTCTTTTATTTCCTTAATTCTCATAAAATTTAGCCCTTTCTTTTTAATATTTTTTGAAAGAATCATTAAGTTTAATTATTAAATGTAACTCTTATATATTGTACTATAAAAAAATTGAAATATCAACGGCTTATAAAAAAATATAACCTTAAAACTTTTAATTTTTACTAATTGTTTTTTGGTTATATTTATTTTACATAATTTAACAAAAAGATAGCAAGAAGTCTCCGACTTCTATAAGTGGGAGATGAATTGTTTTTTTTGTAAAAAAATTGAAAAAAGGATACACCTATGATACAATTTTTGTGTAAAATATTGAAGAGAGGTCATTAAAAATAATATTCAAAATTAAAAGGAGGTGTAATTTTATGAAATATAATTTAGCATTCAAATACAGAATTTATCCAAATAAAGAGCAGGAATTGTTAATAAACAAGACTTTTGGATGTGTTCGTTTTGTCTACAATACGATCTTGTATACTGCTAATAAAATTTATGAAGAAACCGGAAAAAATAAAATAATTACACCTGCCAGTTTGAAAAGTGAAAATCAATTTTTAAAAGAAGTGGACAGCTTGGCACTTGCAAATGCTCAATTAAATGTAAAACGATCGTTTATGAATTTCTTTCAGAAGAGAGCGAAGTTTCCAAAGTTCAAATCTAAAAAGAATAATATTAAAACTTACACAACAAATTGTGTAAATAATTCGATACGAATAGAGGAAAACAAATATTTGATTTTGCCAAAATTGAAAAGAGTAAAATTAAAATATCATAGAGAAATACCGAAGGATTACAAGATAAAGTCAGTAACATTGACAAACAGTAATGGAAATTACTATGTTTCTGTTTTGACGGAATTTGAAAAAGAAATTCAAAAAATCCCAAGTAATGATAAAGTGATTGGACTTGATTTTTCAATGTCTGAATTATTTGTCAGTTCTGAAAATCAAAGGGCTGATTATCCAAGATATTTTAGGATGTTGGAGAAAAAATTGAAAAAATTACAAAAATCATTGTCAAGAAAAGTAAAATTTTCTAAAAATTGGTATAGACAAAAAGTAAAAATATCGAAATTACATGAGTATATCAAGAATTGTCGAAAAGATTTTTTGCATAAATTATCGAAAAAATTATCTGAAGATTATAATGCTGTGGCTGTTGAGGATTTGAATATGAAGGGGATGAGCCGGGCATTAAATTTTGGGAAAAGTGTAGGAGATAATGGATGGGGAATGTTTTTGAGAATGCTTGAGTATAAACTGATGTTTTTAGGGAAACAATTTTTGAAGATAGATAAGTGGTTTCCATCGTCGAAAACTTGTAGTAAATGTGGAAATGTTAAAGAGGAACTGAAATTATCAGAAAGAAGTTATAAATGTGAGTGCTGTGGGATTGAAATTGATAGAGATTACAATGCGTCATTGAATATAAAAGACATTGGAAAATTGATGTTGGAATATTAGGAAAATAAAAGAAGACAGGGTAGGGACTACCCGAAGAGCTTGGTAAATATATTTGGCTAGCAAAAGCAGATACTTCCCAAGAAGCTCCCGCTTCTAAAAGCGGGAGTAGTTCACTAAATAATTTCTATAAGAAGAGTAATATTGCTATTCTGAATAGTTCAAAGCGTATTTTCTAATCGCTTTTGCTACACCGTTATTTTCATTACTATCAGTTTGATATTTTGCAGCCTTTCTAGCAGATTTTGTTCCATTTTCCATTGCAACACTATAATTAGCATACTCAAACATTTCAATATCGTTATTTCCATCTCCAATTGCCATTATTTCTTCCTGCTTAATTCCCAATTTTTTGGCAAGTTTTTTTAATCCAGTTCCTTTATTATTACCTTTTGGCAGTATTTCATAAATATAAGGCTGACTTAATACACTACTATATTTATCTTTTAAAATACTTTCATTTTCTTTTTGAAAATTTGCCATTATGTTAGGATTTCCAAGGAACATTATTTTTATTATTTTATGTTTTCCATTTTTTGCTTCTTTGAGACTTATATTTGTAATATCTGAAAAAACAAATCCAGCATCTGTAATAAGCTCATCTGTAGGCTTTCTGTCGTCTATGTTGAAATAATAATAGTCATTTACCAAAGTAAAGTTTATATCATAACCTTCAGAGAATTTGTATAAATAATCAATATCGTCGGAAGTGAAATTTACTTGGTCAATCAGCTCCCAGTTTTTTGTTTTATGAATAGAGCAGCCGTTATTCAAAATAACATATCCTTCTGAATCAAGTTCTGATAGCCCAAGTTCCTCATAAAATGGTAAAATTCCATATAAAGGTCTACCTGTACAAAGTACAATTTTTATTCCTGCGTCTATTGCTTCGTGAATAGCTTCCTTTTGTGCCTTGTCAATATGTTTTTTTCCATTGAGCAAAGTTCCATCCATATCAATTGCAATCAATTTTATCATTATTTATCCCTTCTTTCAAAAAAATATGCTTATCTAACTTCTTAAAGTTATTAATAAAACAGTTATGATTTATAAATTTAGTTTTTATTTTATTATAGTATATCTTAATTTAAAAAAATATTCAATAGCTTTAACAAAATTTTGTAAAATAAAAACCCCTGAAAACCAGTGTTTCCAGGGAATATAAAATATCTCTTATTATATTTTTTCCTATCTTTTTGAGAATTGTGGGCTTCTTCTTGCTTTCTTTTTCCCGTATTTCTTTCTTTCAACCATTCTTGAATCTCTTGTTAAGAATCCTGCTTCTTTTAAAGCTCCTCTTAATTCAGCGTCAGCTACTAATAAAGCTCTTGAAACACCATGTCTAATAGCTCCTGCTTGTCCTGTGTTTCCTCCACCGGTTACATTAACTTTTACTCCGTATTTGTTTAAAGTATCTGTTAATTCTAATGGTTGTTCTACGATTTTAGCTAAGATTTCTCTTCCACCAAAATATTCTCTCATATCTTTTCCATTTATTATTACTCCAGTTTCACCTGGTACTAATCTTACTCTTGCTACTGAAGTTTTTCTTCTTCCAGTTCCTAAATATTGAATTTTTTCTGCCACGAAAATTTACCTCCTATAACTCTATTCTTTCTGGTTTTTGTGCTGTATGTGTATGTTCTGTTCCTGTGAATAATCTCAATCTGTTAATCATTTGGCTTCCTAATTTGTTTTTAGGTAACATTCTTTCTACAGCTTTTCTGATTACTTCAGTAGGTTGTTTTTGTAACATTTCTTCTAAACTTCTTACTTTCAATCCACCTGGATATCCACTATGTCTGTAATATTTTTTGTCTAATAATTTGTTTCCTGTTACAGCAATTTTATCAGCATTCAATACGATAACAAAATCTCCTCCATCAACGTGCGGTGTGTAGCTTGGTTTATGTTTACCCATTAATCTTACAGCGATTTCAGTAGCTAATTTTCCAAGTACTTTTCCTTCTGCGTCTATCTCATACCAGTTTCTTACAACTTCTTCTTTTTTTTGCATTACAGTGTATTTACTCACTTTGTTTCCTCCTGTTTTTATTCTCTAATATTTATAGAATAACGGTCCTTTGTGGGAAAGGCTCATATTAGTTAATTATATATTATTTTTACCTACTTGTCAAGCATATTTCCTTGATATTTCCATTATTTTGATAATTTTTTCTGTTTTTAACAACATTTCATACCAGTAATTTTAATTTTCTCCTTATAGAAAGTAATTCTAATTTTTTGAATATTTTTTATTTCTTTAGAACATTTTATAACTAAAGGGCATAGTGAGCTATGAGAAAAAAGTATTTGAAATTATAAAAAATATTTGTTACAATTCAACCAGAAAATCTTTGAAAAAATAATAAATATAGGAGGGAAAAATGGCATTAGAGAAAGTAAATTCACCTAAAGATTTAAAAAACTTAAAAAGAGAAGAAATGGTTGAATTAGCGGCTGACATAAGAAAAGCGTTATTAAATAGATTGACAAATTATCCTAAAGGAGGGCATGTGGGACCTAATTTTGGTGTGGTTGAAATGACGATTGCTTTACATTATGTGTTTAATTCACCGATTGATAAAATTGTGTTTGATGTGTCGCATCAGGCTTATCCGCATAAAATTTTAACAGGGAGAAAAGATGGATTTCTTTATGAGGATAAATTTAAAACTGTTAATGGGTATACTGACCAAGATGAAAGTGAACATGATTTCTTTAGGGTTGGACATACTTCAACATCGGTTAGTTTGGCGACGGGACTTGCAAAAGCTAGAGATTTGAAAGGTGCTAAAGAAAATATAATTGCATTAATTGGAGATGGTTCTCTAAGTGGAGGACTTGCTTATGAAGGATTGAGTAATGCTGCTGAACAAGGTGGCAACTTGATAATTATTGCAAATGATAATGATCAGTCAATTGCGGAAAATCATGGTGGATTGTATAAAAATTTAAGGGAATTGAGAGAAAGTAATGGTGAGGCACCAAACAATTTCTTTAAATCGCTTGGTTTGGATTATAAATATGTGGCTGATGGACATGACATTAATAAATTAATTGAAGTGTTTAAAGAAGTGAAAGACATTGATCATCCAATAGTTTTACATATTCATACAATAAAAGGAAAAGGATTGCCATATGCTGAAAAAGATAGAGAACCTTGGCATTATAATGCAAACTTTGATCCAAAAACAGGTGAACCAAAAACTAAACCTGAACCAAAAGAGGAATTTGGAACAATAACATTTGATTTCTTGACAGATAAAATGGAAAAAGATCCGACAGTTACATTTATTAACGCTGGTGTTCCTATGGGATTTGGATTTACAAAAGACAGAAGAGAAAAATTGGATAAATTGAGAAAACAATATGTTGATGTTGGAATTGCTGAAGAACATGCGACAACTTTTTCATCGGGAATGGCAACAAATGGTGCAAAACCAGTATTTGGGGTAATTAGTACTTTTGTTCAAAGAACTTATGACCAAATTTCGCATGATATTGCGATAAATAAAGCACCAACGGTTACTTTAGTATTCGGCGGAACATTAAAAGGTATGAATGATGTAACACATTTAGGATATTTTGACATACCGATGATTTCAAATATACCGAATATCGTGTATTTGGCACCAACTACAAAAGAAGAATATTTAGCAATGCTTGACTGGGCGATTGATCAAAATGAAAATCCAGTATTTATAAAAGTGCCTGGTGGAGCAGTTCAACATTCTGAAACTGATGTGGATAAAGATTATTCTAACTTGAATAGCTACAAAGTTGTGGAAAAAGGAAATGATGTGGCGATTATTGGATTGGGAGAATTTTTTGCATTAGGTAAAGAAGTGAAGAAATTGCTAAAAGAAAAAGCTGGAATTGATGCAACATTAATAAATCCAAGATTTATAAGTGGTGTTGATGGAAGTTTGTTGAATGAATTAAAAGAAAATCACAAATTGGTGGTTACATTGGAAAGCGGACAAAAAGAAGGTGGATTTGGAACGAAAATTTCTAGCTTCTACGGGACTTCTGACATGAAAGTGCTTAATGTGGGTGCTAAAAAAGAATTTACTGATGAAGTTCCTTATGATGTATTTTTTGAGGAAAATAGACTTACGAAAGAACAAATTGTTAAGGATATTTTAATGGCTATTAAATAATTTGAAATTTAAATAAGATAAAATAAAATCAGGAGTACATTTGATAATATTCCTGATTTTTTTGACTTTATTTAATAAGTATAACTTTCTTCGCTAACTGGATAAAGATATGTTTCCCATTCTTCAAGTTTAGGATTCATAAGATTTTTCCTTTTCAATTATTTTTATTTCATAATTCTCAATACAAGTTTTTCTTTAGCATCTTTCAAAATTTCGTTAATTTCATTTTTTGAAAGATTATCTGCCAAGATAATGTAGTAATTTTCAATTTGATTTATTAGTTCAAATGGTGAATTTTCTATGTCAAAATCATCTGAAACTCTTACATAGTAAGAATCTTTTACTGTGTTTGAATCTACAATTTCAAATACTTTTGTGGAATTGAAGAAGTAATCTGATTCAATATGGTTTCTAGTTACAATTTTTACAATATCAGCCACTACTGCTGAAGCAGTTGGATCCATTCCAGCACCTTTTCCATAAAATAAAGTCTTATCTGTGTATGAACCAGTTGTTTCAATTGCATTATAAACATCGTCAACTTTTGCTAAAATTTCACTATTTGGAATTAATGTTGGTTCAACTGAAATTTGTGCTGATTTTTCAGATAATAATTTTGAACTTGCGATTAACTTTATAGTTAAATTTAGTTTGTTTGCAGAGAAAATGTCAACTGTGCTAATATCTCTAATTCCTGATAACTGCATATCTTTAAATTTAATTGAACCTCCATAGGCAAGTGAAGCCAAAATGTTAATTTTATGTCCTGCATCAATTCCATCTACGTCAAATGTAGGATCAGCTTCTGCATATCCTTTTTCAGAGGCAATTTTTAATGCTTCGTCAAACGATAAGTTATCTTCTTTCATTTTTGTCAAAATGTAATTTGAAGTTCCGTTCATAATTCCACGGATTTCAGTAATTGTATTTGCAACTAAACTTTCCATTAAAGGCGTAACAATAGGGATTCCTCCACCTACAGCCGCTTCAAATAAGAATGATACGCCATTTTCTTTTGCAATTTGAAATAATTCAACTCCAAATTTTGCAATTAGTGCCTTGTTTGCTGTAACGACACTTTTTTTAGCTTGAAATGCTTCAATAATTATTTTTTTTGCGATAGTTTCTCCACCGATGAGTTCTACAACGATTTTGATTTCAGGATCGTTTAACACCTTTTTATAGTCATTTGTAAGAATAGATTTGTCAAAATCAAATGAAAATTCACGATCTATATTTAAATCACACGCATATTTTACTTCAATGTCAGCTCTTGATTTTTCAAAAATGCTTTCTTTTTCTTTTGTTAGTACTTTAAGAACTCCTTCACCAACAGTTCCCAATCCAATAATTCCTATTTTCATATTTTTTAAAGTCCTTTCTTTCAATAAATATTATTAATTTGTTTTTAGTTTAGTTATTTAAATAATATGTTTGACAATCTTCTAAATAGTCTGAACCTCCCACGACTAAAGTTGTGAGTGTTCTTGCACTATTTCATAAATTTATATATTTTGATTATCTTTAAATAAAACTGATAAAAACAACACTTTCTAATTTTTAAAAATATAAAATATTTATTTATCAAATTCTAAATTATAATTTTTTAACTAATCTTCATTTTCAATAAATCTTTTATGTAGCGCATTTACTGCTTTATTTACATCATCTTCGTAAATAATGCAAGAAACATTAATTTCTGAGCAAGAAATCATATCAATATTTATACCATTTTCAGCAAGTGTATCGAAAATTTCAGCAGTAGTTTCATAGTGACTCTTAAGACCAATTCCAACAACAGAAACTTTTGCAATTTTTTCCTTATATAGAACTCCTTCGGCTCCAATTTTTTCTTTAATTTGTTCTGAAATTGCCACAGCTTCCTTTAAATCATCAATTTTTACAGTAAATGAAATATTATTTAATTCTTTGTTGATACTTGAACTTTGTAAGATTATATCAGTACTTATTTTTTCTTTTGCAAGTCTAGAAAATACTTTTGCGGCAATTCCTGGTTTGTCAGGCACTCCAAAAAGTGTGATTTTTCCTTCATTTTTAGAAGATGTAATACCTGCAATTTTTACTTTTTCCATAGCTTCTCCTTCTGTGTAAATATTTTGATTTTCAAATTTTTCAAATTCTTCATCCTTTTGAACAATTGTTCCAGTAGAGTCATCAAATGATGAACGTAAATGTATTTTTATACCATATTTTGCAGCAATTTCAACTGATCTTGGATGCAGAACTTTTGCTCCAGAGGCAGCTAGTTCTAGCATTTCTTGATATGAAATTGTTTTTAATTTTGTTGCATTTTTTACAATTCTGGGATCTGCAGTATAAACTCCATCAACATCTGTATAAATTTCCACCTCATCAGCATCAAGTGCCGCTCCCAAAGCAACGGCAGTCGTATCAGAACCACCACGTCCAAGTGTAGTAATTTCATTATTTTCAGTAATTCCTTGAAACCCTGCAAATACTACCACATTTCCTTTATCTAATTTTTCCTGTATAATCTGCGTATCTATATCAATTATTTTTGCCTTTGTATGTACAGACGTAGTTTTAAAATTAACTTGAAAGGCATTTAGTGAAACAGCCTTTTCTCCTAGTTCTTCAATAGCAATTGCAAGTGACGCAATAGAAATTTGTTCCCCAGAAGTTAAAAGCATATCAAATTCACGTTTGTTTGGTGTATCTGAAAGTTCATAAGCTCTTTTTACTAATGCATCAGTTCTTCCAGCTGGTGCAGATACAACAACGATTACATCGTGTCCAGCCTTTTTATATTTTACAACCCGTTTAGCTACTTCCTTCACACGTTCTGCATTAGCAACGGAAGTTCCACCGTATTTTTGTATAATTAAAGCCATATTACCTCCTATTTTTCTTTAAAATTTAGCTACTTATTAATATACTATTTTTTTTAATAAATTTCAATATTTTACTAGCAAAGAATATCATATTCTAGCTAAAAAAGCAAGGTAATTTACATATTTAATATAATAAAAAATTTTTGGTTTTAATCTTATCAATTAAATTTTTAGAGAGCTGAATATAATAAGCATATTAAAAATAATAAAAAAGAATACTAAGAAAAAATAAATTGAAAAGATAAAAGAATTGTGATACACTAACTGCAGAATAGTATTTAAAATTTTTTGTGATTTATATAACAAATAATTATTTAAATATATTCAAATTTACTTTATTTAAAAATTAAATAAGGAGGAAATTTATGGAAGATAAAAAAAAATTAATAATTATAACATCAATTATAGCAGTAGGAATCCCATTATTTGCGATTAGCACACAAACGATATTAAAAAAGGCTAGGGATGATTACTATAAAATACAAAAACAGCAAATTGAAGATGAAAAAGCTAAAGAGAGAGCTGAAAAAGAACAAAGGCTAGCTCAAGAAAAGGCAGAAAGAGAAAAACAAATTCAACAGGAAAAGGAAGAAAAGGAAAAACGTATAACTGAAGAAAGAAATGAAAGAAGACAAAAAGCTGCGGAACAAAAATTGCAAAGGGAACAAACTGCACAAGATAGACAAAATAAAAGGGAAAAAGTTAAAATCACTAATGCGGCTCCAGTTTTTACTCCTGAACCAGAAGTTACAACTACTGAAAAACATGAATTAACACCAGAAGAAGTAAGAAAAGCAAAAAATGCTTTAAAGGAAGCAAGAGCAAGTTATTTTAGCGGAAATAAAGCAGCAAAACCATCCAAAACTTCAAAGAATACAGATAAAATAATAATAAAATCTGATAGTAAAGGAAATGTAGAGGCAATAAGACATACTAAGGAAGAAAATGCAAAGGCACAACGAATTTTAAAAGAGATAAGAGATAGTTATTATAAAAATAGTACAAGATAAAATAATTAAATGACTCAGAAATGGGTCATTTTTAATAAAAAAAATAACTTAGTTAAATAAAAAATAATAAATATTGCAAAACTATTTGACTTAATCTAATTTTTTTTGGTATAATGAACATAGAAGGTAATAATAAATTTTAGGAGGAATATGAAATGAAAATTGTAGTTTTTGATGCGAAACCTTATGATATCGAATTTTTTGACAAATGGAATGAAACTTTTGGAGCTGATATTACTTATTTTGAGGAAAAATTAAGTTTAAAAAATGTAATGCTTACAAAATATCAAGATGTTGTATGTACATTTGTAAATGATGACTTAAATGCAAAAGTATTGAATATACTTTCAAAAAATGGAGTTAGAGTAATTGCGGCAAGATGTGCTGGTTACAATAACATTGACTTGAAAGCTGCCCGTGAAAACAGAATTACCGTTTTAAGAGTTCCTGCATACTCTCCGTATGCCGTTGCTGAACATGCATTGGCATTACTTATGTCAGTAAACAGAAAAACTCACAAGGCTTATAACAGAACAAGAGAAGGAAATTTCAGCCTAGCAGGGTTAACTGGAATGGACTTAAATGGTAAGACAGCTGGAATTATAGGAACTGGTAGAATAGCAAGAATTTTCATAAGAATTTTAAATGGATTAGGAATGAAAGTTATTGGTTACGATAAATACCCTAATGAACAAGCTGCAAAAGAAGAAAATTTCACTTATGTAACACAAGATGAAGTATTTGCAAAATCTGATGTAATTTCATTGCATTGCCCATTATTCCCTGAAACAAGACACACAATTAATAAAGAAACTATTGCTAAGATGAAAGACGGTGTTATCATAATTAATGCTGCCAGAGGTGGATTAATTGATACAGAAGCATTGGTTGAAGGATTAAAAGATAAAAAAATTGGTGGAGCTGGACTTGATGTTTATGAAAATGAAAGCAGCTACTTCTTTGAAGATGAATCAGCAAGCGTGTTAGAAGATGATTTATTAGCTAGATTATTGTCATTTAACAATGTTGTGCTAACTTCTCACCAAGCATTTTTGACAACTGAAGCATTGGATAACATCGCTGAAGCAACATTTAACAATATTTTATCTTATGTTAAAGATGAACCATTGAAAAATGAAGTTTGGTACAACGAAGAAACTGGTAAAGTTGTTGAAGGTTTAAGAAAATAATTATTATCTGAAATATAAAAAAAGTTTTTGTTTTCTAAAAACTTAAAGAGAGGCTGTTTTTTAAGAGCAGCTTCTTTTAATATTTATATTTTCCTAAAATTTTGAAAAAAAGAGAATTTTGAAAAAGAAAAAAATAAAAAGAAAGAGGAAAAAAATATGGATTTATTTGAAATAAAAAAACAAAATGGAATAAATGAAGTTAATATTGAAGAAATCAGGAGGCATCTTTGACATTGGAAATTTAAAAAATGAAATTAGTGAATTGGAAAAAAAAACATTTGAGGCGGACTTCTGGAATACGGATAACTGTCAGGAAATATTGAAAAATATTAGTGCAAAGAAAAAATTGCTTGAAGAGTATGATAAGTTAAATGGGATTTTTGAAGATGTTTCTACAATTATTGAATTTATTGAAATGGGAGATAATTCGTTTGAAAATGAACTTGAGCAGAAGTCACAGGATTTGAAAAATGAAATTGACAATTTTAAGACAAAATTGCTTCTGGATGAAGAATACGATATGAACAATGCTATTCTTACGATAAATTCAGGAGCTGGTGGAACGGAGGCATGTGACTGGGCTGAAATGCTTTATAGAATGTATGATAGATGGGCAAATCGGCATAATTTTAAGGTTGAGGTGCTTGACAGCCTGGCTGGTGAAGAAGCTGGAATTAAAAGTATTACGCTAAATATAAAGGGGAACTATGCTTATGGCTATTTAAAAGGGGAAAAAGGAGTTCACAGACTTGTCAGAATTTCACCATTTGATTCAAATGCCAGACGGCATACTTCATTTGCTGCAGTGAATGTAACGCCTGAAATAGAAGATGACGTTGAAATTGATATTCGTCCAGAAGACTTGAAAATTGATACTTATAGGGCAAGTGGCGCTGGAGGGCAGCATGTAAATACAACAGATTCAGCCGTTAGAATTACTCACATCCCAACAAATACCGTAGTTACCTGCCAAAATGAGCGTTCACAGCTGAAAAATCGTGAAACTGCAATGAAAATATTAAAATCTAAATTGTTTGAATTGGAATTGGAAAAACAGGAAAAGGAAATGGCAGAATTAAAGGGAACAGAATCTAAAATCGAATGGGGAAGTCAAATCCGTTCTTATGTTTTTCAGCCTTATAAAATGGTTAAGGATCATAGGACAAAGGCTGAAGAGGGAAATGTTGAAAAGGTTATGGATGGAGATATTGACTTATTTATAAATGAATATTTGAAATATGTTAAATCTTAACTTATATTATTTTTTTCATTTAAATAGTGAATTTATTGTAAAATCTTTTAGCAAGGGGTTGAAACCCCTTGTTTTATCATAATTTTAAATTTTATTATAATTCTAAATATAATAGATTTGAAGAAATTTGATAAACTATTTTAAATTTATATATTACTCTCGTTTATTTTTTTTACTGCTTCTTCAAACTGTTCCCGTGAAATATTAAATGAATTAAGGGCCTTTAAAAGTTGCTTCGCATTATAATAGCCGATTTTTAACAGGTCTCCTAGCATTATTCTATGTTCCTTTGAATTATTTCCAGAAACAAATCCATTATCAATCAAATCACTGATATTGAATCTATCTTCAACATTTTGATGAGCCGTAATAACATTTTTTAATGCATCTAAAATTGCTTCATCATTGGCATTTTCCACTCCGATATTATCATCTCTAGTTGCATCCTTTTGACTGACAAAGGCATGCTTTATATTTGGAATATATCTCTTTAACGTATCTCGAATTTTTTTTCCCGCAAAATCAGGATCTGTAAACAAAATTAAATCGTTATTTCGGGATAATTCAACTATTTTATTTATTGTTTTTTTAGATAATGCAGAAAAGCCGTTTAAGGCGATAATATGTGCATCTACAACTCTTTTTATGGCTGTTATGTCATCTCGCCCTTCGACTACTATAATTTCCTTTATTTTTATTTTTTTATTTTGTGTATTTGATTCTTTTTTCATTTAACATTTCCTTTTTTATTCTTTTTCAAATTTTTTATTTTTTTATATTATAATCTTCCATAGCTTTTAAAAGTAATTCCCAAGTTTTTCCAACAGAATCTATTTCCATTCTTTCTTCAGGCGTATGAGCACCATAAATATTAGGTCCAATTGAAACAATATCGACATTTTCCATATTATTGTCAAAAACTCCGCATTCTAGTCCAGCATGAATTGCCTTAATTTCTGGCTTCTTTCCTGTTATTTTCTTAAATGAATTTACCACAATGTCACGGATTTTTGAATCTTTTCGATATTCCCAAGATGGATATGGCGAATTTATTTTTACAGCCACTTCATATTTTTCAGAAAGTTCCTTCACATCGTTCAATAATTTTTCAAGCGATTTATTTATCGAACTTCTAGGTAATGACTGAACTTTTATATTAATTTTCCCATCTTTATTTTCAGTTTTTATAACTCCTAAATTTATTGAAGTTTCCACAAGTCCTTTAATATCCTCACTCATTGCAATAACTCCATTTGGAAATTCATGGAAAAACGAAATAACGGCATTTGTATTGGAAATTGACATTTTTCCTTGATTTTTCAATTCTTCTTTTTTTATTTCTTTAACTTCAATAACAGGGTTTTTATCAATTATTTTAAAATCTTTTGTCACGTTTTCAAAAGCCAATTTCGCCAATTTTTCAAAATCGCTGACTTTTTCATCTTCAAGTTTCACAGCAAGTAATGCCACAGCCTCTCTAGGTATCGCATTAGTCTTTTCTCCGCCATCAATATCCATTATTGAAAGTGTATATTTTTTATTCAAATGATTTAAAACATCTGCCAAAATTTTGTTAGAATTCCCAAGTCCCAAATGAATTTCAGCTCCAGAATGTCCTCCAAGAAGCCCTTTCACATCAACACTTATCACAGTATCGTCATCTTCAAGTTTTTCAGCATCAAAGTTAAATTCATTAAAAATTCTTGCTCCACCTGCACTGCTTACATAAACTTGACCATATTCTTCAGTATCCAAGTTTATAAGCGTCTTTCCAGAAAAAATCCCAAAGTCAAGATTATTAACTCCGCTCATTCCATCTTCTTCATCAGTTGTAAGAATTATTTCAAGTTCCGGATGTTTCAAGTCATCACTGTCAAGTATCGCAAGCGCATAAGCCACTGCAATTCCGTTATCTGCCCCAAGCGTAGTTCCTTTTGCCTTCAAAAATCCATCTTCTACAACAAGTTCAATTCCTTGTGTTTCAAAATCAAAATGCGTATTTTTATTTTTTTCCCAGACCATATCCATATGCCCTTGCAGAATAAGTGGCGAATATTCTTCATACCCAGCTGTTGCAGGCTTTCTTATGAACACATTGAACGCCTTATCCTGAACAACTTCTAAATTTCTTTCTTTTGCAAATTCCACAATCCAGTCACTAATTTTTTTTTCTTTATTTGAACCTCTCGGTATTTTAGAAATTTCACTAAAATAGTGAAAAACCTTTTCAGGATATAAATTCTCTATTTTCATTTTATCTTTCCTTTCATTAAACCTGTTTGATAATCAAGTTTTTTTATTTTTACAAGGAGTCAAAACCCCTTGCTTTAGAACAATTCTATTTATCAAATTCTAAATATATAAAATTTCCGAACAAGTATATTTCAAATTATTAAAAATAAACCTATTATAAAATATGTTCTAATAATTCTTCCAGTTCAGCCATCTCTCTTTGAGTCAAGTCATAACCGCTTTTTAACTTTTTCAGAATTCTGTTATCAGAACCAACTGAACTGCGTTCCAAAATTTTTATAATCAGTCTTTTATAAAACTCCATTTTTCCTCCTTAAAGCGATATAGCAGTTTCAAGCGCAACTTCAATCATTTCGTTAAAAGTAGTCTGTCTTTCTTCGGCACTTGTAACTTCGTGAGTTATAAACGAATCACTTATTGTAAGCAAAGTCAATGCATTTGCCCCCAATTTAGCTGCAGTTGTATAAAGCTGAGCTGTTTCCATTTCTACGCACAAAACTCCAAATTTTGCCCATTTTTTCCAAGCATTTGGGTCATCTCCGTAAAAAGTGTCACTTGTAAATACGTTTCCAGCTTTTATATTAAGCCCCTTTTGTTTTGCAATTTCGTATGCTTTAAAAAGCATTTCAGCATTTGCAGTTGGTGCATAATCTGCTCCGTTAAATCTAAGTTTGTTAATAGCTGAATCAGTTGAAGCTGACATCGCAAGTACGACATCTCTCACTTTTATATCCTCTTGATAAGAACCAGCAGTTCCAATTCTAATCAAATTTTTTACTCCAAATTCTGCAATCAATTCATGTGCATAAATTCCAATTGAAGGAACTCCCATTCCAGTCCCTTGAACAGACACTTTTTTTCCTTTATAAGTCCCAGTAAATCCCAACATTCCACGAACATTGTTATATTGAACAGCATCTTCCAAAAAAGTTTCTGCAATATATTTTGCTCTTAATGGATCTCCAGGTAGCAGTATAGTTTCTGCAATATCTCCTTTATTTGCTCCAATATGTGGTGTTCCCATTTTTTATTACCTCCTGAATTTTATAATTATTTTTCATTTTTTCTAAAAAAGTTTTTCACTTATTATATTTTACTTCAATTTGTTAAATTGTTCAAGGGATTTATTTTCTTTTTTGATATTTAGTTTAAAAAATTTGTAAAAATCTTGAAAAAATGGTATAATTATAAAAGTTTTAAGAAGGTATTTTGAGTAAGTAATTGTAAAGTTTTTTATTAATTAAATGATGAATATCTAAGTTAAGTAAAGAATTTTACTATTATTTGCTCCCTTCTTAAAAAATAAAAATTTTTAGGAGGAAAAATGTTTGATGAAAAGATATATAGTTTTAATTTAGGAAATCAAGAAATTAAAATAAGTACTGGAAAAATTGCACGTCAAGCTGGAGGATCGGTTATTGTGCAATGTGGCGGAACTGTACTTTTAGTTACAGCGACTAGAAGTAAGGATGTAAAGGAAGGTCAGGATTTTTTTCCGCTTACAGTTGACTACATTGAGAAATTTTATGCATCTGGAAAATTTCCAGGTGGATTTATAAAAAGGGAAAGTAAGCCAGGAACTGATGAAATATTGATTTCAAGATTGATTGATAGACCGATTAGGCCGCTATTTCCAGAAGGATTTTTAAATGCGGTTCATATTGTAATTACGGTGTTTTCTTATGATGAAGTCAATTATCCTGAAAATCTGGCTACAATCGGAGTTTCTGCTGCATTGGGGTTGTCAGATATTCCGTTTGCTGGAACTGTGGCCGGAGTTACAGTTGGATACATTAACGGAGAATATATCTTAAATCCGACTGGTGAACAGCTTTTGGAAAGTGAGATTCAGCTGTCGGTTGCAGGTACAAAGGATGCCGTGACAATGGTAGAAGCTGGAGCTAAGGAAGTTTCTGAGGAAGTAATGCTGGAAGCTATTATGTTTGGGCATGAAAAGATTAAGGAAATTTGTGCAGAGCAGGATAAATTTTTGGCACAATTTGACGTACAAAAATATGAATTTGAAAAAAAGGAAGTAGAGCCTGAAATTAAAGAATTTATTGACGGCTTTGAAAATGAAGTTGAAAATGCGATTATGACACCTGGTAAATTGGAAAAATATGAAGCGATTGATAATTTAGAAATAGAACTTTTTGAGAGATATGTTGAAAAACTTGAAAGTGAAGAAAGAGAAATTGACGAAAATCTTGAAAAGGAATTAAAAAAATATTACAGAGATGTGGAAAAAAGACTTGTGAGAGATGCTATTTTGTACAAGCAATATCGGGCTGATGGAAGAAAAACTACTGAAATCCGTCCAATTGATGTAGAAATAGATACACTTCCAGTACCACACGGTTCAGCATTGTTTACACGTGGAGAAACTCAGGCATTGGTTGTTGCAACACTTGGAAGTAAAGAAGATGAACAAATTATTGATGGAATGGAGGATGAAACACGTAAAAAATTCTTCCTGCACTATAATTTTCCGCCATATTCAGTTGGAGAAGCTGGATTTATGAGAGCACCTGGAAGACGTGAACTAGGACATGGAAATTTAGCTGAAAGAGCATTAAAACATGTTATGCCAGATCAAGATAAATTCCCATATACAGTAAGGCTTGTTTCTGAAATTACAGAATCTAACGGATCTTCATCACAAGCGACAATTTGTGGAGGATCGCTTGCTTTAATGGCAGCTGGAGTGCCTATAAAATCAACAGTTGCAGGAATTGCAATGGGACTTATAAAAGAAGGGGATACATTTACTGTACTTACTGATATTCAAGGACTCGAAGATCATCTTGGAGATATGGACTTTAAAGTTGCAGGTACAAAAGATGGAATTACTGCGATTCAAATGGATATAAAAATTGAAGGAATTACAAGAGAAATAATGGAAATTGCTTTAAAACAAGCATTGGAAGGAAGAATGTTCATTATTGATAAAATGGAAGCTGTAATAAGCGAACCTAGAGCTGAAGTCTCTGAAAATGCACCAAAAATTGAAGTTATCAAAATTAATCCAGATAAGATTGCAGGACTTATTGGGCCTGGAGGAAAAGTTATTAGAGCGATTATTGATGAAACTGGAGTTTCAATAGATATTGATGATGATGGAACTGTTTCAATTTTTGGAAAAGAGTCTGAAAATATGAAAAAAGCATTGGAACTTGTAAAAAATCAAACACAATCTGTTGAGTTAAATGGAATTTATGAAGGAAAAGTTACAAAATTGATGAAATTTGGTGCATTTGTGGAAGTACTGCCAGGAAAAGAAGGGCTTTTACATATTTCTGAAATAAGCAATAAGAGAATTGAAAAGACTGAAGATGCATTAAAAGAAGGACAAATTGTAAGAGTTAAAGTAATTTCAATGGAAAATGAAGATAAATTTAATTTAAGTATGAAGGCATTGTTGTAATAAATTTTAAATAAAATAAATATTCTAGGGTAAGGAACTTTAATTTTGTTAAAATAACTAGATAAAAGTTATTAAACATATTTGAATATTTAAAAAAAGTAAAAATAATAAGTTACAAAGGAGAGTGGAAGTGATGAAAATGAATTTACCTAATAAACTAGCAATATTGAGAATCATTTTGGTTATTCCATTTGTGATTTTCTTGAGTCTAGCTTTGGAATTTTCAGAAATTATAGGGATTTCTATAATGTTGAGAATATTTGCAGCGATTATTTTTGTAGGAGCGGCAATTACAGATTATTATGATGGGAAAATTGCGAGAAAATATAATATGATTACAAATTTGGGAAAACTGCTAGATCCGTTAGCTGATAAAATTCTTGTTATTTCAGCTTTGATTACATTTGCCAAATTTAATCAAATTAGCTTGTGGTTTGTAATAATAATAATATTTAGGGAATTGCTGATAACAGGACTTCGTTCAATTGTAGCAGCTGAAGGAGTTGTAATTGCAGCAGATAAACTTGGAAAATGGAAAACTGCAACTCAAATGGTGGCACTTACGTTAATAATTTTGATACCTTTCAGTTTTATAGTAAATAATATCTTGTTGATTATTCCGTTGATATTAACAGTAGTTTCAGGAGTTGAATATGTTGTAAAATGTAAAAACATCTTGAATAAATAAAAAATAAAAAAACCTTTTAAATTTTGGAGGTGAAATTTTGGATATTATTATAACATTGATTTTAAAAATATTTGACACATATGCTATCCTTATTCTAGTGAATATTTTAGGCTCGTGGATTGATCCGTATAATCAAATAATATTTTTTCAATGGGTTAGAAAAGTTACAGAGCCTTATTTGCGGATGTTTAGAATCATAATTCCAATTGGAACTATGAATTTTGATATTTCTGCAATTTTAGGACTTATGGTTATAGAGATGATGAAGAAAATGTTTGTAAGAGCTGTTTTATTAGGTATGTTTTAAATTATAATCCTGATTAAAAAAATATTTTTTGGAAAGATAGATTTGTTCTTTATTAAATAAAAATTTATAAAATCTAAGAATAAAAAAAATGAGAATATTATTTTTTCTAAGAAAAGGGGAGTAAAATAATTAACATTGGATAATTTTAAAAAATATAAATTTTACAAAAGAGGAGATTTTAAATATGAAATTAAAAAAAATTATAACTACATCATTTATGGCGGCAGCTCTTACGGCAACTGCAGCAGTAAATAAGACAGATTTTTTACAAAATAAGCAAATTGTTCAAAATACAAATGTTACAGGAGATATGTATAGTGCTCAAGATGCTTTTGCTTCTGTTTATGATAAAGCTAAAGACTCTGTTGTAAATATAAGAACAAAAAAGACAATTGTTGTTGAAACTTATAATCCGCTTGAGGCATTCTTGTTCGGAACTTCTGGAGTAAGACAGCAAAGACGTGAATCTGGAAGTTTAGGATCAGGATTTATAATTTCAAGTGACGGATATATGATGACAAATAATCACGTTATTGAAGGTGCTGATGAAATTTACGTAAAATTAGCTGATGGACATGAATATTTGGCAAAATTAGTTGGGACATCGCCTGAAGTTGATATTGCTATTTTAAAGGTAAATGCCAACAGAACATTTAAGCCGTTAAAGTTTGCAAATTCAGATAATATAAAAATAGGACATTGGGCAATTGCATTTGGAAATCCATTAGGACTTAATAGTTCGATGACTGTTGGTGTAATTGGAGCTTCTGGAAGAAGTTCACTTGGAATTGAGCAAGTTGAAAACTTTATCCAAACAGATGCTTCTATTAATCAAGGGAATAGTGGTGGACCGCTTCTTAACATCAATGGAGATGTAATTGGTGTAAATACTGCAATTTATTCTCCAAATGGTGGAAGTGTAGGATTAAGTTTTGCAATTCCTTCAAATTTGGCTGAAAATGTAAGAGATTCAATTATAAAAAATGGAAAATATGAACGTCCATATATTGGAA
Organism: Leptotrichia wadei; assembly: GCF_007990545.2. Classification (NCBI taxonomy): domain Bacteria; kingdom Fusobacteriati; phylum Fusobacteriota; class Fusobacteriia; order Fusobacteriales; family Leptotrichiaceae; genus Leptotrichia; species Leptotrichia wadei. Next base: position 1,051,207 of record NZ_AP019829.2, read on the forward strand.
TTTCAGTACTTGATTTAAGCTCAGAATTGAAGAAAGAAAGAAGAATTTCTTATTCAACTGGTATTTTAGTTCAACAAGTTTATCCAAATTCGCCAGCAGCAAAATATGGGCTTAAAGCTAATGACATAATTCTTGAAATCAATGGAAAACCTGTGACATCAGCTGGATCATTTATTGGGGAACTTGCAGCTAAGAAAATTGGGGAAACAGTTAATTTGAAAGTTGCATCAAATGGAAAAGAAAAAAATATTTCAATGAAGCTGGAATCATTTAGTTATCAACAGCAAACAAGACAACAAAGAAGATAAAAAAATAATTTAAATCAAAAGTTATAAAAAAATGGCTTTCTCGAAAATCTTGAGATAGCCTTTTTTCTTTTTATTCATTTTCTAAAAAGTCTTTAAATTTTATAGCCTAATTCTGTTACCATATTCTTATCTTTTTCTATTGTTGTTCCTGTAGTTGTTAAGAAATTTCCTGTAAGTGCAGAATTAATTCCACATTTTAAACCAGTTTTTACATAATTTCCTAATTTAATTCTTCCTCCAGCATATCTTAAATGAGTTTTAGGCATAATAAAACGGTAAATAGATATAGTCTTTAAAATTTCTAATGGCTCTACTGCTTTATTATTCTCAAATGGAGTTCCAGGGATTGGAGTTAAAATATTTATCGGAACAGAATTGACTTTTAATTCTTTTAAATCAAATGCCATATCAATTCTATCTTCAATAGTTTCCCCTAATCCAAATATTCCTCCACTGCAAACGTTTAATCCAATTGCTTTTGCATTTTTTATCGTATTAACTCTATCATCATAAGTGTGAGATGTACAGACATTAGGATAAAATCTTCTCGATGTTTCTAAATTGTGATGATACATCGAAATACCTGCATTAGCCAATTTTTGTAATGCTTCTTTTGTACAGATGCCATGAGAAGCACAAAGACTTAATTTTTTAGTGTGTTCTCGTATAGATTCATAAATTTCAGCCAAGTCATTTAATTCTTTTTCATTTCCATTAAATCCTCTACCGCTTGTTACAAGTGAAAATCTATGAGCGCCTTCGTTTTCATTTCTTTTGGCTTCACAAAGTGCTGTTTCTTTTGAAATAAGACCGTATACATCTACTGCTGTTTTAAAATGAATTGATTGTGCACAGTATTTGCAATTTTCAGAGCATTTCCCAGATTTTGCGTTAATAATAGTGCATAAATCAAAATTTTCACCACAAAATTTTTCTCTAATTTGATTTGCTGCTTCAAAAAGCAAGTTTAAAGTTTCGATATCATCATTAGGAATTTTTGATAAAAAGATTGCTTCTTCATGAGTTATATCGTATTTTTCATTTATAATTTTATTTTTTAAATGTGATATAAACTTAACTAGTTCAATTTGATTATTATTTTTTAACATCTTTTTTTTCCTTTCTTTGCGTTCAAAAAATTGTATTAAGTAAAAATATGATAATTAAATAAAAGATCTCCTAAAAATTGCTTTAAAGGAGATTCTTTGTTTAACAAATAATTTAATTTTTATTTTTTTTAATAAATTTCCATAATCTTGGAAATAAAAGAGTTGCTGCAACTGCTTTTAACATATCTCCAGGAATAAAAGGAAGTACACCGGCCATAAATACATTTTTAATAGGCACAAATAACATCAATACTAATGCACCTAATATCAAAATAACGGCACTAGCAAGTAATAGTGAAAGAAATGTCTTCACATAAGATTTTGCAACACCTTTATCAGATAAAAATCCTAAAATTACTGTAGCTGCAATATATCCTAAAATATATCCTCCTGTTGGTGAAAACAACGAACCTGCTTTAAATCCAGCAAAAATCGGAGCTCCTAAACTACCTGCTGCAACATAGGAAAGTACAGTTGCTATTCCCAACTTTCTACCATATACTAATGCTATTAATATTACTCCAAATGATCCTAGTGAAATAGGTACAGGAGTAAAATAAAGCGGTATTATAAGTTGCGACATTATTGATAAAAATATAACTCCGCTTAATACCAAAAAGATACTTTTTAAAAATTCTTTTTCTTTTGTTTTAATTTTTATACTGTTACTTAAAATATTTTGTTTCATAAAAATACCTCCATTATTTTTAATTTTATAGTATTATAACACCTGTTATATAAAAAGTCAATAAAATTTTATGATATACATTTAAACTAAGTTTTTATTTTTTATTCTTCAATTTCAACTTTTTTAAATTCCATTCTTACATCAACTCCATCTTTTCTATTTTCTAAATAAATTTCGCCGTCATTTAACAAAATTATATCTTTTATAATTGAAAGTCCAAGTCCTGCTCCTTTTTTAGCGTTTTTTCCTTGAAAATTACGATTAAACAGCTTTTTCTTTTCTTCTTCAGGAATTCCTTCTCCATAATTTCTTACGATAACTTCAGCCATTATATTTTCTTTAGCAATTAATTCAATATTTCCGACAGAATATTTTATACTATTGTCAATCAATCCACGTAAAACTTCTGAAATTAAGTTTTTATCAACAAAAATATTCACATTGCCATCGGATTTTACTAAAATTTTCCTTTTGATATTCAAAAGTTCATAATCTTTTTTTATTTTTTCAAAAAGTTGTTTTACATCAATAACTTCTTTTTTAATAGTAATTTTTTCGAGATTAGAACTTAAAAATAATGTATTTATTATTCTTTCAATATTTTTTACCTCAAGATTCAAATTTTCAATGGCTTCATTTAATAAATCTTTGTCATTTTTTCCCCATTCTAATATATCTAAATAACCTTTCATTATAGCAAGAGGCGTTTTTAATTCGTGCGACACGTCAGAAGAAAAAGTCTTTTGACTCTTTATAATCTCCTCTTTTTTCTTAAAAGTTTCATTCAACACATCAATTAATTCTCCAATTTCGTCATCTCTTGTTTTGGTCAATTGTGCATCAATATTATGATTATTTATTTCCTTACTTTGAAAAATTATATTTGACAACGGATTTAACACATATTCTGCTACAATTTTTGAAATTACGATAATCGAAATTGTGATTAAAACAAACATTAAAAGCATAACATACAAAATTTCATGTGCTTCCATAAATTCAAAATTTCTTATCGCATAATATTTTATATTATTTACAGTGTAAATTCTTTTGTAGACAAATCTGTCCCATTTTATTTCAAGTTTATTCTCTTCAATTTTCTTAAAATCCGAATGATTTTCGTCATCTGTCAAATAAATGAAATTCCCATTTTTTTCAACTGCAAGGGAAATATATTGTTTATCAGCATAATCGTAGTTTTTGTAAGTTTCTTTCAATTTATCAGTCGGAACATTATTTAATTTTTCAATGGCAGATAAGACAAGCTTATCCATTTCTTTAGTTTCCGCTTCAACAGCTTTATGAATTAAAAATATGGTCATTCCCAAGATAATTATAAACGAGATAAAAACTAGACTTACTGTATTTGCAAAAATTATTTTGTCTTTTATCTTTTTTAATTTTATTTTTTTCATATTTTTAAAATATACCCAATTCCTCTCACAGTCTTAATTTTTTCTTTTCCCAATTTTTGCCTAATTTTTTTTATTGTGCTGTCAAGAAGATTGTCACTTGCATCCCAACCCCATATTTTTTCAACGATTTTATCTCGTGAAACAATTTCCTCTTTATTCTCAGTCAAAAGTTTAACCAGTTCAAATTCTGTTTTTGTCAATAAAACAGGAGTTTCTTCCAAATAAACAGAATAATTTTCTGTATTTAACTTTAAAGTTTTATAAACGATTTCAGAATTTTTTTCTTTTCTAATATTTATGTCAATTCTTGCATCAAGCTCCAAAAAATCAAAAGGTTTTGTAACATAATCGCTCGCTCCTGATTTTAATAATTCAACTTTTTCTTCCGTATTATTTTTCGCAGAAACAACAATTATAGGAACTTCTGATATTTTTCTAACATTTTTACAAACTTCATTTCCTTCCATCGAAGGAAGTCCCAAATCCAAAAGCATCAAATCATAAAAATCCCTCTTTTTGTCAATTTCATTTAATGCGTCAATTCCATTTTCGATTATCGTTATTTCATGATTTTTGTGTTCAAGCTGTAATTTTAAAATACGTGATATTTTTTTATCATCTTCAACAATCAGCATTTTTCCCATTTTTCCTCTTTTCAAAGTTTACTTAGTTTAAATTAATTAGGTAATCTTAAGAGTATTATATCCTATTTATCGTTTCTTTGCAAAGCAAAAGAGTATAAAAATAGAGATAATTAATATTATAACTTTTTTATATATTATCGGACGTAATAAAATCTTAATCTTTATGTATATCAATTTTTATTTATTCACATAAATTATAAACAATATAATATAACTAATCTGACTAAATTTATTTATCTTTATATTTTTTACTCTGTCCAAAATAGTAAATTATTTGATTTATTGGGGGAAATAAGGTAAAATATAGCATGATAATATTACATAAACAAATTTAATAAGGGGGAAGTAAATGAAAGAAAGTAAAAATAAAAATGTAGCAGCATTTTTTGATATTGATGGGACGATTTATAGGGATTCGCTGTTAATTGAACATTTTAAGATGCTTGTTCAGTATGAGTATATTGATATGATGACTTGGGAAGGGAAAGTTAAGGAGAAATTTTCCAAGTGGGAGAATAGAACTGGGGATTATGATGATTATTTAGATGAGCTTGTACAAACTTATATGGAGGCATTGAAAAATTTTAGTAAGGAGGATATGGATTTTATTGCTAAAAGAGTAATGAAGTTGAAAGGTGATAAAGTTTATCGATATACACGAGAAAGATTGAAATTTCATAAGGAAAAAAAACATAAAGTTATAATTATTTCAGGAAGTCCAGATTTTCTTGTGAGTAAAATGGCTGAAAGATATGGTGTCGAAGATTACAGGGCTTCTATTTATGAAGTTAATGAAAATGGAATTTTTACAGGAAATGTAATTCCAATGTGGGATGCTAAAAGTAAGCAAAAGGCAATAACAGATTTTTGTAAAAAGTACGACATTGATTTGAAAAAATCGTATGCCTATGGGGATACAACGGGAGATCTGACAATGTTTAAAAATGTTGGAAATGCCATTGCTATAAATCCAGCAAAAAAATTATTGCAAAAAATAAAGAGGGATAAGGAATTGAAGGAAAAAGTTATGATTGTTGTGGAAAGAAAGGATGTTATTTATAAATTGAAGGCAGATGTCAGCATTATATAGTATATTTGTTTTAAAATTTGAATTTGGGAAAATAAATAATGAACTAGGTTATTATAAATAAAATTAAAAAGTTTATAGAATATATTCCGTAAAAGTATAGTTTGGAATATAATCTGAGAAAATTGATTTTTTATTAAATAGTTAAATACTAAAAGAGGGATGATATTTATGGAAAAAAATTTAAAAATAGTGTATTTGGATAGAGTTACGGCTGGACCGATTGATTTAAGGGAAAAGTTTGATAAATATGGCGAATATACTGAATATGAAGATACTGAAGTTGGAGAAATTGATGAAAGAATAGAAGATGTGGATGTTGTAATAACGACTAGAATAAGACTTGGGAAAAAGCAGTTTGAGAAGGCTAAAAAACTTAAACTGATACTTATTACAGCGACTGGATTTAATCATATTGATGTGAAAAGTGCGAATGAATTTGGAATAAAGGTGGCAAATGTTTCAGGCTATTCGACTAACTCTGTTGCACAGCTGGCAATTACTTTTCTTTTAAATGAATTAACGCCTGTTAATAAATATTTTGAGGAAGTAAAAAATGGTAAATGGATTGATATTCATGTTCCTGATTATCAGAAATATCCGATTGATGATGTGGAAGGGAAAATTTTAGGAATTGTAGGATTTGGAAATATTGGAAAAAAAGTTGCTCAGATGGCAGAAGCATTGGGAATGGAAGTGATGGTTGCTGGAAAAGATTATAAAAAAGTTGAAGAGGATGGAGTTTTACGGTATGATTTAGATGAAGTTCTAGAAAAATGTGATGTTTTAACACTTCATGTACCATTGACCAATTCAACACGAAATCTTATAAATCTTGAAAAAATGAAGAAAATGAAAAGGAGTGCTAGAATTTTGAATTTAGCAAGAGGGCCAGTTATAAATCAGGATGATTTGTATTTTGCATTAAAAAATAAAATAATAAAATCAGCAGCTATTGATGTAACGAGTGTTGAGCCGATTGAAAAAAATTCTAAATTATTTGAATTGGAGAATATTGTAATTACTCCACATATTGCATGGAAATCTGAAAAAAGTATGATAACACTTATGAATGATGTTGAAAAAAATTTGAAATTATTTCTTGAAGGAAAGTTAGAAGGACTGAAATAAGGAATAAGAAGGTACAATAAAAGAGGTGAAAAAGATGTTGGTAAGTAATTTTAATGGGATAAAACTTGAGTTTGATGGGCTTTATTATGGAGGAAATTATGAAATTGAGGTTTTTGGGGATGGAAGATTTTATTATTCGTATATTGAGAATACATCAGTTGAACTGAAAAAGGGATCATTTCAGATTAATCAGAAGGAAATTATGATTTTTGAAGAAATGATGGAATATTTTGAACTTTTGAAAAATCAGAGAAATTATATGATAAATGAATTTAATTTTGGAAATGGAGTACTTGTTATTCAAAAGGATAATGGGCGTGAAGAAAAAATTCGGCTGGGAAAGGAAATGATGTTTGAATATGCAAAGACATTAATTGACAAATATGCAAAAAAGTCAAGAAGGCTGTTTTTGTTGGATACTTATTTGGAAGGGGCTAAGTATATTAGAAATTTTGCAATTAAAATCAAAGATGAGGTTCAGTTGGATTTGTTTCGGGAATTTAACGGTATTTCTTTAAATGCAGTTGCTGTTTATAATTCTAGAAAGGAAAAAGTTGGATATTTGCCAAAAAGTCAAAGTGAAATTATTGCTAGAATGATTGATGCTGGGAAAAAATTTGTTGCTGTACCAATTCCCTTTGATGAAGAAACTGCTCTTAAAGTTTATCTTGTAGATTAATTAATAAAAAATTAAAATTTTTGTTGACAAATGAATATTTTTGTTGTAGAATAATAACAGATAATTAAAATTAAATTAATTTAAAAAATAGTGCTATTGTTTAATTATCAAAAATAAATAGGGGGAATTATTTATGGGATTCAGATTGAGCGTTAAAGGACAAGAAAATGAAATTCTGCTAGACAAGGAAAGTATTTTGGATGTAAAATATATTTCTGAAACGCCTGATGATTCAAATGCGAGAGCAACAGATTTGGGAGTAATTTTGGAAATTAGGGGGAAAATTCTAGCTGCGGCAAGTGGAGATACAGAAGATGACACAAGAAAAGTTGCACAATGGTCATTAGTTCCATCAGAAGCAAGCGATGCCTACAGACAAGCAAGCCTTGAAATTATTTCAGCAGGACAAATGGTAAGAAAAATTGACATGACAAACGTATTTGTAGTTGATTATATTGAAGAATATGGAAATCAGGCTGGAACAGGGACTTTTTCGCTAAAAATTAAACAAAAGAAGGAAAAAGTGAAGGAAGTTGCAATTGAAGGTGGATATGCAGCACAGGAAGCATAAATTAATTTTTTATAAAACTAAAATCTGAAATATTAAAAATAAAAAAGGAAATAGTAGTAAATTATTTTTGAACTTTGGAAGACTTTTGTAAGTAAATTAAGAATAAGAATAATCTCTTTCTAAATATTAATTTAGAATAGAGGTTATTTTTTTATTTTATTGACTTTAGTCAGTTGAGTATGCAAAGCGTGCGAAACATAAAACCATCCGTTATGTGGGTGCGGAAACGTAAGTTTGCAACAAAATACATCTTCCATTATAATAGAGCTGTTCAAGCACTATTTTAATGAAAGAAAGGTGTTTAATATGGCTAAATAGCCTGTCTCATACTAAATGGATGTGTAAGTATCATATAGTATTTACACCTTACACCTAAGTATAGATGAAAAATTACATATAGTCAATACAGAAAAAATGTGGAAAAAATTTTAAGAAGATTATATGAATATAAAGGAGTTAAAATAATTGAAGGAACATCTGATGAAAGATCACGTGAGTGTGCTGGTAAGCATACCACCGAAAATAAGTGTATTAAGTTTTATGGGATATCTGAATAGGAAAAGTGCATTGATGATGTTTGATTTTATTTGAAACAAATATTTTGAATATAAAATAATTAAATTGTGCAGTACCACGATGGCACTCAAAAAAATTCGATGGCACTCAAAAAAATTTATTAAGCGAAAAAAATTTTGGTTGTATAAACCTCTAAAATATATGTAGTAAAATAACTTATATGATATTTAAAGATTTTTGTTATGATTAATAAAGAAAATTAACAACAAAATTTTTAAAACTTTAATTTGGAATAAAAACATTAATGACATCAAGGATTTAATCTCAATAGATTATTCAAACGATGCTTGAAGTTTGAGTATTTAATAGTTTTTATGACTGAGATAGTTTGGATTTAGTTTAAGTAGTGCTAATCAATTTTCTTTTTATTTAATACTATTTATTTTTGAAGTTTTATGTGTTAAAATAATAATAACATTTTAAGTTTGAATATTTAAATAAACTAATAAACAAAATAGGCAATTGTAGAAGTAATAATATAAAAACTCAATAAATATAATATTTTTATTTAAAATATCAAAATTTTACATTAAAAAATACTGGAGAAATGGTAAGAAGTGGAACTGTAAAAAATATTGTAATTAGCAGAAATTTAAAACTTTTATAAATGGCTATAATAATTAAAAGTAAGTGAAGGAGATACAATTGTATAAAATAAAGATTAATAACATGAAATTTCATTCATATATAGGTGTTTATGAAGAAAAAAAAAAATTGGACAGAATATTGAAATTGATTTAATTATATCACTTTCAAAAGAAATTATTAAGAATGATGATATAAATAACATTTTAAGTTATGGAGACTGTTATAGAAAAATTGAAAAAATTGTGAAGGTAAGTAATGTTGATTTGTTAGAAACGCTGGCTTTGGAGATTATAAGGGAAATAAAAAAATTAAATGGAAAAATCGAAAATGTGCAGGTAAATATTAGAAAATTGGCAGTTCCGATTGATGGGATTTTTGATAGTGTTGAAATTCAGATAAATGATTAGGCGGGTATGGAAAAATGGAAAAAAATAAAGTTTATTTAAGTTTAGGTGGAAATATTGGAGATAGGAAAGGATATATCCAAAAAGCTATTAAAATGATTGGAAAAATTAATGGAATTAAAATATTGGGAAAGTCTGGGTTATATGATATGAAACTACTCTAGTTGGATATTTAGAGCAGAATTTGTTTCTAAATGTAGTAATTAAAATTGAAACTAAATTTTCAGAAAGAGAAATTTTGAAAATTATAAATAAAATTGAGGCAGAACTAGATAGGAAACGTGAAATTAGATGGGGACCAAGAACAATTGATATTGACATTTTACTTTTTTCAAATAAAAAAATAGATGAAATAGATTTAATAATTCCCCATAAAGAAATGCTAAATCGACTTTTTGTATTGATTCCATTAATTGAGATTTACGATGGAGATTATTTTGAAAAAGAAGTAATTGTTAAAAGAATAGATGAGTTATTTAAAATAGAAGACCAGAAAATACAAAAGATAAATGATTAATTTTAAAAAGAATATGAATTATATATAAATAATTATTTTATTGAATAATAGATAGTGTGTTAATAAATATAATTTTCATATATAATTCTTATATTTTTAAAATTTTATAATTTTATTATCGGACGTATTTTTTAATAATTAATTAACTAATTAATTTAATAACAATTTCAGAATTTTAAATTATATGTTTAAAATTTAGTAAAAAGATGACAACAGTTTTTATTTTCTTAATTATCTAAAAGGTATTAAATTTTTATAAATAGTTGTAAAAATGCTAAGTTAAAAAGTAAAAGATAAAAAAATATGTACAAAGAAAGGAAAATGTTAAGATGCTTAAAATTAATGAAATAAAAAATAGGAATCCTAAAAATATTGTTATTGAATTTGATGGAGAAAAAAATGAATTGAATAAATTTGGAAATTTTCTGGAAGATAAAAATGTATTTTCTTTTAATCAAGATAAAAAGATTGTGGGAATTTTTAAATATTCTGAGTTAAAGTAGTCGGTTGAAATCTTGAAAAAGGAAAATAATTTTGAGTTTGAAAATGGGATTAATAAATTGAAAGATATTTTGCAAAGGGACAGGCTGATTTGGAAGGGGAATAATTTTGAGTTTGATTTGACAACTGAGTCGGTTATTTATTCGATTTTGAATATTACTCCTGATTCATTTTATGATGGAGGGAGAAATTCGAGTGTAGATAAAGTTTTAAAGAGAATTGAGGCAGATATTAAAAATGGAGCTAAGATATTTGAGTTTGGAGGAAAATCATCAAAGCCTAATTTTGATGATATTTCGGCACAGGAAGAATGGAATCGGATTGAAAAATATATTGAAGCTGTAAAAAAGGAGTTTCCAGATGTTGTGCTGGCTTTGGACAGTGATACTGAAGAAGTTATTGAAAAAGGACTGGATGCTGGAATTGATATTATTAATGATTTTAATGGATTTGCTTCGGAAGGGAAACTAAAACTTGTTGAAAAATATAAGCCTGCATTAGTTGTTATGAATAATGGAAGATTTGATGAAATTCCAAATTTGAAGAATTATTTGGAGAGTTATTTTGATGAAAGAGTGAAGGCGATTTTGGGAACTGGGATTGAAAGGGAAAAAATTTCGATAGATCCAGGAGTTGGATATTCTTCAAATAATAGTATGAATACGCCTGAAGATATGGAAAGAATTAAATCGGTAAAATATTTGCGGGATATGAAGTTACCAATAATGGTTGCAATTTCAAGAAAAAGTTTTAATGAAAAGATATTTCAATTGACATTGGAAGAAAGATTGATGGGAACATTGATATTTGAAAGTTTGATGGTACAAGATGGAGGAAGGATTTTGAGAGTTCATGATGTGAAGGAAACTAGGGATATTTTGAATATGCTGGAAGTTTATAATAAGTTTTAATAATTAAAATTGAAAAATTGAAACATTTTATTTTGTATGATATAATGAAGAAGCATAAATTTAAAAATAGAAAAATATTGGATTTATTTGATTTGGTAACTATTAAATAATAAATTTTTTTATTTTAAAATTTTATTATATTTATTAAGGATATTAAGCTTTTTAATAAATTATGTATTTAAAATTTAATAAAATAAAAATTTTGAATATAGAATAGTCATAATTGAAAAAAGTTGATTTAAAAAGCAAAAGTTATAAAAATTGAATAATATATAATATTAGTAGTAACAAGGAGTTTTGATATCTTATATTTTACCCAAAAATGGAAAAAAATAAAAAATTAACAGTATTATATTTTATGGTTTTAGACTTTTGTAAATAAATATAATAAAAAACTAAAAATAGGAGGAATGTAAAAATGAAGCAATATTCAAAAATATTATTTTTAATTACAGCAGTGACAATGATTTCAAGTTGTACAGTAGCACCACTTACAGGGAGAAGACAATTAAAATTAGTAAGTGATGAAAGTGTTGCGGAAAAATCAGTTTCTACATATAGAGAATTTATTCAACAAGCTAATGCTAAAGGACTTTTGGCAAATAATACAGCTGATGGACAACGACTAAGAAGAATTGGCGGAAGAATATCAGTGGCAGTTGAAAAATATTTGAATGAAAATGGGATGTCTAAAAAAATATCTGGTTTACAGTGGGAATTTAATTTGATAAAAACGAAAGAAATAAATGCGTTTGCTATGCCAGGCGGGAAAATTGCTTTTTATACTGGAATAATGCCAATTTTAAATAGTGACTCTGGTATTGCCTTTGTAATGGGACATGAAATTGGGCATGTTATCGGAGGACATCATGCAGAAGCATCAAGTAATAATGCTCTTGCAGGGATTGCAGCAGGTGTAACAGATGCACTAACAGGTGGAAATATTATATCTTCTTTAGTTTCAAGTGGACTTTCGATTACTCTTTTAAAATTTAATAGAACCCAGGAATATGAAGCGGATAAATATGGAATGATATTTATGGCAATGGCTGGGTATAATCCATCAGAAGCAATTACAGCTCTTGAAAGAATGGATTCGATAGGTGCACGTCAAGGTGCAGAAATTTTGTCAACACATCCATCTGGAAAAAATCGAATTGAAGCAGCTAGAAAATTTTTACCTGAAGCAATGAAATATTATAATGCAAAATAGATAATTAAAAGAAAAATAAAATTATGAAAGGAAATGCAGTGGGAAATAAGGTAAGTATAGCTCCAATGGTTGATAGAACAGATAGAAATTTTAGAAATTTTGTTAGAATGATAAATAAGGATGTTTTGTTGTATACAGAAATGATAACGGCACTGGCAATTCTTAATGGAGATTTGGAATACATTTTGGGATTTGATGAAGTAGAACATCCAATTGTGCTGCAAATTGCAGCAACTAATCCAAAAGAGGCTTATCAGGCTGTAAAAATTGCTGAGAAATATGCTTATGATGAAATTAATCTAAATGTTGGATGTCCATCGGATAGAATTTCGGGAAATATGATGGGTGCTTATCTTATGGCATTTCCAGAAGAAGTGGTAAATATTGTGAAGGCAATGAAAGATGCAACAAATAAGCCGATTTCTATAAAACATAGAATTGGAATTGATGGGAAAAATATATTGCCTAATACTTTTGATAGGACATTATTTGATAAGTATGAGGATATGATAAATTTTATTCATATTACTGAAAAAGCTGGAGTAAATAAATATATTATTCATGCTCGAATAGCGATATTAGCTGGGCTTGATCCAAAACAAAACAGAAGCATACCGCCACTTAGATATGATGAGATTTATCGAGCAAAAAAAGAAAATCCTAATTTGCATATAGAAATTAATGGTGGAATAAAAACAGTTAAGGAAATTGATGAGCATCTAAAACACGTGGATTCTGTAATGCTAGGTCGTGAAATTTATGACAATCCTATGATTTTGACTGAATTTGGAAAATATTATGGAAGTGAAAAAAAAATAAATATTACACGTAAAGAAATTATTGAAAAGATGATTCATTATGTTGAAAATATGGAAAAGCAGAATCTTCGTCCACATTTATTTTTAATGCACACTCACGGATTATTTCATAATGTACGTGGCAGTAAGGCATGGAAAAGAGCAATTAATGATCCAAAGGCAGATTCTGGAACATTGAGGAAATTATTGAAAGAAATGGAAAATTTAAGATAAAGTTATTATTTTTTTAAAATAATAAATTTTAAATTATTAATCGTTGTTGTAAAAGACGGCGATTTTTTTATTATTTTCAAATAATTAAAATAAACCTTCGCTTTTTAAACGAGGAATAGTATAAACAGTAGTTTTCCTATAATTTTTATAAAATCTGATATGAAGTAATAATAATTATAGAATCAAAATATTATAAATACAAATATAAATAAAATATTTTTTTTGTGGACTTTTTATTATAATTGTGTAATAATTTAATGAAAACAAATTATGAATTTTTTCACAAATAAATTTAATTTAAAAAAGAAATTTTTATAAAGATAAAAAAATTAGTAGAAAGGAGATGTGATAAGTTATCTTATCACGATATGAAAAATGAGAAATAATCAAACTTTGGAACAAGTGTCAAATGTTGCAGAAAGTAAGGTTCAGTTGCTAAAAAATTCTAAGGGGAAATATTTTTTATCGTCATTTATGGCTGGGATGTTTATTGAATTGGGGATTTTATTGACGTTTACGGTTGGAGGAGTTAGCAGTGGATTGCCAACTAATAAAATTCTTATGGGAGTCAGTTTTGGGATAGCACTTAGTCTTGTAGTTGTGTTTGGAACGGAGCTTTTTACGGGAAATAATATGATTGGAGTAACAGGGATGCTAAATAAGGCAATAACTTTTAAAGATATGATCTTTATGTGGATAGCGGCTTATATTGGAAATATTGTTGGATCAGTTGTACTTGCCATTATATATGTTTTTTCAAATTCTGCTTCAAAGTCTGTTGTAGATTTTATTGTGAAAGTTTCAAAGGCTAAAGTTGCAGCTCTACCGCAAGAATTGTTTTTTAAAGGAATTTTATGTAATATTTTAGTATGTCTTGCTGTTTTGGCTGGAATAAAATTAAAGGAAGAAACTGCTAGGCTGATAATGGTTTTTTGGTGTCTTTTTGCATTTATCACTGCTGGATTTGAGCATAGTGTTGCTAATATGACGCTTTTAATGATGGGAATTATGTATAAAGGAATTACTTTGAATGGATATTTCTATAACTTGCTGTTTGTAACTTTGGGAAATATTGTTGGTGGAGGCTTTATTGGGTATGCCTGTTATTATTTGGGGAAAAAGGAAATAAAAAAATAAGAATAAAGAATTGAAATAATTGGAGAATATAACAAGGGGCCTAATCCTTTGTTTATGAAAAATTTAGGAGGAGTAATGAAAATTAGCTTAAATCGTGAAAATTTTAATTCAGCACTTGAAAAGCTGAAGAGAGAGTATAAAATATATGCCCCAATTGAAATACCATTTCGTGGGACATTTTCAGATACTTCTGTAATTAGATATTCTGAAATTGACAAGATTGAAGAGATATGTTTTGATAAAAAATCTCATTTTTCAGCAAAGGAAGTAATGCTGCCAATAACACAGACAATGTTTTACTTTACAGAAGATGGATGTACAATGCCTAAAGAGCAGAATGAAAAGTATCTTATTTTTCTTAGAAGCTGTGATTTACATTCCGTAAAGAGAGTCGATGAAGTCTATTTAAATAACAAATTTTTGGATATTTACTATAAAAGAGTAAGGGATAAAGTAAAATTTGTAGTATTTGGATGTCCAAATTCGTTTGAAAACTGTTTTTGTGTGGATATGAAGACTAATAAGACTGATGAATATAATATTGGGATAAAAGTTACAGATGATAAAGTATTTGCTGATATAAGAGATGATGAATTAAAGGCATATTTTGATGAAGTTATTTCTGAAAATAAGGAAAATAGTAAAGTAAATGAAAATGTAGAATTTGAAATGGAATTTGTGGAAGATAATGAAATTCATGTAGATATTCCAGATAACATTGAACTTTCCGATATTATAAATTTAGATTTATGGCGTGAATATGATAGCCGTTGTATTGCCTGTGGAAAATGTAATTTCGTTTGTCCAACTTGTACTTGTACGACAACGCAAGATGTTTTTTACAGTGAAAATGACAATAATGGAGAGCGAAGAAGAGTGTGGGCTTCGTGCCATGTAAATGGGTTTACTGATATGGCTGGTGGACATTCGTTTAGACAAAGACATGGAGATAGAATGAGATTTAAAGTTATGCATAAAATTTCTGACTTTAAAAAGAGATTTGGCTATCAAATGTGTACGGGATGTGGACGATGTGATGATGCTTGTCCTGAATATATTTCATTTTCAAATTGTATAAACAAACTAAGTGCGGAATTAAAAAGAATTTCAGCTGAAAAAAGAGGTGAAAAATCAGAATGAATACTAATACATTAAATACAATAAATATAGATGAGCAGGATATAATAGATATGAATGTATACTTGCCAACTGTTCACAAACTTTTATTCATTGAAAAAGTTACAGAGCTGGAATGGCTATTTCGTGTAGAATATAAAAATGGAAAAGTAAATGCTGGGCAGTTTATGCAAGTTTCGTTGCCAGGAGTTGGAGAAGCTCCTATTTCTGTTGCGAATTTTAACTTAGAGGAAGGATATCTTGATTTTTTGATTAGAAAAGTTGGGAAGGTTACAGATAAAATTTTTGAATTAAAGGCAGGAGATAGAATTTTTTTAAGAGGTCCTTATGGAAATGGATTTCCGATTGAGGAATATAAAAATAAACATATTGTAATGGTTGTTGGAGGAAGTGGAATTGCACCAGTTCGTCCGATTATTGAATATTTTACAAAACATCCTGAAGAAATGAAGTCTTTTAAAATAATTGTGGGTTATAAAAATTATGAAAGTGTTATTTTTGAAAAAGAATTTTTACGTTGGAGAAAAAATATTGAAATCTTAGTCACTTTGGACAATGCTGAAAGTGCAAGAAATTTAGGAAAAACGGAAAATGAATTTCACGAAGGAATGGTGACTAAATATATCCCAGATTTGAAAATTGAAAATATGAATGAAACCGAGTTTATTGTAGTGGGACCGCCAATAATGATGCATTTTGCCTGTCTTGAAATTTTGAAATTAGATGTGCCGGTTGAAAAAATATGGGTTTCATTTGAGAGAAAAATGTCGTGTGCAGTTGGGAAATGCGGACATTGTAAAATTGATGAAACGTATATCTGCTTAGAAGGACCTGTATTTAAGTATGATAAAGCACAAAAATTGTTGGATTAAAAAAAATTTTTAGAAATTTGAATTTAAGAAAGAAGGCAATAAAATGAGTATGGATTTAAATAGAAAAGTTGTTACAAAAAATGCATATAGGGTGACAAAAGATAGATCAAAAACTGCACTTCGTGTAAGAGTCCCAGGCGGAGCAGTTACAGCGGAAATAATGGGCTTAGTTGCAGATATAGCAAATACTTACGGAGACGGAAATGTGCATATTACAACTCGTCAAGGATTTGAAGTTTTGGGAATCAATTGGAAGGACATTGAAAAGGTCAATAAAATGGTTCAGCCAATTATGGAAAAATTGGATATTAATTACAAGGATAAAGATAAGGGATATGCAGCTGCAGGGACAAGAAATGTAGCAGCTTGTATTGGAAACAAAGTTTGTCCAAAAGGGGCTTACAACACAACTGAACTTGCAAAAAAAATAGAAAAAGCGATTTTTCCAAATGATTTTCACTTCAAAGTAGCCCTAACTGGCTGTCCAAATGATTGTCAAAAAGTAAGAATGCACGATTTTGGAATAATCGGAATGGCAAAGCCTGAACTAGATGAATCAAGATGTGTTTCGTGTGGAATGTGTGAAAGAAAATGTAAAAAATTGTCAACAGGAGCAATTTCATATAAAAATTATAAACCTGTGAGAGATCATCAAAAATGTATTGGCTGTGGTGAATGTGTTTTAAACTGTCCGACAGGTGCATGGACAAGATCGCCTAAAAAATATTATAAACTTGCGATAATGGGAAGAACCGGAAAGCAAAATCCAAGACTTGCTGAAGATTGGCTATTTTGGGCAGATGAAGAGTCAATAATAAAAATTATGAAAAATACCTATGAATATGTTGACAAATATATTGATAGAAGCCTCCCAAAAGAGCATATCGGTTATATTGTTGACAGAACTGGATTTGAAGAATTTAAGAAATGGGCTTTAAAAGGTGTAAATTTACCTGAAGAAACCGTTATGGTAAATAATATTTATTGGGGAAATGGTATAAAATATCAAGGAATATTATAAAATATTTTAAATACGAAAGAAGTGATTTGGATGTCTTGGATGGATAAATATAAAAAATTAAAAAATGATTTTAACAAAAAAGATTATCATGGTGAAGATCCTAGTGAAGTTAATGAGTATGATGAATATGACGAGTATGAAGAACATCAGGATAAGGATAATGATGATTGTGATAAAGATTAACTTATAAAAATAAAAAATTTGAACTGTACTTGGTTTTTGAATAATAGAAAGTACAGTTTTTTTATTTAAATTTAAATATTGAAAAATTTCATATATTATAGAAATTTATAATAATTTTATGTTAAAATATTATAGTGAAAATAAAAATTATTTATGATGAACTGAAAAACTTTTAGAATAGAGGGTGATTGCAATGGAAAATTTTTGGAAAAAAGAAGAAAATAATATAGAAATACAAAATATTGAAATTTTAAACAATGGAAAAGTAGAAAAAAGTAAACTATTTTTATTAGAAATTGAAGATGAAATTAATTTGAAAATAGAAATTGAAAATATGGTATATTTTTCAAAAAGTGATAATATATTTGATTCTATTGTAGAATTACGAAAAAAATTAGAATTAAATAATATTTATTTACTTTGTAATGCTTCAGCTATTAATGTTTATCCTTCTACAATGCAAAAAGAGTTTGGAGGGACAAAAGCGTATAAATTACAAATGGGGAAACAAGCGACTTTAAATGATGTAGTAGATATTTTTGATTATGATAGTGAATTAAAAATTGGTAGTGTTAAAGAGCAAGAGGAATTTTATGAAAGTTGGATAGAGAGTTTTTAGTGAGAAATTGTTATTTTGTGTTAGGACATATTACCAAATATGAACAAAAATAACAATACATTGTCAATACAACGAAACCATAGAGAAAGTTTAAAATGAAATTTACCAAAATAATAAAGAAATATACTTAATCCAAATAAAATATTCCAAACTAAGAAAGGGATGTAAAATGAGAATAATAAAAAGAGATAAAAATGGAGAGGAAATAGCAGAGATTTTTGGTATTTATTGGGATGAAGAAAGAAATCAAACACTTTTTTTGGGGATGACAGATAAATATAGTGGAATGTATGTTTATTCAGAAAGTGAAGTTGAGATTATTGACCCAAATATAAATTTTAGAACAATTTATCTTTCTGGGCATCTTCCAGGGATATTTCATTGGGCATTAATAGAAAAAGATTTATTAGATGAGGTTATTGACGGTAATTTAGAATTAAGAAAAAAATTTTTGGACGTATTGCGTTCAGAGAATATAATAGATTGGTAATTTTATATAAAAATACTATGTATTTTTTATATATATGGAGTGTGTCCAATCAAATAAAAAATGGGTAGAGATAATTTTTTTTATAAACTTTAATCTTATATTTTTTAAAATTATAATTAAAATAACTATAAATTTAGGTAAAGGTAGTGGTTTAGAGATATTTAATCAACGGATTAAACAGATAAATGTTAAACGAGGAGATATTCATCATGGAAAAAATAAATGATTTCAATGAAGCTAAAAATTTGCTAGAAAAATATTTAGATAAAAAAATATCAATAAATAAATTGAAAAAAAATTATTTTATTGATGATATAAAATTTATAAAAGAAGAACTAGAAAAAGCCTATTTATTTAAAGATAAAACAAAATTAGATATTTTATTTTGGTTAATATTTACATTTGATTTTTATTCTGAAGAGTTCATAAATATCTTATGTAAGATTTCAAAAGAAGAATGGCATTGGAGACACGAAGATATTGCTATTTACTTTATGAAAATGAAGTTACCGTCTACGCTAGAATGTCTTTATGAATTAGCAATTTCAGATTTTGAAAAATATCGTGATGATGAATACTGTCAATTAGTTGAAAAATGTTGTTATGCATTGGGAGCAATAGGGACGGAAGAGGCAAAAGAAAAACTTAAATTGTTGGCTAAAAGTAGTAAAGATATTATACGAGAACATGTTGAAGATACGTTTGAAATGTATAAATTATCTTAATTTAGGAAAGGAAAAGGATTAGAAATATTCAATAAAAATCTAAAAGAATACGAAGTGATAAAGGAGAACAAATAATGAAAATATCAGCAAAATATGAAAAAGAATTAAAAAAATTCTTTGAATTAAGCAAAAAATTTTATATTGTAAATTTTCAACTGAGAAATGAGGAATTAATCTCAAATTTTTCTGGTGTTACAGATGAAGAAAAAATAGATATGATTAAAGAAGGAATAAAACAAGCATGCTATAAAAAAAATTCAGATGAGATAGCGTACTTAATGTATTCCATTGGGATTTTTGGTTTATTTCCAAAATATTCATTAAATTTTGTTAAGAGTTTCAGCGAATTATCAAGAGAGGAATTTCATGAAGAACATGAAGACATTGCTAGTTATTTTCAAAGTTTACATTTACCTCAAACAATAGACACGGTATACGAACTAGCAATTTCAAATTTTGAAAAATACCGTTGGGACGATAATTTTGCACTGGTCAGAAAATGCTGTTTTGCTTTGGGAGACATAAACACTCCTAAGGCGAAAGAAAAATTGGAATTATTATTACAAAGTGATGAAGAAATGATAAGAAAACATGTAATGGAGCAATTAAACAGATGTGATTTTACAAATAAAGATGTTGAATGAAAGGATTAATTATGAAAAAAGAAGAGGAAAGAAATATTTATGCAGTATTTGATGACAAGACAATAAGAGTTTATCAAGCATATAGCAATGAAATAGCAGACGAGGCTTTAAAATTAGGAAAGTTTGGAAGTAAGTTCAGTTTAAACAGAATGACTTGGATAAAGCCGTCGTTTCTCTGGATGATGTACAGAAGTGGCTGGGCTACTAAGCAAGGACAGGAAAGAATATTGGCAATTGACCTGAAAAGGGAAGGATTTGATGAAATAGTGAAAAATGCTGTACTTTCATCTTTTAGAGAAGTTTCTGATTTATCTAAGGAAGAATGGAAAGAAAAACTGGAAAATTCAGAAGTGAGATGCCAATGGGATCCGGACAGGGATATTTATGGTAATCCAATAGGAAGAAGAGCAATACAGTTAGGCATAAAGGGAGAAATGGTAAAAAAATATATAAATGACTGGATTGTAAATATAACGGATATAACTGATAAAGTTGTTGAGATAAGAAATAGCATTCAAAATGGAACTTTTTCAGAATCTATGCTTCCTCAAGAGAAAAAGTATATTTTGAATGATTAAATTTTAAAAAATTATATAAATAAAATATTATTTAAATATAAATTTGTAAAAATTACAAAAAACTATTGATTTTTTTCTAAAATATAGTATAATTAAATAAATTGAGAAAAAAATAATTTGATATACTAATTGTTATTATTTAAATAATAATATCTTGATAGAAAAGGAGAAATAGATATGAAAGTTGTAGTAATTGGATGTACACATGCTGGGACGGCGGCGATTTTGAATTTGAGAAAGATGAATCCTGAAGCGGAGGTAACTGTATTTGAAAGGAATGATAACATTTCGTTCCTTTCTTGCGGGATTGCCTTATATGTTGGAGGAGTAGTGAAGGATCCTAAAGGGTTATTTTATTCTTCGCCTGAAAAATTAAAGGAATTGAATGTTGATACGAAGATGAAACATGAAGTTAAAAATGTTGATATTGAAGGTAAAAAAATTCATGTTGTAAATCTTGAAAATGGGAATGAATTTGATGAAACTTTTGATAAATTGATTATTACATCAGGTTCTTGGCCGATTATTCCGTCAATTGAAGGAATTAATCTAAATAATATTTTGCTTTGTAAAAATTATAATCATTCAAATGAAATTATTGAAAGGGCAAAAAATTCTCAAAAGATTGTTGTCGTTGGTGCTGGGTATATTGGAGTGGAACTTGTGGAAGCATTTACGGATAATGGGAAAGAAGTTGTGCTGGTAGATGCTGAAGAAAGAATTTTGAGTAAGTATTTTGATAAGGAATTTACAGATGTTGCTGAAGAATCGATTAAACAAAGGGGAATTGTGCTTGCAACTGGGGAAAAAGTTTTAAAATTTGAAGGAAGTAATGAAAATGTGGCAAAAGTAATTACTGATAAAAATGAATATGAAGCTGATATGGTAATTATGTGTGTTGGATTCTTGCCAAGTACTTCATTATTTAAAGGACAGCTGGAAATGTTGCCAAATGGAGCGATTAAAGTTGATGAATATATGCGAACAAGTAATAAGGATGTTATGGCGGCAGGAGATTGCTGTTCGGTATTTTATAATCCTTTACAAAAGGAAGTATATATTCCGCTTGCGACAAATGCCGTGAAAATGGGAACATTGGCAGGCATAAATTTATTTGAAAATAAGATTAGACATATTGGGACACAAGGGACTTCTGGAATAAAAATTTATGAAAATAATATGGCGGCAACTGGATTAACAGAAGAAAGTGCAAAAGAAGAAGGAATAGAAGTGGAAAGCGTAATTGCTGTCGATAATTACCGTCCTGAATTTATGCCGACTTATGAAAAAGTAACATTAAAAGTTGTATTTGAAAAAAATAGCAGAAGAATCTTGGGAGCACAATTAACTTCTAAGATTGATTTAACACAATCAATTAATACATTGTCAGTATGTATTCAAAATAAAATGACAATAGAAGAATTGGCATTTGTTGACTTTTTCTTCCAGCCTCATTATAATAAACCTTGGAATTTCTTAAATTTGGCAGGATTGAATGCTTTAAAATAGAATTTGAGATAATTAGGAGATAAAAAATGGATAAAATAATAGTAAAATATGACAAAAATTTCAGAATGAAAATCGAAAATAACAGAAATAGCGAGATTATTTTGACAGATCGTAATGGTGAAATGCTTTCTCCATCGGAACTTCTCGCTGCATCTGTAGCTTCATGTGCTATGACAGTTTTATCAATAAAATTGGAATCTAATAACCAGAATTTTCAAAATTGCTATGCAGAAGTTGGGAAAAAAGTCGATTTAACAACTTTTAAAGTTACAGAAATCAATATTGCATTTCATCTGAAAAAGGAATATAGTCAGAAAGTAAGAGAAAAAGCTGAAAAATCAGTAGAAGAAATGTGTGTAGTTGGCAGAAGTTTAAGTAAAGATGTGAGACAGAATTATTCTTTTATTTATGATGTTGAAAATTAAAACTGCATATAGGTGAGAAAAATGATATATGATATATTAGATTTTTTAGAAGAACTATTTTGGAAAGTAAGAGCTTACTACAGGAAAAGAAAAAGTACAGTTATAAGTATTTTTATTTTTATAATTTCAATTTATGCAGGAAGTTTAATTTATTTTCTAAAAGATGAGAGAATTAGGCTTATAAAAGAAAATCGAAAATATAATTTCTGGTTTGTTCACAATTTTGATTTCAAAAGAAAACTTTACGCAATGAATTATGGATTTTCACTTAATGAGACAGTTAGGCTATATAATTTTAATTTTAAAAGGTATTTAGTTGGATTGAAATGGAAGATAGGAAGTAAAGATGTATTTTATGTTTTTATATTGCCATATAATAGAAAATACTTTTACGTTCCAGAAAGGCAGATACTGTATTTGAAAAAAGCTGATTATTCAAAAGAATTTGAAAAAGAAGCTATAGATTATAAAAATATTGGAGAATTTCTTGAAGTAAAATTAGTGGAAGATGAAAAAGACAGAAAAATACGGAAATTTTTAAAATTTTTAGAAGAAAATAATTAAGAAAAAAAGGAGCAACCTCACAGATTAACTATGAGAGAACTCCTTTTTTGTTTCTTAATTTTTTATAAAAATCAAAAATTTAATTATCTAACTACATTTGAAAATCTCCAGTTTCGCCATTATTTGCTTTATCCATTAAGAAGTTTGACATTTCTTTAAATTCTGATACTGCTTTTGCATCTTTTCCTGTTACAGAACTTACGCTTTGTGAATTTATAAGACTTCTTGAGATTTCAAGAGCTATATCTCTGAATGAATTCTGGCTCATTGAGAATAATTCACCATTTTTGTTTTTTCTATCATATTGAGCGCCAATTATTTTTCCATCTCTAACTGTTAATTTTACAAATGAATTCCAATTTCCGTCATATCTTTTTTCAACAGAATAAATACCGTTTTTTAATGCTGAAAATCCCAAAATATTTAATAAAAACATTAAGATAACTAAAAATTTTTTCATATTTAACACCCCTTTTCTATCTAAATAAAAATTTTTTCTGAGATACCCCTTTTCTAATAATATTATACACTATTTTTTAATAAAATCAAATATTTTTTAATAAAATGCTTGTGTGTCTGTTACATAGCCATCTTTGTTATAAAAAGTCCAGTTTCCATAAGCCTTGTAATTTCTTAAAGCTCCTTGAACTTTAACTTTTCCGTTATCATAATATTGAGTAAAATTACCATTTCCATTTACTAATTTCATTTCACGTTCTTTTGAACCATTTCTTGAATAACCTAAAATATCAGTAATAATACCATTTTGATAATTTTCAATTAATTTTTTTGCACCATTTTCATAGTTCCAAGTCCATTGTCCATTTCTATAATTACGAGAATAGTTTCCATTTGAACGGACAATACCGTTGGAATAATATGATTTTGCTTCTCCATTTAGTTGCCCATTTGTATAATTATTTTCATTTGTAACAATGCCATTTGAAATTTTTAATTCTTTTCCATTTTTCATATTATTTATATATTCAAGTGATGAAGTTAAACGTCCAAATTCGTCAAAATCATAACTTGCACCATTTAACATTCCATTTTTGTAATTTCTTATAGTTTTAGAATTACCATTCCCATAGAAATCAACATCTTCACCTTCTCTTATACCATTTATATAATTTGCAACTTTTTGTAGATTACCGTTTTGATAATATAGAAACATAGGCCCATTTAATGTCCCGTTTTGATAATTCCTAACAACTTGTGCATTTCCAACCTTATCAAATTCAACATAAACTCCAGTAAATGGCTGTCCAGTTTCCTTCACTGTGGCAAAATTTCCAGCAATTGCAACATTGTCGACTGTGCTATAGTATGAAGTTAATGCATGTGAAGACTGGGCTGAATATTCACTGCTTCTTTTGGCAGAAACTTTGGGAACTGCTGCTGCTGACAAGTTACTTATAGATAAACATGAGAATAAGACTATTATTGATTTTTTTAACATAATAAATTTTCCTCCTTTTTTAAACATTACTTTTATTATAACAATAGTTAATTATATTTATCTTAGAAAAATATAATTATAAAAAAATTTTTAAAAATAAATAAAGTATGCTATAATTTTATTGCTTGTCAAATATATCGTAACTTTGAATTTTAAGTAAAATAAAAGAAAGGAGATTTTATGGATTTATACAATTTAAGAAATAATATGAGAAGCAGGTATTTTTCGATGTGGGAATATTTAAATAATGGATTTGAAATTTTTAAAATGTTTGTAAAAAATCATCCTTTGATAGTTTTTTTATATTTTATATTTTCAACTATTATGGTACTTTTTATTACGTTTCCATTTACAGAGCAGGCAATAAAGATGTATGAATTTACAAAAAAAATAAATAATGAAAAAATGCAAGAAAATATAAATGAATATGCTTCACTTTTATCCAGACTTTTTTCTATGCTTTTGCTGTATGCTTTAATTTCATTAATTATTCAGTTTGTAGCAGTAATTATACGAAAAAAAGCAGGTCTAGAAATTGAGATGGAAGAAGAAAAAAGAGAAAAAATGAGAAAAAGTAATTTTAAATTAGGAGAAATTATTCTTAAATTCGTAACTATGATAGCAGTATATTTAATTATTGGGATAGTTCTAATGATGTTCATTGTTGTACTTTCATTATTTTTAGGTAGCTCTTCTGGATTATTTATAGTATCTGTCATATATCTTGTTTTATTCCTTAATATTTTATATTTACAGCAAATATACTATTTAAGAAATGTCAATTTAGTGGAAGCATTTAAATATAATTTATATTTAAGTAAGGGAAAAAGATTAAGAATATTACTTCCAATAATAATGATTACATTAATTGCATTTTTTATTAATTATGCCTTAAATCATTTTGCTGGAATGGCGATTGGAAATTTACAAATGTTAGGAATAGTTACATCTGTAACTAGCGGAATTGTTAAGACTTTTTCAACTTTGTATACAATAATAACAGAAAATCTTATATATTTTAATGTGGAGTATATGGATTTAAAGGAATTAAAATAATTTTTTTGAAAATTATATAAATTATAATTAATAAAAAGTTCTAAAATAAGAAATTAATATTTTTGTCAAAATAAAAAAGAAGGAGAGAGTTATGAATTTTGAAAACTTACAAAAAGATCTGTTTGAAAGAAAATTTAAATTAGGAGAATATTTCTCAAAAACATTTGAACTTTTAAAGATATTTTTAAAAGAAAATAAATTATGGTTTATTTTGCTTACAATCGGAAATACTTGGCTGCTTTTTTCCAATATATTGATACAACACATTGGGATAAGTTTAAAGATTGCAGAAAGTACTGGCGATAATCGTGGTATTCTTGGAGCACTTTTTTCCAATATTTTGGTGCTTTTTGGTATTGTTATAGTGTCACTTGGATTAGGACTATTAAGAGTAATAATTTATATGAAGTCAGGCTATAAAATTGAAGGAAGAGAAAAGGAATATCGTTTTGAAAATGCCTTTATTAAATATTTGAAATATATTGGGCTGTCTCTGTTATTCATAGTTGCAATTATGATTGTAGTAATGCTTTTACTGCTAATAACAACTATTCTTGCTATTGCCACTAAAGAGATTCATTCAAATTTTGTCGGATATATTCTAATTGCAATACCATTGATAGCTTATGTTGCAATTATACTTGCATTTATATTGAATATTCTTTATTTTTTTCAAATATTTTATGTTAGAAATATGAAAATATGGGATTCGTTTAAATATAATTTAGAATTATCTAAAAAAAATAGATTTAGAATAATAGTTCCAGCAATTATAATTGTATTGATAAATCTAATATTTATAGTACCTTTTTCTATTTCGATATTTACTTTTTTGCCAACCTACATTGGATTTATAGCTTCTGTTATATGCGGATTTTTTTCAGGAATCTTAGGAGTCGCTGGAATAGTAATGAATATTGTAGTATTTTTAAATGTGGAATATGATTATTTGAAAAAGCAAGATGAAAAAAGGAATGAAAACAATAGTAAAGAAAATAATAGTGATGATTTGAATTTAGAATAAATAAAAATAATTTTAAGTGGAATAAGAATTCCACTTTTTTTAAAATTATTTTAAATTTTAAACATTTTTCATTTTGAGTACGTTGTGTTTTCAAATTATTTATGATAAAATAATAAAGTATAAAAATAATGTATTATTTAAAAAAATTGTGCTATACTATTTATAGCATAACAATAACATAGTGATTACACTTTGGAATTAAGTTTTGAACTTTAAAAACAATTATAAGTAAAAAAACAATGAAGAATCACTGTAAATATTATATTAGATAGGAGGATGTATGGGGATTTTCGATTTTTTTAAATCTTCCGAAAAGAAAGATAAAGAAAAGGAAAAAGCTGGCAACGGTAATAATAGCAATACTGCCAAAAATGTTCAAATCAGAAGACAAATTTATGATATTACGAATAATGAGTCGGAAATGATGGAAAACGGTAATTACACAGAAGATTTTACGGATATTTCCTATTATGATGATTTTGGAAAAGAATTTAAGATGCCCAAAAAAGACTGGCTTGATAAAAAACTGTATCCATCTATAAGAAAAAATTGGAATAATATGGATGGACTATATCCAATAATCCAAGATGCTTTCTCAAAGGGAATCTATACAGAAGTAAAGGAAGCTGTACTGAGATTTTATGCGACAGATGAAAATTTTGAGAGAAAACTAATTTTGCTTGGAACTTATCATACAAAAATAGGAGCTTATCAAAATGCTCTCGAGCTGTATGAGAAAAATTTGAATATTGATAATGTAACAGAAGGATTATGTATAGCGTATGCAGAAGTTTTGGAACTTTGTGGAAAAGCTCCTGAAGCAGAAAGAAAATATTATGATGCGCTTGAAATTAATCCAAATTCAGCAACAGCATTTAAGAAGTACTTTGACATTGTTAAAAAGAGAAATGTTAAAGAGTATGAAAGCAAACTTGAAAAATTATCTGAAATAAATGGAAATTGGCGTGCAAAAATGATGAGAGCGATGGTTTTCTTTAAAAAAGGCGATAAGGAAAGTGGAAACTTCTTTTTAATAAATGCATTAAAAGAATCTGGATACAATTCAGAGGTAATGTATATTACATCAAGTATTTATATTCTTAATGAACTTTATGATGAGTTTAAGCAATATGTACTTGCTTATTATAATCCTGAAAAACATAATGCGTATACGGCCTTAAATGTTTTAAAATATTATAAAGTTAGAAACTTGTATAAAGAAGGATTAGAATTGTGTAAATTTACATCTAAATTTCCCTGGATTGAACATTATAAGAAATTCATGCATTATGAAGACTACTTTTGGAAAATGAAGGTAAATTCTGAAAGTATAAGTAATAATGAAGGTATTTCAAATCACTTTTTTTCAACAAACAAGCCAATTTGGTATTATGGATTCAATCATCCAGAGTTTATGCTAAATCAAAGTAGACGGGTAAAACCAAACGTTCTTATACTTACGTTCACTTCGATAGGAGAAAAATCAGAATTAGCTGAAAATCTGGCTGTTTCATTACCATTGTACTTAAATGAAAATTTGCATTATAAAACAAATTTAAATTATCAATTGGCAATAGCTTATAATAAAGAAAGTTTATTTGTATCTAAAAAACGTTATAGTACTGACTATATGAAACTGATAAGGCAACAAAATAATAATTTAAATTTTGTTCTTGCAGGAAATATTTTAAAAATGCCAAATGTAGAGAAATATGAAATTGAGATTTATCTTTATGATACATTTAATGAGCAAAAATCAATTTTAGTTAATAAAATTTATGATGAAAATAATATTTATAGTGTTCAAAATGATTTACTAAAAGCTGTAAGTACTTTTTTTGAGAGAGATTTTTCTATAAAATATGAAAGAAACTTAAATAATTTAATTTTATTTTCGCCTAAATTAAAATTTCTGATACAAAGTAAGATTCATAAAGAACATCAGTCATGGAGATATAAAAAACTTCTGTCAGATCAGATTGATGTGGTACTTGAAGATAGAAATAATGATCTTAAAAAAATAAATCTTTTAGCACTTTTATATGAAATAAAAGAGACAAATAGCCAGCTTTTAAAATTTCAAAAACCTCTTATTTACAGTATGAATATTCACGGAATATTTGAAACACAAACGTTAAAAATACTTGCACCAATTATATTTAAAATATTTGATGATGACGTTAACTTTCAAGCAAATATAGAGGCCCTAAATATTACAGATTCAAATTATTTGAGCTGGATAAATAAATTTTCGGGAGAATAAATTATGCTTTTTTATAAAAAAATAGTGGCAGTAGTAATATCTATTTTTTACATATTTGCAAATTGTAGCTTTTATAATTCAATTTTTCATGAATATACAAATAATAGACTTTTTCATATAACAACATGGCTTGGAATTGTTGAAGCACTTTTCTGGATTACATTATTTCTTTCAGTATTTCAACTTGAAGATAAAAGTATTCAAAAAGGTGATAGAACTAGGGAAGAAAAAGAAAAGGAAATAAAAAAAGATACAAGAGATTTAATAATTTGTTTTTTCATATTTATAGCAAGTTTAATTTGTATAAATATTTCCCGTGTGATTTTAACAAGTTCACCTTATATAAATGACATAGCTTCAACTGTAAGTTCATACACTATGTTTATTGGAGGTACAAGAGTCTTATTTATATTTTCAGCAATAATGTTTATTTTTATTGCAGTAAGTAGAAAAAATATATTTTTAATTATTATTTCAGCAATAAATACTATAATTTCTATAATGATATGGCTAGATTTTGATGGAAATATTACTGCAATTATGAGAATTACTATTGCAATATTAGCAATTATTTATTATTTAAAAAATGATATTATAAAATTTAATAAAAAGAACGGAACTAAGTAATAGAAAAATTAGTAATTAAAAATAAAATAAGTAAAAAAAATTATTAAAATAGGAGGATGACAAACAAATGAAAAAGAATGTAGCAAATATATTATTTTTAATATCAATATTATCTGTCGGAAATATATTAAATGCAAACAATCAAGATGTTTCAAAAGATGTTAAAAAGCCAATAGAAATACGTATTGATGATAATGGACAAGTAAGGAAAGATCAATCGGGTCCTAATAAAAACAAAAAAAATGATAATAGTGGACAAAATAGTTATGTAAACACAAATACTCAAAGAGGAGGAACTGAAACAATATCAAATTCAGCAGGAACAGTTAAAGTAGATGCTTCTTCATATAACTCACAAGGTCAAGATTATAGACAAAAATTCATAATCTTACATTATACAGCGGGAAATAGAGATTCATCGTTAAAAACTTTGACAGAAAATGAAGTAAGTGCACACTATCTGGTTTCAGATGACAAATCAGAACCAGTTTATTCATTAGTAGATGAAAATAAGAGAGCTTGGCATGCTGGAGTTAGTGATTGGAAAGGAAGAAACAATTTAAATGACACTTCAATTGGAATTGAAATTGTAAATGGTGGAGATGTCAGTGGAACATTTGTGCCATATAAAGATTTTCAAATAAAGGAAGTTGCTGTTTTAGTTAAATATTTAGCTGATAAATATGAAATTCCTGCGACGAATATTTTAGGACATTCAGATATTGCACCACAAAGAAAATCTGATCCAGGTCCACTATTTCCTTGGAGGGAACTATATACTCAGTATAATATTGGAATGTGGTATGACAACGAGACAAAAAATAACTATGAAAGAGAATATGAAACTAAACTAAGTATGACACCTGTTTCTGACGTTCAAAGAGAATTAAACAAATTTGGATACGGCATTAGTATAACAGGTTCTTGGGATAAACAAACTAAAAACGTAATAAAAGCATTCCAGCATCATTTTAGACCATCAAATTATAGTGGTGAAATGGATGTTGAAACATTTGCTATTTTAAAAGCATTAAATGAAAAATATAATAAAAAGTAGTATTTTTAAAAAGTTTATTATAGCAAAAGAAAAACATTATTCACAGACAGTAGAGCTTTTCAGCAAACAGATAATTTAAGAAAATGAGAAGAAAGGAAAAATTATAAAATGAAAAAGTTTTCAAATAGAGCTTTAAATATGCACTATTCACCGATTAGAAAATTAGTTCCGTACATTGATGAAGCTAAAAGGAATGGAGTAAAAGTGTATCAGTTACATATCGGACAACCTGATGTGGAAACGCCAGATACGTTTTTTGAAGGACTGAATAACTATAAAGAAAAAATTGTAAAATATACAAATTCAGCTGGAATAATAGAACTTAGAGAGTCATTTTCTAAATCTTATAAAAAAGTTGAAATTAATCTTTTACCAGAAGAAATTTTGATTACTCAAGGTGGAAGTGAAGCAATTCAAATTACACTTCAAACTCTTTGTAATCCTGGGGATGAAGTTTTAGTACCAGAGCCATATTATACAAATTATGACAGTTTTTTGAGAATTGCAGATGCAAAATTGGTTCCAATTGAAACTTCAATTGAAAATCATTATCATTTACCAGCAAGAGAAGAAATTGAAAAATTAATTACCCCAAAAACCAAGGCAATAATGTTTTCTAATCCAAGTAATCCGACAGGAATTGTTTTTAGACCCGAAGAAACGGAATTGATAAAAGAAATTGCGATAAAATATGATTTATACATAATTACAGATGAAGTTTATAGACAATTTATTTATGATGAAGAAATTGCAAAAAGTTATCAATCATTTATGTCAATTCCAGAAATTGAAGATAGAGTTATTCTTGTGGATAGTATTTCTAAGCACTACAGTGCAACTGGAGCAAGAATTGGTGTTATCGCTTCTAAAAATAAAGATTTTATGGCACAAGCATTAAAATTTTGCCAGGCTAGATTATCAGTTTCAACAATTGAACAATATGCCAGTACAAACTTGATAAATACGCTGGATACATACATTGATAATACAAAGTTGGAGTATAAAGTTAGACGGGATATGATTTACAACAATATTACTAAAATACCTGGTGTTGTAACATACAAGCCAAGCAGTTCATTGTATTTAATTGCTGAATTGCCTGTAGATGATATTGAAAAATTTGCAATTTGGCTATTAACAGAATTTAGATATGAAAATCAAACATTATCATTTGCACCAGGACCAGGATTTTATACAACACCTGGAAAAGGTATAAAGGAAGCCAGATTCTCATTTTGTACTCATAATTTAATTGAAATTGAAAATGGAATGAAAGTACTGAAAAAAGCTTTAGAAGAATATAACAAAATAAATAAATAGATTTCTTTGGACTTGTTTAGTAATTCAAAATTAGTTTTTTGTAATTATTTGAGCAAGTCTAATTTTTTATAAAAGTTTAGAAATATTATATTTATTAAAATTTTTATACTTTTACAAATGACTAAAAAAAGGAGAAAATAATTTTTATGGAAAATAAAGAAAACTTTATTGAAAAGGATATAAAAAATGCAAAAGAAATTTTAGAGAGGATGAATCCTAATCAAAAAGTCAATTATCATACAATTTTAACAAAATTGATTTCAGATTGGAAAAGTAAAAATATTCGTCCCAAAATAATGATTCACAGCTGCTGTGCACCTTGCAGCACCTATACTTTAGAATTCCTTACACAATATGCTGATGTAACTGTGTTGTTTGCTAATAACAATATTCATCCTAAAGCTGAATATGAGAAAAGAGCTTTAGTTCAACAGGAATTTATAAATAAATTTAATGAAAGAACAGGAAATAATGTCGGATTTATTGAGGATGAGTATAAACCAGCTGACTTTTATCGAGCTGTGAAAGGATTGGAAAATGAAAAAGAAGGTGGAGAAAGATGTACGGTTTGCTTTCAAATGAGATTAGATATTGTTGCAAAAAAGGCCCAAGAATTGGGATTTGATTATTTTGGAAGTGCATTAACATTAAGTCCTCACAAAAATAGTCAGTTGATAAACACTCTTGGATTAGAGATTCAAGAGATTTTTGATGTGAATTATTTGCCATCAGATTTCAAGAAAAATAATGGTTACAAGCGTTCAGTCGATATGTGCGCAGAATACGATGTTTATCGTCAATGTTATTGTGGGTGCATTTTTGCAGCATTGGATCAGGGTATCGACTTGAATGAGTATAAGTAGGATTTTTATAAAATAAATTGTAAAAATCTTTTATTTGAGGTATAATATTAACAAAGCTTAAATTATAAATAAAAATTAATTTGAATAATTTGGAAGATGATGGGAAAATGGAACTAAATATAAGAAGAATTAAAGAAGATGATTATCAAAAAATTTTTGTTTTGACGGATATTCATGGAAGATTTGATTTGTTTGAAAAAATAATGGAGAAAATAGATTTGAAAAAAGAAGATTTACTACTGATTCTTGGAGATAGTTGTGATAGAGGAAAATTTTCTTTTGAGTTATATAATTGGTATGAAAAAATGATTCAGAAAGGATATAATATTATTCACTTAATGGGAAATCACGAAAATATGCTTTTTGAATCAATAAGCGATGAAAATACTCGTTTAAATTGGTTATATAATGGTGGAAATGTTACTATAAAATCTTTTTTTGAACATCAAACAGAAGAAAAAACAATAGATGAATATTGGAAAAATAATAAATTCTATGAAGAAAAATGGTTATTTAATTTTATTGAAAAAATGCCACATATCATTGAGAGTGAAAATCATTTATTTGTTCATGCAGGAATTGATTTTTCTAAAAATTTGGAAGATCAAGAAATTAAATATTTATTATGGACTCGAGATGATTGGTATAAAAAAAATAATACAGGAAAAATCGTATATTATGGTCATACCCCACAAAAAGATATTAGCATTAAAAATAATTGTATAAATTTAGATTCAGGATGTTTTTCTACTGATGTTTTAAGATGTGTTGAGTTAAAGGAAAAGAAATTGTTTGTTTTAAAAAATAATAATGTTAAAATAGAAAAATTTGATATAAAACAAATAAAAAAGAAATTAACTGAAGAAAGAAAAGAAGAAAGAAAAAAAGAATATGAAAAATTGATTGAGGATTATAAAGAATATATAATAGATTTAGAAAATAAAACAGATAAAACAAAAAAAGATGAACAAAATTTATTAGAAGTTAAAGAAAATCTAAAAAAATTAATTAGATTAAAAAGAATATTGGAAAAGTAGGAGAATAAAATATGTTTAACGCAGAATTGAAAGAAAGAGCAAAAAAAGATTTAGAGGAAGTATATGAAGATTACAAAAGAACATTAGCTAATACTGTAAATCACTCTGAATCATTATATGAGAAAAAAGTATATGCTGTTGAAATACTTAAAAATTTTAGTAGTTATATTCAGAAGTTGTCAAATAAACCAATAGAGTTTGAAACTATTTTAGGTAAAATAGAGATGAATATAAAAAAATTTGACAATAAAATTGAAGAAGTAGCGAAAGAGGTTAATCAAGCAAAAGTAGTTCCAACAGCTGTGGCTGGTGCAGGAGCATTAGCTGGTGCAGGAGTCGCTGCATTTGCTCCAACGGCGGCGATGGCAATAGCAACAACGTTTGGAACGGCTTCTACTGGAACAGCAATAGCAAGTTTATCAGGTGCTGCTGCGACAAATGCTGCATTAGCATGGCTTGGTGGAGAAGCATTGGCTGCAGGAGGAGGTGGAATTGTAGGTGGGGAAGCGCTTCTAGCATTAGCAGGACCAATAGGTTGGGCTATAGGAGGAAGTGCATTATTAGGTGCTGGATTAATCTTAAATGGTAAAAATAAAGAAGCTGCCGATAAAATTGAAGAACAAATATTAGAAATAAAAAAAGAAATGATGAAAATAATGAAATTAGATATTAAAGTTTTAATGTCTGAAAAAGAAATAAAAGAAATTTCTGATAATATGGAAAATGGATTTGAATTAATAAAGTACAATAATGATTACAATCAGTTTTCGATAGAAAATAAAGAACGATTAGCAACATTAATGAATATTTCTGAATCGTTATCGACTAAAATAGGAGAATTTGTGTCAAATGAATAAATACGAATTGAAAGAAAAAGAATGGAAGTTGTCGACCTGTGATAGGTATGATTTCATGATTGCCGGCTTTAGTGGAGCTATTGCAGGAATTATTGATGTCTTTTTTGTTGGAAATCCTAGTTTAAGTAAATTAGGAAGTTTGACAGATGATGGAGCAGATGAATTAGTAAAAAAATTTGCTAAAGTGAGTGGTTGGAAACCTAAAATAGATAATGAGAATAATGTAGCTTCTGCGATAGGATTTCTTGAAGGTAAATTTAGAGTGAACTATGATCAGAGAAATACAACTGATGTAAACAAATTATTTAAAATGGGAGCTAAAAATCATCATATAAAGTCACTAAGCCATTCACCTGATATTATTGGATTATTTTTTTCAATATTAAATCAATTTACATCTACTGCAACATTTGTTAGTGAAGGGAAAATATTTAATATTGATACATCAGATGGAAAATTTGAATTGAAAGGGAATAATTTTATTGAAAAATTATTTTGCGGATTCTGTAATTGGATTGGACATATAATGTCTGATCTATCTGGAAGTTCAGGTGGAAGAGGAAAAATAAATGCTGGAAGAGGTTCAGGAATACCGATTCCTTTCATGGAGTTATTTTTAATGTGTGATTTTGGTAAATTTCAAAATGGAAATGATAGACAAACATTAGCTGTAACAATGACAAGGGTTTTTCAAGAAGGATATGATGCCCGTTTTGGAGTAACAATGTCAATTCCTGTTTTAATACAAGAATTAATGATTAGAAGTTTATGGATAATTAAAAAAAGATATTTTGAAAAGAAAGATTGGAAAGAATGTATTCCAACTGAAAAACATGGAGATCTGAGATTAATGTTACTTATAGGATATACAACTTTTTGTTTAATAGATGGTATTGATGCAGGACTTCGTTCAGGTGGCAATATGGTACAATTTATTCTCCATTTAAATTATGTCGCTTGGGTAAGATTAATAATGTTGGTATTTAAAGAATTAATTATACGTTATGGGCCTTTCATAAAGGAATATTTAGATAAGTTTTTATATTCTATATTTAATACAATTAAAAATTTAAATGAACAAAAATTAATAGAAGAATTCTATGAAAGAATACAAAAAACCGATAGAGAGATAACAAGGACTTTGTATGAATTTATTCAACAAGTACAAGAAGAATACAAACAAAGACAAAAATTATTAATCGAATCTTTTTCAAAAAAAAATAATGCAACTCAACAAATGATTTATAGTGTTGAATATGCTAAAATAATGGGAGTTTCAAAAGAAAAAATAATTTATTCTATAGAAGAATTAGATGAGTTGTTAAAAAAATAATATAAAATAATAATAGGAGATACTGAAAATGAGCGAAAATTATTATGATAATGAATTTGAAAAACTAAAAGAAGAGTTAAACAATTTAAAAAAGGAAGCAGGAAAAAATGAGGAAATAGATCAAGAAAATGAAAGGATAGAGAAAAAAAGAAAGCAAGAAGAAGAAATTGAAGAAGTAGAGTATCAAGAAAAGAAAGCGAGAGAAATTGTTGATATGAGTTCTGTAGCAGCAGGTGGAGTGGGAGTTATACCGATACCTTTTGCAGATGCAATTCCTATTTCAGGAATACAATTAAATATGATTTATCAAATAAATGAAAAATTTAATGTTGAAACAGAAGCTAAAATGATCGTTAGTGGACTAGGAACTGTTATCGGAGCTTCTATGATTGGAAGAACAGTCGCTTCTAATCTATTAAAATTTATTCCTATTGTTGGTTCAGTGGCTTCAATTGGAACAGCTGCTGCTATAACAAAAGCTATGGGAGAAGCTTACATAATAACGTTGAAAAATTTATGTATCAGATATATTAAAGAAGGAAGATCAACTAACTATCTTGATATAGATGATATTATTGAGGAATTTAAAAATAATTTTAAACCACCTAAGAAATAAAAAATTCCCAATTGACATTCTAAAAAAAATAATATAAAATAAAATATATTAACCCCCTGCAGTATTTTAAATAATACAAGGTTCGTATACCTACGCAGGGCTTTTTTATAAGAGAAATTACTATAATGACAAAACATAAACTTTTGACATGCAAAGAACAAGTAATGGTTTTTAAAAATAGAGGAATGATTATCGAGGATGAGAAAGATGCAGAGAGAATATTTAATTTTATAAATTATAAATTGAAGGAGTGTTCGTTGCCTTTTGAAGAGAGTGTTCATAATTTTGTGTAAACTAATAGATAAATCCAGTAAATTTAATACTTTGCTGTTCTATTTATACAAAAATTTTTACACATCCTTTTTGAAGTATGCGAAATATATTTAAGGAATCACTTTTAACCAAGTTTTAAATAGTTTTTTTGAGATAAAATTTGCAATTATATTTATTAAAAAAATTGAACTTTAAAATAGCAAAATAGCAATAGCAATTTTAGTATATTTGATTCATTAGAGAAATATGTAATAATAGCACGAATGAAGAGACCTAAAGGTTAAGATTTAAAAATTTTAGAATTGTTGAAAGTTTGAAAATATAGAAATATTAGAAAAAAATAATCAAGTATTAAAAAGTTATATTTAAAAAATTGAGAAATTTGTATCATAAGCGACTTGTAAAATACATATTTTTTATGTTATAATAAAACATAATAACTATAATCATTTGTAAATAAATAAGGGAGATGAATAAAAAATGAATTTCGTTTATATTTCACCACAATTTCCAAAAACAAACTGGGAATTTTGTGATAGATTGAAAAAAAATGGAGTAAATATATTAGGGATAGCAGATATTGAGTATAATCAATTGGATCAAAAATTAAAGGACAGCTTGACTGAATATTATAAGGTTTCTAGTCTTGAAAATTATGATGAAGTATTAAAGGCGGTAGCTTTTTTTACTCATAAATATGGAAAGATAGATTGGCTTGAATCTAATAACGAATATTGGCTTACACAAGATGCACAGCTTCGTTCTGATTTTAATATTACAACAGGAATAAAAGCTGACAAAATTGCTAATATTAAAGAAAAATCGAAAATGAAAAAAGCATATAAGAAGGCAGAAGTGCCGTCTGCAGATTTTTCATTAGTGACAACACCTGCAAAGGCAAAGAAATTTATTGAAAAAGTTGGGTATCCAGTTGTAACTAAGCCTGACAATGGAGTTGGAGCGAGCGACACTCATAAAATTAAAAATGAAGAAGAGTTAAAGGCATTTTTTGAAAATCGTAATAAAGATATAAAATATATTATGGAAGAGTATGTTGATGGAGATCTTGTATCTTATGATGCAATTATTGATTCTAATGGTAATCCTCTTTTTGAAACTGGTATATTTGAACCTGCGATTATGGATGTTGTAAATGATGGGCTTGATGTTTTTTATTATGTGCAAAAGAAAATGCCTGAAAAATTGTTAGATGCAGGAAGAAAAGCCATAAAAGGATTTGGAATAAAAAGTAGATTTGTTCACTTGGAATTTTTTAAACTTAATAAAGATAAAGATGGATTAGGTAAAAAAGGAGATTATGTTGGATTGGAAGCAAATATGCGACCAGCAGGCGGATATACTCCTGATATGTACAACTATGCCAATAATACAGATGTTTACCAAATTTGGGCTGATATGGTGGCTTTTGATAAAATTGAAAAGGCTAATTTAAATGAAGATTTAGAAAAAAATTACTGTGTTTATGCCAGCCGTCGTGATAATAACAATTATGTTCATTCACATGATGAAATTAAGCAAAAATATGGAAATGCGATTGTAATGGATGAAAGAATGCCTGACATTTTTTCAGAAGCTATGGGAAATTATATGTATACAGCAAAATTTGCTACAAAAGAGGAAATGGAAGAGTTTATAAACTTTATACATGAAAAGGCATAAAAAATAAATTATAGGGAGAAAAAATGCAAGTAGAATACAGAAAAGAATATAGCCATAATCTTGGAAGAGAAATGGAATTTAAAAGATATGGGCATGCTGGAAAACCAGTTTTAGTATTTCCTTCACAAGATGGAGATTGCAATCAATATGAAGAATTTGGGATGATAGATGTCTTATCAGACTATATTGAGCAAGGAAGATTGCAGTTATTCTGTGTTGGAAGTGTTGATAAAGAAAGCTGGTCAGATATAAATGGTAATCCAAGATATAGAATAGAAATGCAGGAAAAATGGTTTAATTATATTGCAAATGAATTTGTACCTAGAATGCAAGATATTTCTTGGAGAAGTGACATTATTGTTACAGGATGCAGTATGGGTGGAGCACATGCGGGAATTTTATTTTTCCGTAGACCTGACTTATTTGATACATTAATTTCACTAAGTGGAATGTTTGATGCATCAATGTTCTTTGGAGATTATAAGGATGATTTAGTTTATAACAATTCTGTTGTTGATTTCTTGAGAAATATGCCTTGGGATCATTATTATTTAGATTTGTACAGACAAAAAAATATCATTATATGTATTGGGCAAGGTGCATGGGAAGGTGAACTGCTTCCAAGTAATAGAGAATTAGCACACATTCTTTATGAAAAACAAGTTCCAGCATGGACAGATTTCTGGGGTTATGATGTAGCCCACGACTGGGACTGGTGGAGATTGCAAATAAGATATTTTATGGAACATTTGGATATTTAAGTTTGAATCATAAATATTAAAATTTTTAAATGATAAATAAATAATTAAATAAAGAAGCACTGAGATTTATTAATTAAAATAAGTTTTTATTTTTTCAATAAGTTTCGTGCTTTTAAATTTATATTGATTATTCTAATAAAATTGAGAGCAATATAAAATATAAAAAAAGAATTTTATATCCAGTTCGCTGGTTAATAAATGGAAATAGTATAAGTTAATTTATTTTAATAAAAAAATCAAAAGAAAGGAAAGGTGTTTATTTAAATGTTAAAAAAATTATTTTCCAGTCTTAGGGAATACAAAAAAAGTGCATTAATTTCGCCTATATTCATTGGAATAGAAGTTATTTTTGAAATGCTTATTCCGACACTTATGGCGATGATTATAGATAATGGACTTAATGGAAATAATGGAAAAGGTGATATGAATTTTATTATCGTTATGGGCCTTATAACGCTGGGAGTGGCGATGCTGTCGCTGTTATCGGGAATACAAGCCAGTAAATATGCTTCTTATGCTTCGGCTGGATTTGCTAAAAATTTGAGAAAGGATTTGTTTTCCAAAATACAGTCATTTTCGTTTACAAATATTGATAAATTTTCTACAGCTGGACTTATTACAAGATTTACAACAGATGTTAATAATATCCAAAATTCATTTCAGCTGTTAATAAGGGGATTTGTAAGAGCTCCACTTATGATGTGTGTTGCAATATTTATGTCCTTTATGATAAATCCAGGACTGTCAATGATATTTGTTGTTGCAGTTTTATTTTTGGGAACTTTTCTAGCTTTTATCATTTTTAAAGTTCATCCAATATTTACTGCAGCAATTAGAAAATATGACGACATTAATGCCAGTTTGCAGGAAAATATTAACGGAATCCGTGTTGTAAAAGCATATATCCGTGAAAAATATGAAACAGGAAAATTTAAAAAGGCAACGGAAAATTTGAAAAATATGCTATTAAAGGGAGAAAATATTATAATTTTTGTATCTCCAGTAATGCAGCTGACTGTATTTTCATGTATTTTGCTGCTTTCCTGGTTTGGTGCAAAGATGATTGTCGTGCATGAATTGACAACTGGAGAATTGACAAGTTTATTTGCCTATACAACAAATATTCTTATGAGCCTTCTTATGCTTGCAATGATGCTTGTAAACATTGTATTTTCAAGAGCATCAGGAGATAGAATTGCAATGGTTTTAAATGAAGAGCCTAGCATTAAGAACCCTGAAAATGGAATAACTGAAGTAAAAGATGGTTCAATTTTATTTAAAAATGTTGACTTTAGTTACAGCAATAATCCTGAAGTGCTAAATTTGACAAAAATCAATCTGGAAATAAAATCTGGAGAAACTATTGGGATTATCGGTGGAACTGGAAGTGCAAAATCGGCTCTTGTTCAGTTAATTCCAAGACTGTATGATGTTTTAGATGGAGAACTTTTAGTTGGAGGAGTTAATGTTAAGGATTACGATATAAAGACACTTCGAGACAATGTAGCGATGGTTCTTCAAAAAAATGTGCTGTTTTCAGGAAGTATAAAGGACAATTTACGTTGGGGAAATGAGAATGCGACTGATGAGGAAATGGAACATGCCTGTAAATTGGCACAGGCTGATGAATTTATTCAAAAATTTCCTAAAAAGTACGATACTCGTATTGAACGTGGCGGAGCAAATGTGTCTGGAGGGCAAAGACAAAGGCTATGTATTGCAAGAGCTTTGCTAAAATCTCCAAAAATATTAATTTTAGATGATTCAACCAGTGCAGTTGACACAAAAACGGATAAACTAATAAGAGAAGCCTTTAAAAATGAATTGCCACATATTACAAAAATTATTATTGGTCAAAGAATTTCATCAATAAAGGATTCTGATAAAATATTAGTTTTGGAGGATGGAGTTATTACAGCTGCAGGAACACACGATGAGCTAATTAAAATGAGCAACGTATATCGTGAAGTTTACGAATCTCAGACAGAAAGGAGTGATGAATAATGGCTAAAGATAACAAAAAATCCCAAAAATCGGAATCTAAAAATCAGATAAAAGGGTTAATAAGACTACTGGGGTATATGTTTAAGCATTACAAGATTCGTACATTATTTGTCATTGCATTTATTTGCCTTGGTTCATTTGGAATGGTTATCGGAACGATGTATTCAAAGGAATTAATAGATGGAGTTATTATTCCAAACATTGGAAAAAATAATCCAGAGTTTTTAAAGAGCCTAATTTCAATAATTTTTAAGATGATAACTGTTTATGCCGGAGCAGTTGCATGTACATATATTTATGAAGTTTTTATGATTTACATTGCACAAGGAACATTA
The DNA here is from genome assembly GCF_007990545.2 of Leptotrichia wadei. Lineage (NCBI taxonomy): Bacteria > Fusobacteriati > Fusobacteriota > Fusobacteriia > Fusobacteriales > Leptotrichiaceae > Leptotrichia > Leptotrichia wadei. The sequence continues at coordinate 1,093,049 of NZ_AP019829.2, forward strand.
AAAAAATTAAGAGATGATGTATTTATACACATGGAATCACTTCCTATAAAATATTTTGACACGAATGCACACGGAGATATAATGAGCGTCTATTCAAGTGATATTGATGCATTGAGAAATATGATGGTAGAAAGCTTATCACAAGTGATTTCTTCAATCATTACAATTATAAGCGTGCTTATTTCAATGTTTATCCTAAATGTTCCATTGACATTCTTTGTAGTAGTAATGATTATAATTATGATTGTCACAACAAAGACTATTTCTGCAAAAAGTTCAAAGAACTATACTGCACAGCAAAGAAATATCGGTATTGTAAATGGATATGTAGAGGAAATGATAGAAGGTCTGAAAGTTGTAAAAGTATTTTCGTATGAGAAAAAGGCTGATGAACGTTTTAATAAGCTGAATACAGCATTATTTAACAGGGCAAACAATGCAATGAAATTTGCAAACATTCTAGGCCCTGCTGTCGGAAACCTTGGAAATATAAACTTTGTACTTACATCCGTTCTTGGTTCAATAATAGTGTTTAATAACATTGCAGGATTTACAATCGGTGGACTTGTATCATTCTTGCAGTTCATAAAAGTAATAAATCAGCCTGTTTCACAAATTGCACAGCAATTAACATCAGTAATATTGGCATCGGCTGGAGCCCAAAGGGTATTTAACCTGCTAGATCAGACACCTGAACAAGATAACGGCTATGTAACTCTTGTAAACGCAAATATTGATGAAAATGGAAACATTACAGAAACTGAAAAGCACACAGGTGCATGGGCTTGGAAATATCCACATTCTGACGGAATTATTTCCTATGAAAGACTAATGGGAGATGTTGTTTTTGAAGATGTAACATTTGGCTACAATGATGAAAAGACAATACTTCACAATATCAATCTTTATGCTAAGCCAGGAGAAAAAATCGCCTTCGTTGGTGCAACAGGAGCTGGAAAAACTACAATTACAAACTTGATTAACAGATTTTATGATATTAATTCTGGAAAAATCCGATATGATGGCATTAACATTGAAAAAATAAAAAAACATGATTTAAGAGAATCGCTTGGAATTGTATTGCAGGACACACACTTATTTTCTGGAACAGTTGCCGACAACATTAGATATGGAAAACTTGATGCAACAGATGAAGAAGTGTATGCTGCTGCAAAACTTGCCAACGCTGACCATTTTATAAAACATTTACCACAAGGCTACGACACTTATTTAAGCGGTGACGGTTCCAGCCTTTCACAAGGGCAACGGCAATTATTGTCAATAGCAAGAGCAGCAATCGCTGATCCCCCAGTCTTAATCCTGGATGAAGCAACTTCAAGCATTGATACAAGAACAGAAAAAATCGTGCAGGAAGGAATGGACAAGTTAATGGTGGGAAGAACAGTATTTGTAATCGCCCACAGACTTTCAACTATCAAAAATTCCGATGTAATAATGGTACTTGATCAAGGAAAAATTATCGAACGTGGAAATCACAATGAACTGATTGCACAAAAAGGAACTTATTATCAGCTTTATACGGGTGGATTTGAAAATCAGTAAACTAAAATATTTGTGTAAAAAATAAAGAGTGGATTAAGTGCCACTCTTTTTAATTTATTGTAAAAAATTAATTTTAATAATGTCCTCTACAAGAAATTATCCATAAAACCCCATTTTCATCAATGGCATAGACAAATTTTTAAATTTATTCATCGTCGACCTCGATTAAATCATGAACTTGTCCTTTTCCACTTTTCATCTGAGAAAACCCTCTATCTATTTTTGCAAGATATTCAGCATTTTGGACTGCTTTCAAAAATTGATTATATTTTTCAAGATTTATTAAAACTACATTTTCTTCATTTTTTCTTGTTACAATTACATCTTCATTTTCTTTCACTGCTTTATCACAATAATTTTTTAAATTATTTCTCATAGTTGAAAAACTTACAGCTAACATACTTATCACTCCTTTATAGTTTTTGTACAATTTATTATAGTTCTTTTTGTACAAAATGTCAATTAAAAAATAAAAACAAAAAATTGACAATTATGGTAAAATATAATAAAATATTGTTGTAAAATATTTAAAAGAGGAGGGATCACAGATGTATGCAATTGCATTTGATTTAAAAATTGATGATTTGAAAAAAAATTATGGTGATCCATATAATAGGGCTTACGATGAAATTCGACAGGAATTGGAGATACTAGGTTTTGAATGGACACAGGGCAGTTTATATGTGAATAGTACTGAAAAAAACACTTTAGCTGAAGTTTATAAAGCCATAACAAAACTAAAATCTATCGAATGGTTTAAAAATTCTGTAAGGGATATTAGAGCTTTTAAAGTTGAAGATTGGAGTGATTTTACAGCTATCGTGAAAGAATAATTATTTTATAGCGGTTGTTTCAGAAATGGAACAGCCTTTATTTTAAGAAAGGATATTTTTACAATCGAAAATTTATGAAGAATATGATTATAACAGTAATAAAAATTTCTATTATCTTATTTGTTTTTTTATTTTGCTTTGTGCAATATTTTATAATAAAAGAATATATAACTGATAGAAAAGCCGTAAATGAGAATAAAAAAGTAGATTATGTAATAATACTGGGAGCAAGAGTAAAAGGAGAAAAGCCGACTAAATCACTTATGGAAAGGATAAAGGCTGCAACGGAGTATTTAAGGAAAAATCCAGAGGTCAAGGTTATTGCAACTGGCGGACAAGGTAAAAATGAAGGTGTTGCTGAAGGATTGGCGATAAAAAGGGACCTTTTGAAAAATAGAATTAGTGAGGATAGAATTATTTTGGAGGACAAATCTAAGAATACTGTTGAAAATTTTAGGTTTAGTCTTGAGAAGATAGAAAATATTGAAAATAGTAAAAATATTTTAAACAATAATAAAAAAAATCAAAAAATAAAAGTATTGATTGTAACGAATGATTATCATATTTTCCGTTCTAAAAATATTGCTAGAAAAGTTGGGTTTGACAATGAAAATTATGAAATTTACGGACTTCCAGCGAAAACGCCACTTATTTCCATACCAAAATCATATTTTAGGGAATTTTTGTCAAATGTAAATTATTTTATTTTTCAATCTAGGAATCAGTTAAAAGTTAAATAAATTTATAATTTAAGTGATACAAATATAATTTTTATTTTCAATTTTAAAGTGTACTAGAATCTGTTAAAAATTATATAAACTCTAGATTTGAATAAAATAGTCATGTCTTTAAGTTCAGTTTTAAAGTGGTTTTGCTATAATTTTATGAAAAATTAAAATATAATATAAAAAATAACTGAATTTTGGTAAAATATTTTTCACAAAGACTATGAAAAAATGTAAAATTATTATATAATATACATATTGCTGAGTAACTAGATTCGGATAGAATAGTTACTCATTTTAAAAATATAACAAAGAAGATAATAAACGAGTAAACGGAGGAAACAATATAAATGTTGGATCAAAAGAATAAAAGAAATTTTTCGATAATAGCACATATTGATCATGGAAAATCCACTATTGCGGACAGGCTTTTGGAGCAGACAGGAACTGTAACGCAAAGGGAAATGGTAGATCAGCTGTTGGATAGCATGGATTTAGAAAGGGAAAAAGGGATAACGATTAAAGCACAGGCAGTTACACTGAAGTATAAGGCTCGAAACGGGGAGACTTATGAGTTAAATTTAATTGATACGCCGGGACACGTCGATTTTATTTACGAAGTATCAAGATCGCTTGCAGCTTGTGACGGGGCCTTGCTTGTAGTTGACGCCGCACAGGGAATCGAAGCACAGACATTGGCAAATGTGTATTTGGCTTTGGAAAACGATTTGGAAATATTGCCTGTAATAAATAAAATTGACTTACCTTCAGCGGATCCTGATAAGGTTAAGCTCGAAATAGAGGAAGTTATTGGGCTTCCAGCAGATGATGCTGTTCTTGTTTCTGGAAAAACTGGATTTGGAATTGAAGATTTGCTGGAATCAATTATTAAGCATATTCCTGCACCTAAAGGAGAAATTAACAATCCTTTGAAAGCGTTAATTTTTGACTCACATTATGATGATTTTAGAGGAGTTATAACGTACATTAGAATAATTGAAGGGAAAATTGCAAAAGGAGACAGAATTAAGATTATGTCTACTGAAAAGGAATTTGATGTACTGGAAGTTGGAATTTTCTCGCCTAAAATGAAGGAAGTAGATGAATTAACAGTTGGATCAGTTGGATATATTATTACTGGTATTAAATCAATTAAAGATACTCAAGTTGGAGATACTATTACACACGTACAAAATCCAACAAGTACAGCACTTGAAGGGTATCGACCTGCACTAAGTATGGTTTTTGCTGGAATTTATCCAGTTTCAACAGATGACTATGAAGATTTAAGAGAAGCATTGGAAAAATTGCAGTTGAATGATGCTTCATTATCTTATGCCCCAGAAACATCACTTGCGTTGGGATTTGGATTTAGATGTGGGTTTTTAGGACTTTTACATATGGAAATAGTTGTAGAAAGATTGCGTCGTGAATTTAACATTGACTTGATTTCAACAGCACCATCTGTTAAATATCACGTAACGCCTGAACAAGGGGAAATGGTAGTAATTGATAACCCCGCAGAATTTCCAGAAGGGAAAAAATATATTGAAGAGCCTTATGTAAAGGGTACAATCATTGTTCCAAAAGATTATGTTGGAAATGTGATGGAACTTTGTCAGGAAAAAAGAGGAACATTTATTAATATGAATTATCTTGATGAAACGAGAACTATGATCAGTTATGACTTGCCACTTGCAGAAATTGTAATTGATTTTTATGATAAATTAAAATCACGTACAAAAGGGTATGCTTCATTTGAATATGAAATGATTGGATACAAAGAATCAGACTTGGTAAAAGTAGATATTTTGGTAAGCGGAAATCCAGTAGATGCCTTTTCATTCATTGCTCATAAAGATAATGCCTATTACAGAGGACGTGCAATCGTTGAAAAATTAAAAGATGTTATTCCAAGACAGCAGTTTGAAATACCATTACAGGCTGCATTGGGTACAAAAATAATTGCAAGGGAAACAATTAAGGCACTTAGAAAGAATGTACTTGCAAAATGTTATGGTGGAGATATTACACGTAAGAAAAAATTATTAGAAAAACAAAAAGAAGGTAAAAAACGTATGAAGGCAATCGGAAATGTAGAAATTCCACAAGAGGCGTTTTTATCAGTATTAAAATTAAATGACTAATTTATCTTATATAAATATGAATATAAAAATTAGACTTGTTCGATAACTATACAAACTTAAAATTTGTAAAATAAAAATATTTTGGAAGCAATGGGGGTATTGATTCCTTGTATATAGATAAAAAGTTTTATATTATCGAACATATCTATTGATTAAATAATCCAAAAGTTTATTCGATGTAAAATTATAAAAAAGGTAGAAAAAACAAAAAGGAAAGAGAAAATAGTGAATAAGGAAATAAAATTAAATAAGAATATTATATTTTTTGATGTGGAAACAAACGGATTTCAGGGAAGTTCTGTTTTGTCGATGTCTGCGATAAAGGTTAATTATAATTCTGAAAATTCTGGAGAAGAGAGAAACAAATGGAAAAAAGTTTCTGAATTTAACAGATTTTATTTTAGAAATGAAGGCGAAGAGTTAAATGAAGGTGCAATTAATGTAAATGGATTGACAGATGATGTAATTTTAAGTGAAAGGAAAAATATTATTCAAAATACAGGAATTGAATATCCTTTGACTTTTAAGGAAGATATGGATAATTTCTTTTTATTTTGTCAAGATACAAGCCATTTTGTCGCTCATAACATAAAATTTGACAGAAGTTTTGTAGATTTTCCATTGCAAAATCAATTTGATACAATGCTAACAAATATAGATATTGTAAAGGTAACAGGTTCTTCCTGTGGAAACTACAAATGGCCAAAATTAATGGAATGTGCCAATTATTATAATGTTCCATTTGAAGAAAGTCAATTACACGGAAGTTATTATGATGTTTTAATAATGTTTAGAATATTTTTTAAAATGATGAAGCATAAAACTGGAAATAAGAGAATTTTAGAATTTTTAGAAAAGAATAATTTACAGGACTTAAATTCTTGTAAAAATTAATTAAAATAAAAGGGGTGAAAATGAGTATTTTAGCAAAAAAATCTGAGTCAAGTAATTTAATAAATACAGAAGAAAAAAATGATAATTTTTTAGAAATAACTGAATACAAGGAAAATTTAGAATTTGAAGTTCTGGAAACTTTTTCAGATAAAATTTCTGATTTTATTGGAAAAATGATTATCAAAAAGTTATTGAATTTACTGAAAAACAATTGTATTTGTTAAATCAGGCATTTACAGATGAATCAGAAAAAATAAAGATTCAAAATACTGATTTTCACTTTGAGTTACCGTTAAAACGAAAAAATAAAGATATAATTGGCAATATAAATGAATTAATTATAAACGAAAAGGCTAAATTTCGTAATTTTTTTATTTATTTAAAACAGGAATTGCTAAACTGTAAAAAATTCTATTTTATTGTAAGTTTTATAAGATATTCAGGGATTCAGTTGTTAATAAGCACTTTGGATGAACTTGAAAAACAAGGGATTCAAGGAGAAATTATAACATCTGTTTATCTAAATATTACGGATTCAAAGGCATTGCGAAAACTTTTGTCGTATGAGAACATAAAAGTTAAGGTTTATAATAATTCTAGCGAGAGTTTTCACACAAAAGCATATTTATTTGAAAAAGAAAAATATCATAGTGTTGTAATCGGCTCGTCTAATATTAGTCAAAGTGCCTTGTATTCGGCAGAAGAATGGAATGTGAAGCTCACAGATAGCAGTTTTTTTAATATTTATGGAAAATCGCTGAATCAATTTGAGAAGTTGTGGCATAGTAATGAAGCAATAGAATTGACACAAGATTTTATTGATGAATATGAAAAATATAAAAAATCTATAAATGCACAAAATACTTTTGATTATAGGAAAACCAAAATTGAACAAGAAAATAAATTTGTACCAAATAGCATGCAAAAAAGAGTTTTGCAAAAACTAAAAGAAACTAGAATAAACGGCAATAAAAAGGGCCTTGTAATTTCTGCAACTGGTACAGGAAAAACCTATCTTGCCGCAATGGATATAAAACAGTTTTTTGAAATTAAGTCTAATGCTAAAAATAAATTATTTGAAATAAATGATAAAAAATCAAAAACTTCAAACATAAAATTTTTATTCATTGCTCATCGTGAAGAGTTGCTAGAAAATGCAATAAATGTTTTTTCAAAAATCCTTAAAATTGACAAAAATGAATTTGGAAGAATTTATGGCGGCTTAAAGGAAATTGATAAAAATATAATTTTTGCTTCGATTCAGTCTTTAAGAAATTGTTATAATGAATTTAAGCCTAGTTTTTTTGATTACGTTATAGTTGATGAATTTCATCATTCAATGTCAGACAGTTATTTAAAAACATTATCATATTTTAATTCAAAATTTCTATTAGGATTAACAGCGACTCCAAAACGTATGGATGGCAAAGATATTCTTTCACTTTGTGATTATAATGTTGTGGATGAAATTGGAATAAAAGAGGCTTTGGAAGAGGACTTGATTGTGCCTTTTCATTATTTTGGAGTAAATGATTATATGATTAATTATGATAATATTCCTTACAAAAATGGGAAATACAATGAAAAGATATTACTAGAAAATTTATTGTTGAACACACGTACCGATTATATTGTTGAAAAAATCAATAAATTTGGCTTTGATGGTGATGAACTAAGTGCTGTTGCATTTTGTCAGAATATTGAACATGCTTTTTTTATGAAAGAAGAATTTTCAAAAAAAGGTTATAAATCAGCTGTGATTACAGCAAATACAAGTTCAAACGAAAGATCAGAAATTTTAGAAAAATTTAAAAACAAAAAAATTGAAATTTTATGCGTAGTAGATATTTTAAACGAAGGAATTGATATTCCAACAATTAATTTACTGCTATTTTTACGTCCCACAATGTCGTCAACAATTTTTATACAGCAAATTGGGAGAGGATTAAGAAAGGCTAAAAATAAGGATTTTGTAACAATTATTGATTTTATTGGAAATCACAAGAAAGATTATTTGCTGATAAATTATTTTTCAAATGAAGTTGATAACAAAGATACGCTGTTTACTAAAAAAGAAAAAATTATTAATGAAGTTAAAAATCAATTTTCAAATATTCCAAAATCTTGTTATGTGGAGCTAGATAGAATTTGCCAAAATCGTATTATTGAAAAAATAGAAAAGATCAATTTTAGTTCAAAAAATATTTTAAAGGAAATGTATTTAGATTATAAAGCTGAAATTGGAAAATCTGAAGATGAGTTTTTGCAAGTAAGAGATTTTGATACAAATATCGAGTTATTTCAGGAATTATGCCTAAAAATGCATTCATTTTATAACGCTCAATTACAATTTGAAGATTCTAAAATTTTTAAAAAGGAAAATGAGAAAAATCCATTAAATAAAACTGAAATTGAATTTTTAGAATATTTAGAAAAGAAATTAACACTTGTTGAGCCGTTTACCTTTTTGATTATTGATTATTTGGTAACTGGAAAAGAGTATATTAATAACAATGATTTATTAAACAAATATAAGGAATTTTTTGATATCAAAGGAAATTTTGAAAAATATTACCTTTTGAATAGGATATTTGAGGAATTGATGGAAGACGAGATTTTAGAAAAAACTCTTTATGGCTATAAATTTTCTAAAAAATATAAAATTATTTTCAAATGAAAAATTAAATAAAAAAAATACTATGAAATCTAACCAAAAAGTAAATAAATCAAATTTTATAAATCGATTGAAACAATTAATTTATCTAGGTTTGAATGAATTTAAAAGAAATGATTTAGATGAATTTAACGAAAATATTCTCATTTCGTATAAAGAATATAAGCGGGTGGAATTACAAATATTACTTGATTCTAAGGTACCAAAAGGCAGCTGGAGAGCTGGTTATGCGAATACTGAGAAAGATATTTGCTTGTTTGCGACAATTGATAAAACGCACATTTTTCAAGAGAATTTAAAGTATGACAATTCATTATTTGCAGATGATATTATTCAGTGGATAAGTCAACCAAAAACTTCTCATAATTCAAGTGTTGGACAAATGTTTATTCATCATAAAGAAAAAGGCTTCAAAGTTCATATTTTTATACGAAAATATGCTTTTATGAATGGAAATAAGACAAACCCTTTTATCTATCTAGGAAATGCAAAGTATTACAGCAGTCAAGGCGATAAACCAATGAAAATATTATGGAAATTGGATAAAAAAATTCCTCAAAAGTTAATTTATGAATTGTATAAATTTTAAGTAGTTTAAGTAGTGGTAGTGGAATAAGTCTTAAAAATCATGGAAAAATCTATCTAAAGAATGAATAATAATGTGAATGATAGTAGTAATTTATGAAATGTGTTTGGCAAAAGTATGCGATAGAGAATAGATTTTTATATTATATTTTATTATTTATATTTATCACACATTACATATTACTCCATCTTAATTAATGTATGTTGTTATATAAAAATTTTATAAATGGAGAACTACAATTTAACTTTTGAAAAAATTTTTTCAAAAGTTATTTCTTTGTTATAGTTATAATAATCTAATTTTTCTAACCATAATTCTAATTCTTTCTTTCTTTTTTTAAAAAAATTTCCAAATCCTTTTTATTTCCCAACATAATTCCTTCAAAATGCTCGGGCAAATTACATAGTTCATAATAACCGCACAAAAAATCATATTTTGAATTATTCACTAATGAAAGAGACCAATTAAATGGCATTTTGGATTTTTCTACTTCAATAAAAGTTTCTGAAATCCATTTTATTTTTTTTTCTTCTTCTATTAAATAATGTGATTCCTTATTATTTTTAAAATAACATATTCCCATTACTAAATAATCTATATTTTTATATCTTATTTTCATATAAACTCCTTATTTATCTTTCAAACTTATATAGCATATTATCGAAAATATTGCTATAATTTAAAACCTCATCATAATATTCTAAATTTTTTTGCCAATTTTTCTTCATTTCATCAGATTGTAGTTTTTTGTATTCTAAAGCTTCTTCTCCTTCCCAATGATATGCAGCATAAATAAGATTTTTTGTCAATTTTTGTGGACCTATAATTATCTTACACCATTCTTTATTTATTATTTTCCAATGCCAATCAAAAGGTATCCTTCCATCTACAATTTCTAACTCTGTATCAAGAACTTCAAAATTACTATATAATAAAAACAATTTTTTTCGATTATCTAAAATAACAATTCCAAAAACTTCATGAATCGTTCCATTTTCTTTTAATTTTACTTTCATTAGATATTTTCACATCCTATCTTTTTATTATAATTCAAGTTAAGTATATCACACAAAATCAAAAAAATCGAGATTAAATTTTTCTATTATATAGAGATAAAAATATGATATAATTATTTAAGATCAAAAATTAAGGAGACTAAAAAATGCCAGTTTATTATAATGCTGATAAAAAAACATGGTATGCGATGTTTTATGCTAAAGATTACAAAGGTGTAAATAAAAAGTACAAAAAGACTGGGTTTAAGAAGAAAAAGGAAGCTCAGGAATATGAATATGAATTTAAGAAAAAAATTGCTAAATCTGTAAATATGTCATTTCAATCGTTGTATGAACTTTATTTTGAGGATTATAGCAAAAGACATAAACCTACAGCTATCAATACTGTGGAAAATTTTTTTAGGTTACATATATTGCCTTTTTTTGGCGATGTTGAGATTAGCAAGATTAATTCCTATATGATTCGAGAATGGCAAAATGAAATGCTGGAAAAGAAAAATGAAAATGGAAAGCCATTTAGCGAAAATTCTAAAGCTAATATTTATGCAGCTTTAAAAAGTTTGTTTAATTGGGCTGCAAAATATCAAGGATTGAATGAAAATCCTTGTAAAAATTTAGGGGCATTTGGAAGTAAAAAAAATCGATCTGAAATGAAAATCTGGTCAGTAGATGATTTTAATAAATTTATAAATTTTCTTGAATCAAAAAATAAAGAAAAAAATGGTAAATATTCAGATGCGATTACTATATTTAAAGTCTTATTTTGGACTGGATTACGAATTGGAGAAGTTTTGGCTCTTACATTTGATGACATTAATTTGGAAGAAAAATTTATAGATGTAAATAAAACTATTTCTCGAATAAATAAAAAAGAATATGTAACCACTCCAAAAACTTTGGGATCAATAAGAAAAGTTCTTCTTCCTGAAAATCTTATTTCAGATTTAAAATCATATTTTTCTAAATTTGAGTTAGAATTAACAAAAAAAAATTTAAAATCTCAAAGAATCTTTAATTTAAAAAAATCTCAATTACGATATATTTTGGAAAAGTATAGTATTCAAGCTGATGTTGAAAAAATAAGACTTCATGATTTTAGACATTCCCACGCTTCATATTTGTTATTTATCCAAGCCGACATTACAGCAATCAGCAAACGCCTAGGGCATGACAACCTGCAAACTACTATAAATACTTATTCTCATTTATATAAAGATGCCAATAAACAACTTATGAAAAAGTTAAATAATAATAGTTGAATTATTAACATTTAAGTGTTATACTATAAATATAAAGGTAAATATTGAAGTTTAGGTAGAAAAAATATTGAAAAAAACTAAAAAAATAGAACTTTTATAGAACTTTTGAATTTTAAAAACAGTAAAGTAAACCTTATTTTATAGTATATATGGCAAAAAATTCTATTTAAGGTTCACATAAATCAAAAAAGTTTTAAAAATCATAAAATACAAAATTAAAAACTGTTTCATCAAAATAAAGCGATTTGAAGCAATAAAAAATCATCGACGATAAAAAGTATGGCTTAGTCAATTTTAAGCTCTTATACGGCTTTTTACGCGGTGATTTTTTTAAAGATTTTTATTTTTTATATCTATAGTGTATATTTTTTTCTTTTAAAAAATTTGAATCTTTTGCCATAAAGGCTGTCAGAACAAATCTGAGATTTTTTACATTTTTGTGCTGTGAAATTACTACAAAATAATTTAGTTTTCCAATTTTCTTTTGGTAAAAATGCTCTTTACGAGATTTTGACTGTTTTGTTACAAAATCTGGATTTTCTAATACTTCCTTTATTATTTCAAGTGTAATTTCAGGATGTTTTGGAAAAATATGTTCTTCAAACTGATTTTTACTCATTACTACTTTTTGATGTAACTTAGCTTTAAATTCGTAAACTTCTAATCGCTTTCCTGTCTTTGTATATCTAATTTTTTCTTTTATCATAACTTTACCATTTTCTTTTTCTTCTTAAAATTTTTTTTATTAAATCTTTTCTAAAAATAAATATTAGAATAAACCAAATAACTAAATATATTATTGCAAATATAATTAAATTAACCACAATTCCATATTTACTATTAAATTTTATCATGCTCGAAGCCCAATATGAAATCATTGAACTTGCAAATGTCACTCCTAAAATTGCAATATATTTTAGGTTTCTTAATTTTACATATTTTTTGTTTAGCGAAATATACAAAATTATAAAGTTCACCATTGCAGAAAATGAAGTTGCAAAAGTTAAGCCTACATGTCTATATTGCTTGTATAAAAGTGCATCTAAAACTATATTTGTAAATATTGCAGTAAACGATGAAATAACAGGTGTTTTTCTATCTTTATAAACATAATGGCTTCTTGTAAGAAGATGTATTGTTGAGAAAAATAGAAGTCCTAAAGCATAAAATTGTAGTGTTTCTGAAGTAACTTTTACAGCGATTGCATTAAATTTTCCTCTTTCATAAACTAATCTCACTATCTCTTTTGCATATCCAAATAAAATCACACTTGATGGAACAATTAGGAAAGAAAGCATATATAATCCTTGATGAACAACTCGCTTTACCGTTCTGCTGTCATTTTTTACAACAGCTTTTGACAATGTCGGGAAAATCACAACGGCTAGTGAAATTGCAAAAACTCCTATCGGAAGCAAATATAATCTACTTGCATAGTTTAATGCACTTGCTGTTCCTGCTGGAAGTGAAGTTGCAAATCTGTTGTCGACAATTTCATTTATTTGATAGCCAAAAATTCCGACTAATGTTGGAACCATTAAAATAAACATTTCTTTCACATATTCATCTTTTAGGTTTAAAATAAATTTATATTTTTTCATAATTTGAAAAAATTGCGGAAGCATTATCACTAATTGAAAAACTCCAGAAAGTAAATAAGCCACACCAAGCCCGTAAATCCCCATTTTATTTTTTAATAGCAAAGTTCCAACTATGATTGTCAAGTTAAATACAATTCCCATCGATGCTGAAACTGCGAATTTTTTGTAATTATTTAGTAATGACGACACAACTCCAGATAGTGCAATGAATAAAAAGTAAAAAGCTACGATTTTTAATAAGTTATTTGCTGCATCAAATCTTTTTGGGTCGTTAAAACCTGTTGTCACCTTTAAAATTTGTTTGGAAAAGAATATCATAATTACAGAAAGTGTCGATGTAAATGCAACTATTAAATTCAAAAGCGAAAATACAAAGTCATCTGTTCTCTCTTTTCCCTCTTCTTCTATTCCACGATTATAAATCGGAATAAATACCGTTCCAAGCGAACCTTCTCCAAATAATGTCGTAAAAAAGTTTGGAATTTTTGTAGCACTGACATAAGCGTCTGTCATTCCTGTCGCTCCAAAGACACTTCCAATAATCATTTCCCTTATGAGTCCTAAAATTCGGCTTAACATATTTATTATCATTACTATGAAACTAGATTTAAACATTAAAGTTAATTTCCTTTCTCCTTAATTTTTTTTGTTTCTATTTTATTTTATGGATTTAATAAAAAAAATATTTTCTTCTACAATTATATCAATTTCCCCATTTTTAAACATATCTAAAATACAAAGAAATAAAGTTACTATTCTAGATTTAGAAAACTTATTTTTTAATAGATGATTAAATTCAACTTTTCGATCTTCCTTTATAATTTCAGAAATTTCATTATGAGCTTCTTCTGTTGAATAATTATCATCTTCTAAGTTTAGAATCATCCTTTCTCCTAAATTATCTTTTTTCATCATTTTTGAATTAATTAAATTATTTAAACTTTTGAATAAATTATCTAAATTTAGGCTTGAAATATCATATTCAATTATTTCATTCCCTATACTTTCCGTTCCTGTTCTTGTATGTGGAACATTATACTCATTTTCATATTTTGAGAACAACTCAGAAATCTCCTTAAATAATTGATATTCTATTATTTTTTTTTCTAGGTTTTCAATTTTTTCAATTTTTTTATCTCTATTTAATATTGAATAAGCCTTAATCTCAATTAAATCAGTTGCCATTATTAAGAATTCAACTTTTATTTTTAAATTTAATCCCTTTTGTGTGTGAATATAACTTAAATAATCGTCTATAATTTGTGAAATATTTATTGAATTTATATCCATCTTCTTTTTTTCAATTAAATGAATAAGTAAATCAAGAGGCCCTTCAAAATTTTCAATTTTTATTTGTATTATATTTTCCATATTCTACCTATTTTCTTTTTGACATTTATCTTTATCTAAAATCTTATTTTTCCAATAATATACATCTTTTCCAATTTGTTCTTTTAATTCCTCTACTGATCCAAATTTTTTTTCACGTCGAATATTTTCTAAAACCTCAATCAAGATAATTTTACCATAAATATCTTCATTAAAATCAAAAATATTAGCTTCAACACTAAGTACTCCAACATCAACTGTAGGATTTTTCCCAATATTCATTACCCCATTATAAATTATGTCATTATCCTGAATATGAATTTTTACTCCATAAACTCCAAATTCTGGATAAATCTTATTTTCAAATTTTAAATTTGCTGTAGGAAAACCAATAACCCTTCCAAGTTGCTTTCCATAGACAACTTCTCCAAGAATAATGAAATTATGCCCGAGAAGTTCTCTAACTTTATCAAAATCTCCTTTTTTAATGAGGTTCCTAACTCTTGTGCTACTTATAACTTCCCCGTCTTCATCCAGTACAGCATCTTGAATATTTAATTTTATATTTTTCTTCTTTAACAATTTTTTAAGTATGTTAACATTTCCAGATTTATCTTTTCCAAAAGTGAAGTTAAAACCACAATAAACTTCATTTGCATTTAAAGTATCTATAAGTACTTTTTCTACAAATTCTTTAGGTGAATAATTTTTAACTTTTTCAAACTGTTCTAAATAAAGATAATCAATTTTACTTTTACTTAATAAGTAGGCCTTTTCAGAACAAGTCGTTATTTTAGTCTGCTTATTTTTTGGATATTCACTAAAAGTATAAACAATTGTTTTTAAATTTTTTTCTTTTGCTTGTTTTACAGCCTTCTCTAAAATTATCTGATGCCCTTTATGAACGCCATCAAAATTTCCTAAAATAACAGTATTTTTACTTTTTTTTATTTCTTCAATATTTTTATGATAATCAGGAATCCCTGTATTAATACAATATTCAATAATCTCCTTTATTTCTGCTAAATTTTTTGTAATAAATTTTATCATCAATTTTCATTCCTTTTTTATACTAAACTCCATTTAAACAATGAATATGTTATAAATCTTTTTACCTGCCTGATAATATTTATTTTCAGATAATTAAGATAAATTTTCACTTTTTAAACAGATAATAATATTATTATTTTCTCTCTCTTTAAAAATTAAGTTTATGCTTATTAGATTTTATCACAATTTCAATTTAATGTATAGTAAAAAAAGAAAAATGCTAAAAGTTAATAATATAAATAAAAAAAATAGTCATAAACTTAATAAAAATCTATGACTATAATTTAATTTTAATTTTTTTGTTTTATAGTTCTTTGCTATTTTTTTTTTCAGCAGTTTCTACTTTTGGTTTTTCTTCAACTTTCTTATTTTCTTTTTTACCTTTACCATCTTCCTCTTTTATAAGAGCAATTTTTATTTTTTTTCTTCCTTCAAACAATCCGCCCTCTTGAATTACAAACACAGCTGATGTTATTGTAGCATAGACTTTACCTGTATTTCCAATTTCAACTTTATCTGCTATAATTTCTCCTGAAACTTCTCCATCTACAACCACAGTTTCAGCGGTAATATTTCCTTTTACTTGCCCAGTTTTTCCAACATGAATGAGTTTATTTCCTTTAATATCACCATTTAGCACACCTTCCATATTAAATACAGAATTTGTTTCAATAGTCCCTGTTATTGTTGTTTCCATTGAAATTGTACTAATTCCATTTGTATTTTCATCATTATTTGCTGAAAATTGTCTGTTTAATCCTTCGTTTTCTCTTTTTTCCTTTGATTTTTTTTCACTAGAAAATAATGCCATTGTTCTTTCCTTCTTCCTTCTTTTATTAATTAATTAAAGTCAAATATATATCATAGTATACTACATTTGATTTGTTTTTTCAAATGTTTTTTAATCTTTTTTATTAAAATTTACTCTTACAGTTTTATTTATTTTAGATTTTTTTCTTTATTTAATTTTTTATCAACAAAGGTACAATCTTAACTTGTTTTTTTCTAGCAAATAATTTTTTTACTTTTTGAAGAATCGACTATAACTACCCAAATTAAAATTTTCAATATTATCCATAAATTCATCAAAACTATTTGCAACTTTTGCTAATTCAAATGAGAAAAGTACCATATCATCTGCAAAATAAACACCTTTATCAATTTTATTAAGAAAAAATAAATTTGAGAATGCTCCATTATCATCATAATCGTTATCTAAGTACAGATCATTCCAAACACAAACATAATTTTGTAAAAAATGTCTCTCATATTGAACATTTAATAAATTTTCCAAACTAACAAGTTTATATAATAAAATCTTTTTGTGAAATAAACTTTCAGATTTCTTTTTTAACTTTTTCATTTTTTCCCAAGTTGTCCCAGCATACTCCTTGATAATCTCTCGATATTCTTTAACTTCTTCCAATGAAAATCTTTTCAAAACTTTAGAAATCTCCAGTTTTAATTCATTCATAAAATCTATAACTTTTTTATCCCCTTTATCAATTTTTTCATTAAATATTTCTATATATATTTTATCAAATATCTCTTTAAATTTTTTTATTTTTTCAAAATCAATAAAATTATCAAAACTTTTTTCTGAATCTTTTAAATGAATAATTCCAAACAAAGTTAAAAAAATTTTTTCAAAAAAACTGTATTCTCCATCATAAAGAAAATCATCAGAAAAATCCATACTCAAAAATGAAATTTTTACATTGTCTTTAAACAAAATAACTTCATATTCTCGCAAGAGTTTTTCATATTTAGTTGGAAACATTTCAAAAAATTTAGAATTAAAATAATCACTCTCACATTCTCGTTTTCTACTATTCTCAAAATCAACAATATTGTAAATACTACTTCTCATTAAGTTTCTTACCTTAAATATTCAATTATACTTCAAAAATTTCTTTCATACATTTTGAAATATTTTCAATAATATGACTTGCATTCACAATATACTGTTGCTCTACCAACTTATCAGCTATTTTACCATGCAAATATGCCCCTATACAAGCAGATTCCGCTAACCCATATTTTTGTCCCGCCAATGAACAGATTATACCAGTCAAGCAATCTCCCATTCCTCCGTTTGCCATACGGGAATTTCCTGTACTATTCACAAAAAGAGTTTTCCTATCTGTAATAACTGTATTTTTCCCCTTTAAAAGTAAAGTTATTTCATATTTTTGAGCAAAATCTTTCGCTATTTCAAGTTTATTTTTATTAATTTCTTCTGGAGAAAATCCTGATAATCTTGAAAATTCAACTAAATGTGGGGTTAATACACTTCTATTTTTTATTTTTTCAAAAAGTCCTTTATTTTCAGATAATAAATTCAAAGCATCAGCATCTAGCACAAGTTTTATCAAATTTCCTTTATTATTTCTCTCAATGCTGATTAGTTTTTCAAATATTTTCAATGCCTTCTGACTTTTCCCAATTCCAGGCCCAATAGCGATCACATCACTATTTAGGATTTCATTTTCCAGTTTTTCAAAATTTTTTTCTATGTTTTCAAAATTTATCGGAAAACTCATAGCTTCAGGAACAAATACGTTAAGTGAAAAATTATTTTTATCAGTAATTACAGTTGTAAGCCCAGCTCCACTTCTTACACACGATTTTGCCACGATATTCCCTGCACCATAGAATCCACTACTTCCAGCAAAAATTAATACTTTCCCAAAATCTCCCTTATGAGAATTTTCATCTCTTTTTATATGAAAACCTTTTATTATTTCAGATGTTAAGTAATATTCACTGACAATATGATCAATATTATTTTTATTTAATCCAATATTTTCAATAATCACTGTTCCTAAATATTCTTTTATATCTGATTTTAAAAAGCCTTTTTTATATGTGACAAAAGAAATGGTAACATCAGCTTTAACAGATACTCCCATTATTTCTCCAGTATCGCCATTAATTCCAGATGGAATATCAATTGCATAAACTTTTTTATTTTTAGAATATTCATTTATCTTCAAAATAATATCTTTATAAGTGCCTTTTATTTCTGAATTTAACCCTGTTCCAAAAATCCCTTCAATAACAATGTCACATTCTAAAAGCAGCTTATCCAATTCTTCCAACTTATAAAAAATTTCAATTCCTGAATTTTTACAAATTTCATAATTTACAAAACAGTCATTGCTCATATTTTCATCACTAATACAAAAAATCTTAACATTCTTATCTTTTGAAAATAATTGTCGTGCGATTGCATATCCATCGCCTCCATTATTTCCCTTTCCACAAATAATAAGAAAATTATCTTCATTCTTGCTAATATGCTTTGTAAATGAAATCGCTGCATTTTCCATAAGCATAATACTCGGTATTCTCAATTCATTAATCGCATAACTGTCAATTTTTCTTGTAGTTTCGTTTCCACCTAATAACATTTTCATCACCCCATTATGTCCTGTTATTTTTTAAATATCAAAATCCTGAAACTTTCCATCTTTTAATATTTTAACACTTTTAAATCCAATTTTTCGTATAATTTCCAAACTCTCATCAAAATAAAAATCAATGTTTTGAACTTCATGTGCATCTGAAGAAATGGTAACTGGAATATTTTTAGCTAAAATTCTTTCAAGTATAAAAGAACTTGGATAAGGTGTCTGAGTCCATCCACGTGACATTCCTCCTGTGTTAATTTCAACAATTGCTCCAGATTTAGCAATTTCATCCAATACATATTCGACTTTATTTTTATACCAATCAGCACTTTCATCAAAATATTTAAAATCTTTATTAAATTTTTTTACCAAATCCAAATGCCCAATAATATCAGGCTTTTGAGTGTGCACCATTTTTACGATATTATCAAAATATGCTTCAATAAATGCCTTTTTATCTTCATTTGCATAATTTTTTATTCCGTACTCTAAAATTTCAGGCGTATTATCAACACAGTAATACTCATCCTTTTCTTTATCCTTTATATAATGAACCGATCCGATTCTAAAATCAAGTCCTAAATTTTTATCAAGTTTTGAATTAAATCCCGAATAAAAATCAGCCTCAATACCAACATAAACTTGAATTCTATCTTTATATTTCTCTTTCAAATTTTTTAATTCTTTCAAATATTCTAATGTTCCTTTTTCAGACATACAATATTCCGTATCAAATTTTGTGAAAGAATGCCCTGAAAGACCAACACTTGTAAATCCTTTTTCTATTGCTGTTAAAATATAGTCTTCAGCATTGTTTTTTCCATCGCAGTAAAATGTGTGAGCATGAAGATTTGATGGGAAAATTATTATTTTAGTTTTCATTTTTATCAGCTCCTTGTATTGTGATATAATGTTTTTTTACTTTTCACCACCCATTTTTTCCTGTTTCACCTTATGATCAACAACATGTCTTTTAGCCAGTTCATCTTTCACATCTTGAATAGTAAGCCCTTGCTCAATCATTAAAACCAAAGTGTGATAATATAAATCTGCAATTTCATATCTCAATTCATCATTATCATTATTTTTAGCCCCAATTATAACTTCCGTACATTCTTCTCCAACTTTTTTTAAAATTTTATCAAGCCCTTTTTCAAACAAATAAGTCGTATAAGATTTTTCATTTGGATTAACTTTTCTATCTTTTATCAATTCATAAAGTTTTTCAGGCGTAAAACTGCTATAATCTTCTGCTTCAAACAATGAATTAAAAAAGCAACTTTCAGCACCAGTATGACAAGCAGGCCCATCTTTTTTTACTTCCACAAGCAAAGCATCCGCATCACAATCATATTTTACTGAAACAACATGCTGATAATTCCCTGAAGTTTCCCCTTTTAGCCAAAGTTCTTGTCTACTTCTGCTAAAAAAACAAGTTTTCTTATCTCTTAAAGTTATTTCAAGACTTTCTTTATTCATATACGCAAGTGTCAATACTTCTTTTGTATAATAATCCTGTATTATCACAGGAACAAGTCCTTTTTCATCAAATTTTATTTGCTCTATATTCATTTTTACCTCTTTTCTAAAATTATTTATTTTAATATTTTAATATTTCTCTCAATAAGTAAATATACTTTAATAAATCTTCCATTTCAAAAACAGAAACTTCATAAATCATTTCTCTTCCTTTTACATATAAATCACACTTCGTAAAATTTCTTCTTTTATTTCATCTTTATATTTCTGAACTTTTGGATTTTTAAATTTATACTCAAACATACTTTCATCAACTAAATCCACTTTTTTCATAATAATTTCTTCTTAGTTCATTTTCAAAATTTTTCTCATTAAATGTCAAATTCTCATCTCAACGCCATTACTCTTCAAATACTTTTTCAACTTCATAATTTCCACTTCTTTAAAATGAAAAATCGAAGCTGCAAGTCCTGCATCAATTCCTGGAATTTTAAATAACTCTCTAAAATGCTCCATATTTCCAGCTCCACCTGATGCAACTATTGGGATTGATAATTTTTGTGATAAAATTTCAAGTAATTCCAAGTCAAATCCATTTTTAACTCCATCTGTGTCGATACTATTTACAACAACTTCTCCAGCACCATTTTCCTGACCATTTACAAACCACTCTATCGCATCAATCCCAGTACTTTCTCTTCCACCTTTTGCAAAAACTTTAAATTTTCCATCAACTCGTTTTACATCGACTGACAAAACTACACATTGATCTCCATATTTTTTTGCAGCTTCTTCAATTAATTTTGGATTTCTTATTGCCCCAGAATTTACGCTCACCTTATCAGCTCCAGCTTTTAAAACTCTATCAAAATCATCCAGCGTATTTATTCCACCGCCAACAGTAAGCGGAATAAATATTTGACTCGCCACTTCTTTCAAAATATCTGTAAACAAGCCTCTTTCCTCAACCGAAGCCGTAATATCATAAAAAACAAGCTCATCAGCCCCAGATTTATTGTAAAATTTAGCAAGCTCAACTGGACTGTCAACTTCTTTTATCCCAGTAAAGTTCACACCTTTCACTACTTTCCCATTTCTCACATCAAGACACGGAATTATTCTTTTTGCAAGCATTCTTATACCTACTTTCTTTGTTAAATTTATTTATTTAGCCTATTATAAATTTTTATACACAACTAAAAAATATTATTTACTAATTTCTAAAACTTCCTTCAAATCAAGATTTCCTGAATAAATCGCCTTTCCCACAATTGCTCCATAAATATGATTTTTGTTAAGTTCTTTAATCTCATCTAAAAATGTAATTCCGCCTGAAGCAATAATATCTGAATTAACTACTTTCGACAATTTTTTATAAATTTCAAGATTTGTCCCGCTTAACATTCCATCTTTTGAAATATCAGTATAAATTATTGTTTTCACACCTATATCCGATAATTTTTTGCAAAATTCAACCGAGTTCAATTCTACAGTTTCAGTCCATCCTTTAACCGCAACTTTCTCATCTTTCGCATCTACAGAAACTGCAATTTTATCGCCATATTTTTTTACCATTTCCTTCAAAAATTCTTCATTTTCAACGGCAATCGTTCCTAAAATAACACGGTTTACTCCCAATTCAATATATTTTTTTATTCTTTCTTCATCACGAATTCCACCACCAACTTGAACAAAAAAATCACTTTTTTCAACCAATTCTTTTATAACTTCATAATTTTTTGTATTCCCATCTTTAGCTCCATCCAAATCCACAATATGAAGATTTTTTGAATTATTTTTATTAAAAAAGTCCAAAACTTCAACAGGATTCTTAAAAAATACTTCCACTTGGTTATAATCCCCTTGTTTTAATCTAACCGCCTGTCCGTTATGTAAATCTATCGCTGGAAAAATTTCTATCATAGTTATTTTCTCCTTTTATTTTTAAAATTTTTTATCATTTATTAAAATTTGAAATTTTTAACAATAATATTTAAGATAAAAATTCTTTTATTGAATTTTTATGTTGTTACTTTTACAATGATTATTCATTTTTAAAATATCAATCAAACATATTTATTTTTTTTAAATTTTCTTCAAACAATTTTTTATTATTATAGAAATCATTTTTATTTGCCCTTGCCAACTCTGATTTTATAAACCAATTCTGATACTTACTATAATCTAATATTTCTTTATCAGGCTTATTTTTTCCTTCAAAATTTTTATAATAAAAATCAATTGCATCCTGTGTACGATTCTCATTTAAATAGAAACTTATTGCAAACCATCCCATTGTTAATTTATACGCCCAAGCCTGTTCATCAGAAATATGTGATTCTTCCGTTTTTTTCTTATCATCACACATTTTCATAATAGAATTTAAGCTTGCAAGTGCTGTTTTTTCATCTATTTGCATAACATTCCAAATTGCATCCTCTCCTATTGTATATGTTACAGCAATTCTAGTAATCAAATAATCTGGATATTTTTCTTTAAGTATTTCATAATTTTTATTGTAAGAATCAAAATCTCCCTTATTGGAATAATACATATTTGAAAAAAACAATTTTGACACTTCATAAGGATTATATTTTTCATATCGTTTTAAATTATTTAATTTTTCTGCATCACTTTTTCCAAGTGCGTTATAAATATTTATCAAGTTTTCTGACAGAACAAAATTCTTTTCGTTCTTTTTCAACAATTCTTCAATCTTTAATGCCAATTTTTTTACTTTTTCTCTGTCAGGTTCACTCACTACATTAGGCATTTCCTTATCCAATTCTATTGTTTTTAGTATTATTTCTTGAGAAACTCCTAATTTTGATAAATCCTGACTTATCATCTCGCTTCGACTTTTCGCATTCAAATTCACTATTGCAAAAATACTCATCAATAATATTATCTTCTTCATAAATACCTCTTTCGCAATTAATCAAAATCAACCAAAAAATGAATAAATTAAGTAAAATAATTACAATTTCACCTTTACTTTACTAATTCACCCCAATTTTTCAATAATTTCAATCCAGTATCTCCAGATTTTTCAGGATGAAACTGCATTCCATAAACATTTTTATTTTTCACAATTCCAGGAATTTTTGTTCCGTATTCTGAATATGCAACAATATTTTTCATATCAGTTTTTGCAAAATATGAATGAACATAATACACGTATTCTTCATTTTCAACATTCACATTTTTCAAAATTTTATCATTTCTAAATTCATCATTTATTTTCAAGTTGTTCCATCCCATATGAGGTATTTTCAAATCAGAATTTTCTGGAATATGTTTTTTTATTTCCTCAACAGTTCCATTTATAAGCCCAAGTCCTTCAAATTCACCGTATTCGTAACTTTTTTCAAAAAGCATTTGCATTCCAAGGCAAATTCCTAAAAATGGCTTTCCATTCTTCGCTTCATTTATCAAAATATCTTTTAACCCATATTTCTCAAGATTAGAAATAGCATCCCTAAAGGCCCCCACTCCTGGCAAAATTATTCCTTTCGCATTTTTAATCTCTTCAACATCATTAGTCAGTTTTGTATCAAGTCCAACGTAATTTAATGAAGATAGCAAAGAGAAAAGATTACCCACTCCATAATCAATAACTGCAATCATATTTAAAAATCCTTTCTTTTTCTTTACATTTTTACTTTATTTTTTGATAAATTTATATAATTTTTTTTACTTGTTTTTGATTCGTTATTTCTTTCAAATTTTCAGTAACTTTATGAAATTTATTAAATCTTTTTACTTTTTTTACTTACTTAAATTATATCAAAAAAAATATATTGTTGCAATTAAGAAAAAATTTTCCATAAATAAAAAGGCCCCACTTTTTTATGAGACCTTTTTTGCTTTGCTCCCCTGCCAAGGAACACAATTTTACATTATTTTTTATATATTGTCAACCATTCAAAAAAATTTTTTAGTTTTTCACAACTTTATATTTCACTTTAACTCTTTTTCCAAAAAATGCCATTCCAATATGTACAATTTCTTTTACTCCACATTCCTTTAATAAAACAGGATATTTTTTATTTTCAATTTGACTCAATGCTTCCTCTGCTCTTTCTTCAAGCTCTTCTTCAGTTTTAGCCACTTTAAATTCAAATATATATCCAACATCTCTTTTATTTATCGGATTTAAAGCTAAATCATTTCTTCCATATCCAGTTTCATTATTTGATAAAACT
This sequence comes from Leptotrichia wadei, assembly GCF_007990545.2. Lineage (NCBI taxonomy): Bacteria > Fusobacteriati > Fusobacteriota > Fusobacteriia > Fusobacteriales > Leptotrichiaceae > Leptotrichia > Leptotrichia wadei. The sequence continues at coordinate 1,117,823 of NZ_AP019829.2, forward strand.
GTGTACTCATTATCAAGATACAACATCATTCCTAAAATAAAAGTATGATACGGTTTTTCTGTTTTAGAAGTATCATGATAACTCATTGACACTAAAAATATTTCATTTAAAAGTTTTTCAAATCTGTCAAATTCAAAGTTTTTAAACGCTTTGATCATTTCTCTAAATCTGCTAAAACCTCCTAAATTTTGGACAAACATATCTTTAAAAAATGTTTTAACTTCATAATTTGGTAATTTCAAAGCATATTCATTCATAGCAATTTTTTCTTCAACAGTCAAATACCCTCCAAAAAGTAATAACTGCCAAACTTCTTGTGGATCTTTCAATCTATCCATATTCGACGAAGCCATTACCATTTGCTCTGTTGTCCCGTTATTGAATAAATCTTTTAATTCATCAAATAAATCTTTATCAGCATTGTCTATTGCTGCATGGATAAGTCTGTTATCTGATGTATTTATCCAGTAAACATCTATTTCTTTTTCATCGAGATAGTTAATTATACTCCACGGATTATAAATTTGAATATTCCCAAACTTATAGCCATTATACCATTTTCTCACTTTTTCAATATTTTGCTCTAATCCATAATATTCCAAAGCATTTTTCACTTCTGTTTCAATCAATCCAAAACTTTTCGCATATTTATTATTCAAAACTGTATAAGTTTTCAAATTATTCAATCCAGAAAAAATCCCTTCCTTTGCTACCCTAAGTATTCCAGTCACAACAGCAAACTGTAAATATTCATTATCTTTCAATGTATTTGAATAAAAACTTTTAAAAAATCTTCGTGACTTTTCATAATATCCTTCGTTCCAAGCACTTGTCATTGGAGTGTCATACTCATCTATTAAAATTATGACTTTTTTACCGTAATATTCATATAGATATCTTGATAAATTCTTTAATGAATTTTCCCAATCTGCATTATACTTATCTTTAACAATATTAAAAAAATCTTCCAAATCAAATTCATCCAATTTCTCTTTAATATATTGAAATTGTTTATACAATGATTTTACAAGATTCTTAGTATTAAAAAAACTATTCTCCCAATTTTCTGCCTCGGCATTTCTCAGGCTTATAAGAATCACAGGATTTTGTCCTTGATTTTCCATATACTCACTTTTTGAAATATACAAATTATCAAATAATTTTCTATTTTCCTCTGCATTTTTCACATCAAAAAAATATTTTAACATCGACAAATTTAGAGTTTTACCAAATCTTCTGGGCCTTGTAAAAAGTTTAACTTTTGATAAGTCTTCCAGCAAATCTTCTATGAACTTTGTTTTATCGACATAATATCCGTTTTCTTGTATAATCTCCTTAAAATCAGAATTTCCAATTGCTAGTCCTTTTTTCTTTTTTTTCATAATTAATCCCTACTTTCCCTTTACTTACTTAAATTATATCAAAAAAAAATTGACATTACAATGAAAATCACTTTTCACTTTTCTTTTTCTTAAAAAAATCCAGAATTGTTTTCTTATGTTCCAATTCCTTCGGTAAAGGTACTCCTATCCAATCATGAAACTCTTTTATCTTAATTTCAATAATATCCGAAGAATTATTGTCATTTTTACATTTTTGCGATAATGCATTCAAATATTTTGTTGACGGAAGAATTTTTGTACCAAATCTGTTGCTTTGTCCTTCTTCGCTATCTAAACTTTTTAATTTGAATAAATATACACCTTTTTCTTTTTGTACTTTAAAATCTTGATGATTATATTCGTATAATTTTCTCCATAAAGACTGATTATTTTCTACAGTGTCATCATATCTAGTTTCAGGAAACCAAGCAGGCATTTCGATTTGAGCAATTTCAAAATATTCCTTAAAAATTTCACGAGACCAATAAAGGAAATCTATCAATCCTGTAGAAGAATGTAGGGAATAATTTTTCCAGCTTAAATTGTCATCTGCCAACTTTTCTGCAAATCGAATAACAAAATCTTGAAAAAGAGTATCATTAATAATTTCAAACACTTCTGTATACGCTTTTACAGATTTTTTCTTAAGTTCTGTGTCAAAAACTTTATCATTTTTCACATAGTATGATCTTCTTTGTGCCCGTTGTGGCAACGAATATTCCAAAGCATTTGTTGTTCCAATAAAACAAGGCGTAAAATCGAAATTTGAAGTAGAAAGATTTGAAACATTTACAATCAGGTTGTTTCCTCTATCTTTGTTTGAAAAAAATTCTTCGTCAATTTCATCAATTAAAATTGGAGCTACATTATTTTCATTCATCCATAGTTGAATTTGTGTTATCGTGTCTGCTTTTTTTGTTCTTCCAGTCGGAATAATGTTATTGTACAAAATAGGCTTTGATTTAGAAAGGCCCAGCATTTTTTGTAAAATCTGCAATAAGTTACTTTTTCCTGAACCAGCAGTTCCTCCAATAAATAAAAATTGCGGAACATCTAATTTTTCCGAATCAGATTCCAGTTTAAACCTAATATCCTGAAGAAAAGGCGAGGTAAATGCATATAAAATAATCTCAACGATTCTTGAACCATAATTATCGTTATAGTCAATTACATACTTTCTATAGTTCTCAATCAATTTTACAATACTTTCAATAGAACTTTTTATTTCTTCCTTTTTGCCCAAACGGTTTCGTGTTTCCATTTTCTTCAATATATAATCCCGAACGTCCAAATCCACGATCAGTATCTTTTGAAAATAACAATTCTCTTTCAGGAGTCGCTTGATTTAATTTTGGAGCAATTTTAATTTCCAATTTAGGTTTTATCTTTTTCGCAAATGTTTCCGGCATCACAACCATACTCTCTTTCTTTTTAGCCTGTCGTGAAATAGTATTAATTGACAATTCATAAGCAAATTTTTCAACTTCAAGCTCCTCTTTTTTCTCGTTCTCAATTATTTTCTGTTTCTCATCAATCGTTTTAATTTCCTCAATTATTGGTAAAGCAACACTGTCTTCTTCCTTAACAATCACCTCATTAAATTCTTTAACAATATCTTTCGAAATATCTATTTGCAATTTGGAATTTTCATCTTGTGTAAATCTCACAGAAAATTTCTCTTCCTGTTTTTCATCATTATTTTCATCTAAAACTTTAATTTTACTTTTCGCCTTTTTCCTTATAGCTTTCGTAATAAAATCAGTACAAGTTAAAGTAATTTCGTTAAAATATTCTTCAAACTGGTTAAATAATGGGGAATTATCAAAAATGACAATATTTTCAAATTGGTTCCTTTTATTTGAAAAAGCCTGAAATGAAAGATTAGCTGATCCAAAAATCAATCTCGTCTCCGTATCATTTTTCAAAAGATAAAATTTACTATGAATTGTTGAACTTATTGGCACTCTCAATTTCCACTTTTCTTCCACAATATTTTCTTGATTCTCCCTTGAAAGATTCTAAAAAAAACGGATTTGTTTCTTTTTAATAATCGCCTTTTGACTCTCAATCAAATTCTTGGTTTCATTTTCCAAAGCCTTCCGCCCTCTAACTTGGACATCTATATCTTTTATCCCAATAACTAAATCAACACTTTTAAATGGCGTCAGATATTTATTCAAAAAACTTTCATCAGCTGAAAATGTGACAGCCTTTATCTCATAAAACCTGTTACTATCGAAAATCTCTTCAATCTCTAAATCAACTCTTTCACCATTTAAAATAGTAAAAAGCGTATTTTTAACTTTTATAGCTTCAGTTTTTTCAATATTTTCATTTTCAAATAAAGTTAAAGTTTCAGATTCTAATTCTTTTTCCATTTTATCTCCTTTCTATTTATGTAATTAGTATTCGTAAAATTAATTTTCTTTCCCTCTCTTCAATTTTTTCAAATACTCCTTCTTCTCCAACGAAATTCTCAAACTTTCTCGAGCCTTCTGTATCGTCTTATTATGCACCCAAACATCCAATCTGTTATCTTCTAAATAAATCACCGCATAATCCCACTGTTTTGCAAGTGCCGTCGCAAAAAACCAAGCAACTACCATTTTCACATAATATTCTTCAGAATAAATATTCGCTACCATTTCCAAATATTCCTTTTTAAAGTCTTCATCCAAAAAATGCGTCATCAACATTTCTACACCAAACCTGCAAGTATAAGTTTTATCCGATTGAGACCATTCCTTTATTTTTTCAATCAGTTCTTTTTTATGCTTTTTAAAAATCTTCGGAGAAATCGTATCACAAACCGCCCAATTATCAACAAATGGCAAAAAATTATCAAGCAATTTAATACATTTCTCAAAATCTTTGCTCTCTGAAATAATTGCTCCATGCAACAAATTCTCATCGTAATATTTATGTGGCAACTTCTTCAAAAAATCTTCATATTCATTATTTTTTACCAATTTTTTAGCCAATTTTCTTATTTCAGGAATTCTCACTCCAATAATTGTATTCTCTGATACATTTGGCGTTAATTTACTTAAAAATTTCATATATTCTTTATCTTGAAGTGAAAATAATTCTTTTTGTATTTCCATTTAAATCTCATCCCTTTAAAATTTTTATTTAGTATCAAATACCTCCTTTCCTAAATTATCAAAAACTTCATTAATATTGGCGTTTTTCAATTCTAATTGCCATTTTCCATTAACTTTATTTACTTTAACATCTATATTTTCTTCTTCATAACTAGACTTCTTAACGAATTCTTTTATATCATCTTCTAAATATTTATAGAATGCATCGAGTTTATTTTTATCAATTTTTCTTAAATCATTGGATTCTTCTTCAGAAATTTCAGATTTTCTAATACTGTTATCAAAAAATTTACCAAAATTAAAGGTAGAATCTATATTTTTTGTTTTAATCAAAATTTTAACTTTTGCATCATTTTCTCCAGAAAAAGAAATTGATTTTATGTCAGTTTCAAAAATATCTTTTGTTATTAGGGTATTATTAATAATATTAGATATATTTCTCATAAATTCTTTAAATGATTGTCTCTGATTTTGAGGAACTTCTTTCATTGATTCATTGATTAAATTATCCATATATTTTTTGTTAAACTCTCTTACTTTTACTAATATTTTTTTCTGAAACGCATCATTAACTTTTTCGAAAAGATCTCTATTGACAATATTTTCAATTTCTTTACTTTCTTGATCAATTTCACTCTGCGAAAATTTAACTCCATTTTTTACATTAATCTTATAGTTTCCTTGTGCCATTCCCAATGTTCCTAAAATAAATAATCCTAATAATATCTTTTTCATTTTTTCTCTTCCCTCTTCTTTCTATCTATTTATTTTTTGATTTTTTTAATGACTTTAATTATAATAGTATAATTTATTTTTTTCAAGATTTTTAACCATTCAAATTAATCAGATTCTATTTTATATTTTATTTATAAAGAAATAAAAAAAGTTGAGTGCCACGCATGACACTCAAAAAAATATTTTGACTAGATAAAAAAATTATTTTGAGCTGTTAATAAATTTGATTAAACTAATACCCCTTTAGTGGATGGAATCTCATCTTTATATTTTTCATCAATACTCACAGCCTCCGCCAAGGCTCTGGCAACTCCCTTAAAAATCGACTCAATTATATGATGTGAATTCGTTCCAGCTATATTTTTTATATGCAGTGTCGCATTCAAATGCCGTGTAAAGCCAATGAAAAACTCTTCCACTAATTCTGTATCAAAAGTCCCAACTTTCTCAGTCGGAATATTCACATCAAAATTCAAAAAATATCTCCCGCTTAAATCAACAGCAACTAACGTCAGGGCCTCATCCATCGGCAAAAGAAAGTTCCCATACCTTCTTACCCCCTTCAAATCTCCCAAAGCTTCATAAAAACATTTTCCCAATGCAATACCAATATCCTCCGCACTATGGTGATCATCCACCTGCGTATCCCCATCACAATAAATCTTCAAATCAAATCTCCCATGCTTCGCAAACAAGTCAAGCATATGATCCAAAAACCCAACCCCTGTATTATTTTCATATTTCCCAGTTCCATCAATATTCAATTCAACTTTTATTTTTGTTTCAAATGTATTTCTTTCAATTTTAGATTTTCTCATAACTTTATCCTTTCATTGCAAATTTATTTATAAATAGTATAATCTATTTTTTTATCTTTTTCAAGATTAAATCAAAAACAAGAAATTTGTTTTGACATATTAAAAATTGTGGTATAATTTAGTGGATAATTTAACATATTCTAAAATATAGGAGGTGAAAAGATGCTTTACGATGAAGCTAAAAATGTACTTTATGCTTCAGAAAGAGCTGAATTTTTTATAAGAAAATTAGGTTTTGATTTTGATAAAATTGATAAAAATGAAATAATTTTTCTTCTAAATAAAGAATTTGAAAGAGCAATTACAGAAAGAGAAAGTAAATTTTATGATAGTTCCGAATGTCTACGTGTATTGTGTGGATATTTGTATTGTCTAGGGGATATTTCTGATGTTCCGTTACTAGAAAAAGTAAAATATGGTATTGATATGGATGTTGGAACTATGATTGATAGCGAATGGATTGATAGTTTAAAAAATAATGGTATAGAAATGGAAGAGTACGATATTCAATCAAAACAAGAAATTATAGAAGGTTTTGTAGATTATTACAAGTTTTTTTATACTTTATAAAGTATTAAAATTATAGATTTTAGCAAAGAAGATTTATTTATTTAATAACAAAAACTTAGCAAGGGGCATTGAATTTCCCCTTGTCAAAATAAAAACCACTAATAAGTCATTGATATAAATCTTCAAATCAAAATTTTTTCCTTTGAAAAATAATTTCTTCCAATTTCTCAATAAAAATCCCCATTTCCTCATCCGTCCCAATCGTAACCCTCAAATAATTATTAATTCTATCTTTTGCAAAATATCTTGCTAAAACTCCATTTTCTTTTAATTGTTTGTACAAATCACCTGCATAGACATCTTTATGTGAAATAAAAATAAAATTAGCACTTGAATTTAATACTTTAAATCCTAATTTTTTCAATTTTTCAACCGTTTTTTCTCTAGTTTGAATAATTTTAGCATTAGTTTTTTCAAAATACTCGTCATCCTTAAACGACTCGATTCCAGCTTCAATTGAAATTCTGTCGATTGTATATGAGTTAAATGAAAATTTTAATCTATTCAACCCTTCAATTATATTTTCAGAGCCAAGTGCATATCCAAGCCGTATTCCCGCCATAGAACGTGACTTGGAAAATGTCTGAACTACAAGAACATTATCGTATTTATTTATTAATTTTACAGCACTTTCTGCTCCAAAGTCAACATACGCCTCGTCAACGATAACTAGCTGGTTTGGATTATTTTTTACTATTTCTTCAATTTCATCCAATTTTAAAGCAATCGAAGTTGGTGCATTCGGATTTGCGATAATTATATGTCCATCCAAGCCAAAATATTTTTGAATTTCAATTTCAAAACTATCATTTAAAGGAATTTTGACTTCCTTCAAATTAAATAAATCGGCATAAACTGGATAAAAACTGTATGTAATATCTGGATAATACACTTTATCTCTCGCATTAAAAAATGTCATAAAAATAAATGCCAGAACTTCATCCGATCCATTTCCAATAAACACTTGCTTGCGTGTAATTTTATCATTTATTTTATTAGAAAAATATTCAGCAATAACTTTTCCAAGCTCCATTACATCTGGATCTGGATACAATTTCAAATCTTCCAAATTCATAGATTTTATTTTTTCTATAACTTTTGCTGATGGCGGATAAGGATTTTCATTTGTATTAAGTTTAATATATTTTTTGTCTTTTGGTTGTTCACCTGGTGTATAAGGCTCTATTTCCTTTATTTTATTATTCCAAAATTTCCCCATTAATTTCTCCTTCCATTTTTTAGTTATCAATATCGTTAAAACCACTAGTCATTTCATTCATAAAAGTATTGAAATCATGCTCTAATTTCCATTTTCCATTAATTTTTTTTACTTCTATTTCTGAATAATTTTCATCATAATCAAAATTGTTTAACTTTTCTTTAATTTCTTCATCAAGATATTTATAAAATTTATCAAATTTTATTTTATTAATTTTTTCTATATTTTCAAGTTCTTTGTATGAAATATTAGCTTTTTCAATTGCTTCATCAATAATTTTATCAGTATCAATATTATCTATATCTTTAAATTTCGATACTATTTTAACTTTTGCTTTATTTTTTTCTGAAAATGAAATTTCATTAACAAAAATTTTTAAATTATCAATTTCACCTAAAAAATTTTTTCCCATAACTTCATGTATTTTATTAAAATACTCTTTTGCAGCCTGTTTTTGTTTTTTAGGAACATTTTCCATCAATTGATTTATTCATATATTCACGATAAAGTCCTTTTATAGTTTTTTTACCTTCTGTATTATATCTTTCAATTATTTCTTTATTTACAAGATTCTCAATTTCTTTACTATCCCTATCAACTTCACTTTGTGAAATTTTAACTCCACTTTTCACATAAACCTCATAATTACTTTGTGCCATCCCCAATGTTCCTAAAATAAATAATCCTAGTAGTATTTTTTTCATTAATTCCTCCAATTATTCTGTTATTAATTTTTTGTTCTAATTATCTCGATTTTGTAAAAAATCTAAAATATTTATATGCTTTATTCCATCTTCGCTTAAATTTATTTCATCCATCGAAATTATAAACTTCTGAAAATTATCCTTTACTTTCTTTAATGGCGTTATCTCTCTCTTGAATGTATTTTCATCAAGTATCGTTGCTGACACTTGATAATATTCTCTTTCATTATTTCGTTCTGCTATAAAATCTATTTCCAAATCTCCAATTTTACCAATATACACAGTATATCCACGTCTAATCAATTCCAAATAAACTATATTTTCCAAAATATGCCCAATATCGCTATGCTTTTTATTTATAAGCAATTTTCTTAGTCCTATGTCAACTATATAATATTTCTCCAACGACTTTAAATGTTGCTTTCCTTTTATATCATAACGTCCAGCTTTGTACAAAATAAACGATGATTTAAGGGCTTCTATATAATTTTCAACGGTAGAAGATGTAGTTTTTCTGCCATAGGAAACAAGTGTATCTGCTATTTTTTTGGGTGAGACGATATTTCCGATGTTTTCAAATAGAAATTTTACTACAGATTCGAGTAACGTAATATCCTGTACTTTATTTCTTGCAACTATATCTTTTAACAAAACTGTGTTGTATATTCCCATTAAATAGTCTTTTCTTATATCGTCATCTTTTATTTGTATTGCATAAGGAAATCCACCATTTTCAAAATATTTATTCCAAGTCTGTCTCACGTCCTGTGTTTCATCCAATTCAAGATATTCAGAAAAAGATAGAGGCAATATGGATATTTCAATATATCTGCCTGAAAGCAGTGTTGCTAATTCGCCAGATAGCATCATCGCATTGGAGCCTGTTATATAAATATCTGTGTTATCCTTTATAAATAAAGAATCCACTGCCCTTTGAAAATTTTCAACTTCCTGAATTTCATCAATAAATATATAATTTTTTTTATTAGGCACAAGTCTTTCGTTTATATATTGATACAATAATTTATAATCTTTTAAATCTTCAAACTTTAAATCCTCAAAATTTATGGAAATTATCTGTTTTTCCAAGATACCAGATTCTATTAAAGAATTTTTAAATTGAGATAGCAATGTAGATTTCCCGCATCGCCTAACGCCTGTGATAACCTTTATTATCTGCATATCTTTTATTTTTTTTAACTTTTCCAAGTATTTAGTTCTTTTAACCATAAAATCACCTCATACAAAGTATATCAAAAAAAAGAAATATAATCAATTTTTTATTCTCAAATTAAAAAACTTCCCAATTTAACAAACTTTTTCTTTTTCAAAATAAAAACTTCTAGAAATTAAATACTTTTTATTTTAAAAATGAAAAATTTTAATATTTTGAAAAAGCCTGAAAACTAGAAATTTATAATTTTCAATCTTCCCAAAAAATTATTAAAAATCTGTTTTCAGACAAATTATATTTTTTATTTATCAAATCTTTTAGAAACTGAACGAGCATGTGCTGTAAGCCCTTCATTTTCAGCAAATTTAATTACTTTATCCTTAACTTCTTCAAGTCCTTGTTTTGAATAATAAATAAATGAAGATTTTTTAACAAAGTCATCTACCGACAATGGAGAAGAGAATTTGGCAGTTCCGCTTGTTGGTAATGTGTGATTTGGGCCTGCTAAATAATCTCCAAGTGGTTCAGGTGTATTATGTCCCATAAAGATTGAACCTGCGTTTTTTATTTTTGGCAATAATTCAAAAGGATTATCCACTGCCAGTTCTAAATGTTCTGGTGCTACAAAATTACTTACAAAAACTGCTTCATCCATATTTTCTACAACAATAATTCTACCTTGAGTTTCAATTGAAGTTCTAGCAATTTCTTCTCTAGGTAGTTCCTTTAGTTGTTTTTCTACTTCTACTGCTACTTCATCTGCTAATCTTTGTGATGTTGTAACTAATATACAAGCTGCCAATTTATCATGCTCTGCTTGCGATAACAAATCTGCCGCTGTATGAACTGAATCTGCACTTTCATCAGCAATAATTAGTACTTCACTTGGTCCAGCAATCATATCAATCGAAACTTTTCCATAAACCATTTTCTTAGCCATTGCAACATAAATATTTCCTGGTCCACCAATTTTATAAACTTTTGGAACAGTTTCTGTACCGTAACTAAGAGCAGCTATTGATTGAGCTCCACCTACTTTAAAGATTCTATCAACTCCAGAAATTTTCGCAGCAACCAAAAGAGATGGCAAAATCGTTCCATCTTTAGTTGGAGGTGTCACCATTACAATTTCTTTACATCCAGCAATTTTTGCCGGAACTGCATTCATCAAAACAGTCGATGGATAAGCAGCTGTTCCCCCGGGAACATAAAGTCCAACTTTTTCAATTGGATTAACTACTTGCCCTAAAATTACGCCATTTTCCTGTCTTATTAAAAAATCATTTCTAACTTGCTTTTCGTGAAATTTTTTAATATTGTCATGAGAATATTGAATAACTTCCATCAAATCCTTATCAATCGTATCAAAAGCCTTTTGAATTTCTTCTTCTGTAACTTCTAAATTTTCCAGTTTCACTCCATCAAATTTTTCAGTATATTCAATCAAAGCCTTGTCTCCTCTAGCCTTAACATCTTTTAAGATGCTTTCCACAGTTTCATTTACATCAACATAAGAAAACTGACTTCTAGCAAGCTCCTTCTCCAAATCAACATCTTTTGAATATTTTATAGTTTTAATCATAACAGATCACTCCATTTCATTTTTTATTTTAAAAATATAAATTTTTTAAATTGTACAATCTATAGTAAACAAAAAATAATACTAACTATTTTTATAAAATTTCTTTTATACTTTTAACAATTTTCTCTATTTCTTCATTTTTAAATCTATAGCTCGACTTATTAGCAATAAATCTAGCACTTATATCTTCAATAGTTTTCAATACTTTCAAATTATTTTCCTTTAAAGTCGTTCCAGTTTCAACAATATCCATAATCACATCAGAAAGTCCCAAAATTGGTGCTATTTCGATAGAACCATTTAGTTTTATAAGTTCCACATCTCTATTAATTGAATCAAAATATCTTTTTGAAACATTTAAATATTTTGTCGCTACTACCAATGGTCTATCAAAATTTTCCTTAAAATTCACAGGTCCCGCAATCGCAAATTTACATTTACCAAATCCCAAATCCATTAGCTCATAAATATCAGGATTTTCCTCAAGCAGAACATCTCTTCCCACAACTCCAATATCTGCACTTCCTTTTTCCACATAAACCCCAACATCTGACGGTTTTACCAAAAGAAACCTAACATTTTTTTCTCGATTTTCAAAAATCAGTTTCCTATTATCTTCCTTTATTTCTGAACTTTCATAACCTATTTTTTCAAACAAATCATATACTTTATTTCCTAATCTTCCTTTAGGAAGAGCAATATTTATCATAAAAGCTCCTTTCATTCCCTATATTAATTTTTAAAATGATTTCTGTATAATTTATTTTTTAATTAAGTTCCCGTTTTTAAATAAATATTTTTCATTATAATTAAAAATTTCACTATCATTTTCTTTAAAATTCTCAATATTTTCAGTTCTCACTCGAAGTCCTTTTTCCTGAAAATCATTTACAAACTTTACCAATTTTTCAAAATCGCTATTATCATAAGCAATCAATATTTCAAAATCATTTTTATCTTCATCTTTATAATAACCCTTCAAACTATCAGTCAAAATCGCAAATCCAATTGCCCCTGTGTCAACTCCAAATTTTTCAAATAATTTGTCATACCTTCCGCCAGTCAAAATTACGTTTGGAAATCCTTCAATATATCCTTGTAAAATAATTCCATTATAATAATTTAAATTTTTTACGATGGAAAAATCAAATACAATTTTCGATTTTTTATGAAATTTAAACAGTAAATTATTTAATTGTTTAAGTTCAAGCAAAATTTTCTTTATATCATCATTTACTTCATATTTCAAAAGTTCTTTTTCAATATCATCTAAATTTCCAGATAATTCAGGAATTTTATAAATCAATTGTTTTACATTTTCAGAAATAAATTTATTATTTTCCAATATCTTTTTTATATCATGACTATTTTTCTTATTTATACAATCAAAAATTTCTTCTTTCACTTCATATTCCAAATTAAGATTATCAAAAATCGAAGAAATAAATCGAGCATGTGACAAAGTAATCATACTTTTTTCATTTATAATATCTAAACTCTTTATTGCAAGATCCACAATTTCAAAATCCAAAAATGTAGATTCTTTCCCAATCAGCTCAATTCCCAGCTGCTCATTTTCATCATATCCCACATATTTTGTCAAATTATATGTATTTTCTTGATAATAAATTTTACTATATTTCAAAGACTGATCCTTAGAAATTTTCTTAGCGACTGACAATGTAATATCGGGCCTTAAAGCTAACAACTTCCCATTCGGACTCATCACAGTCAAAACGTTTCTATCAATAAAATCCTTGTTTTCATTATACAAATCATATTCCTCAAAACTAGGAAGTGAAATCCTTTTATACCCATACGAATCATACATCTTACGTATATTCAACAATATTAAGTCTTTCTTGCTCAAATTTTTTATATAATTTTTCACAATTTACCTCACTTTCCACATGCATTATTTTATTATTTTATCTTGTTATATAATTATCTTACCATATAATCACAAAAAAAGGAAGTTTTTATGCTCCCTTTTCTCCCTTTTTAACAAATTTAGTACAATATTTCTTTAAAAAACATAATTTTTTATTTTTAGATTAATTATAAAATAAATTCGCTTGATAACTTAATTTTTTTATTTAATAAGAGGTTATCTCATAAGGTGAATAAAATTATTAAATCATAAATTTTGTATAATTTTTTATAAAACTAGTAAAAATATTACTTCTCTATTTTTGAGAATATATAATGTTTGTGTTAATGAAATTATTTTTAACTAAACATTTGTTTATTTACTTTATTGAATTTTATTTCTGAACAAGTCTAATAAAAATCAATTTAAAAATTTACAATTCATAAATACTTATAATATCTTTTAAATTCCCCGCTAGCCTCATCTTCAGCTAGTAAAAAGCATTCCAATTCAGCTTCCTGTCTTTCTCTTTCTTCATCTAGCAAAAGTTTATACCGAAAATCAATATGAACATGCTCTTCTTCATTTTTCAAAGAATTTTCAGGAATCTCAATCACATTAACATCAATCAGCCCAAAGTTCTTCATCTTCTTATCAACCACAGCACTAAATCCCGTTTCTTCAAAAAACTCACGAATAGCTGTATCCAAAGGCATCTCATCATTTTCCACATGCCCCGCTGGCAACAAAATCGTTTTTAAATAAGGATGTCTTATAAAATAGCATTTTTCATTTTTAAAAACTACCGCACTTGCTGACAAATGCACCTTTGACTTCCTATTTATCAAATTTTTTACATCTGCCTTTAATAATATTTCCAAAATACTTTCAATTTTTTTACTTAATTCAGGTTCATATTCTATCAAACTCATTACATGATTTTTTAAAAAATTTATATTTTCCATCTTCAATTCAAAATTCCCTTCTTATAAATTTTTTCAATATCTGTCATTAAATTTTTGATAAATAAACAATATCAAAGTAATTGGAATTATCCATATCGCAACTGATAAAAATATTCTAAGTGCCAATTTCAGTAATGCAATCACAGCCACAATCCCAATCGCTATTCCCAAACATTTTATTAATATTTCTAAATTACTTTTTGGTGTTACATCTTTCATTTTTTTACCTTCTTTCTTATTTATTTTAGATTATAGACAAATATAATCTCAATTATTTTGAAATTATATTTTATACTCAAATCCATTTAAAATAGAACTGCTACTAAAAATTATATAAATCTATAGTCATAATTTTTGAGTTCAGTTTTAAGTCAGTTTTACTATATAAAAATTTAAATTGTTTAAAAATATAATTTTTTTTAATTTTCCCTAAAATTTTTACTCTATACTCTACAAATAATTTAATTCTTTAGAATAAAATATATTTATGCTAATAGAATAATTTCCACCAATTTATTTTATATTTTAAATAAAAAATCAAATATATTTTTTTATAAGTATCCGTTCCTTCCCCTTCCTAGTTTCCCCTTTATCCAGAAATAATTTATATTTCCCAAACCCTCTAATCGTAATCAAACTACCAATTTCAAGCAATTTAGATTTATCCTTTTCTTCCACATAATCAACAAAAACTTTCCCCTTTTCAATCGGATCAATTACTTTTGTACGAGATAGATTTGTGATTGTCGAAACTATACTATCTAACCGCTTTGATGGAATTGTAATTAATTTATCATCATATCTATACTTTGGAAGTTCATTTTTACTTTTAATATCTACAATTTCAATTTTACAAGTTGCTTTCCCAATCTGCTTTAATTCCGAAACAATATAATCAGCAATTTTTTCAGAAACTGGAATATACCCAAAAATCTGTTTACTTTTACTATCACTTTTGAGAATCAAATCCCCCAAAAGTTCTCTCTTTATATTAAGCCCCATAAGACTTCCTAAAAAATCTTTATGTAAATACTCATGAAATCTTGAATTTATTGATATTCTTAACAATTTATTTGGAAATTGAAGTTCATTTCGATTAAGTCCAAAATTATTATGACCATCTATACCGTCTATAAAACTATCAGGAACAAATGCAATCTGTCTTCTATCACTATCCTCAAAAACTCCATCACAAACAATATTCACTCCTCCAAATTTCTTCCCTAATTTCTTCCAAAAATTCGGTGTGTAAAATTCCTCTGTAAAACTAATAATTTCATAATCTTGTGCAATTTCGTAATAGTTATATAATTTACTAGCCAAATATTCCTGCTCTTTTGGAAATTGTTTTAAAAAGTTTTCTTTTTTCATTTGTTGTGTTGTTCCCTTTCTTAATTTTATTTATATGTTAATTTTTCTATTTTTTCGCTCATTATTTCTACTTACTTACTTACTTACTTACTTAATAAGTTATATTGAATAAATATAATTAATATTGTATATTTATTTTATTTTTATTATTATTATTTTATTACGTCCGATAATTTTATTTTTAGTTTTAAATTTAAAAGATAATAAAATTAGTCAATTATACATTGATTTACTCTTATTATTATCCTAATTTACATTTACATTACGATGTTTATGTTCCATTTTATTTCCATTTTATTTTTTTTCACTTCCACTTCGCACTTCGCTTTCTCTCCATTTTTTTAAACTTATTTCTAATTAAGTCAAACAAAAATATTACTACTTTATTATACTTTTTTCTTTTTTATGTTATTAATGGAAACTTGCTCTCACTTTTATTTAATATTTTTTACCATTTTACCAATTTTTTCTCTTACGATAAAAAATTTTGAAAAATACTTTCTTTTCATTATCAATCTTCACTAACAACTCTCAGATTATCCCAATCAGTATTTTCACTTTTTTCTTCTTTCTTTTGCATTTCAAATTTTTCATACTCAGAAATCAAATTTCCTAATTTAGAAATTACATAAGCTACAACACCAATATCATCACCAAATCCAATAATTGGCAAAATATCAGGTACTGCATCAATTGTTGAAATAACATAAATAATTGCTCCTGCAATTTTTACCTTATCCATTGTTGGAATCTTAAATTCTCCTCTTCTATCTGATTTCACCATTCTCACAAGAAGTTCAAATTTCGTTGTAACTGCTCCCAAATTATTTTTCAATTTTCCAGCTTTTTTTAAATCTTCTGCTGCAATTTTTATTTTTTTATATTTTTCATATAGTTTTTTTGCATTTTTTAACATCATTTTCCTCTTTCTTATATTAAAGTAATATGTTTAATTATACTAAAAATATCTTTTTTATTCAATTATATTGGCTTAATATTATCTAATTTTAAATATTTGAAATACTCTGATTTACTACATTTATAAAAAAAATACAGTCTAAAAATTTTTCTAACTTCACAAAAAAGACACAAATTCTACATAATTTTGTCAAAATTTATTGATATTATATTCTTGTCGATGAGGAAAAGACATAAAAAATAAAATTATTAAATAATTGGAGGAATTATTATGAAAAAAATAGATAAAAAGAAAATTTTAGGAATCGCCTTATTAACATCATTATCAATATTTGCAGGCACAACAGCAAATAATACTATTAAAACAACAACTGCAGCAAGTAACACAGCAAATGACGAATGCAGACCACCACATAGATTGCAAAAAGATTCAAATGGAAATCTTGTAGATGAAAATGGAAATATTGTAAAAAAACCTGATCCAGCTAGAATTGAAGAATTAAAGACAAAACTAAACAACGGAAAAATTACAAAGGCTGAAGGAGCTGAAATTGCAAAAATGCTAGATAAAAGAGGACCTCACAAACCAAATGATAAATGTAAGCCAAAAGATGCCCCAAAAAGATTGACTGATACAGAAATTCAATCACTAACAAATTCATTAAACAGCGGAAAAGTTTCAAAAGATGAAGCTGCTAAATTAATAGAGATGTTAAATCATAGATTTAAAGGATCTAAACCTAATGATATGCCTTTAAATTAATAAATAGACTAATAAAATAGTCATACTAATAATAATGCTAACAAATATATAATCTTTGATATTCACAACTTAAATGACAGATTCTTCTATATTATTATATAAACTCTCTCTACTGCTATTTAAGTTAAAAAAAATGGCAATCTTGTAAATTATAAAAAATAAGAACGATAATTTATTAAGACTGTCATTTTCTTTTATTATTATAATTATTAATGATTTCTATATTTTTTCTCACTTCTATCCTTCTATCTATCTGCTGCTGTGATCTTTTTATTTATTATATGGAACCATTAACACAACACAAATTTGTGCATTTAATATTGTAACTTCTTAGGCAGAAAAAATATTATTTTATTAGTTAATGAATTATGTGTTGATAATTAAATATCAAAATGAGGATGTTAAAGAAAGTAAATAAAAAAAAATATATATATTATATTAATAAATAATCAACGTCCGATAATTTAAATTTATTATTTTATATTTTGTTTAAAAATTTAAAATATTGATATTTCTAATAATCTTTTTCATTATTTATACTAAACCCCCATTTTATTATTCTTAAATAATTAAAGTAAATATTCACTTTTTAAACAGGGAATAGTATTAAACAGTAATCTATCATAAACAAATAAGAAATAGATTTTTTCATAAAAAAAGCCGAATAGAAATTCGGCTAATTTTTTTAAATTAATTTTCTATTTTTTAATAATCCCAGCATTTCTCAAATATTCTCTCGCAACATCTTCCGCTTTCTCACCTTTTACAGAAACACGGTAATTCATTGTCGACATTTCTTCGTCTGAAATTTTGCCACTCAATTTTTCCAAAATCTTTTTCAATTTAGGATATTTTTTCAAAGTTTCCTCACGCATCATTGGAGAACCTTGATATGGTGGGAATAAATGCTTATCATCCTTTAAAATAACCATATTATACTGAGCAAGTTCGGGGTCAGTAGAATAAGCGTCAACCAAGTTAATATCGCCACTTTGAACAGCAACATAACGAAGTTTTGGCTCAAACTCTTTAATATTCGGAATTTCAAACTGATACAATTTTTTAAGTCCAAGATAACCATCTTCACGGTCATTAAATTCTCTTGTAAATCCAGCTTTTATCTTATCCTTCACTCTCGCCAAATCAGAAATCGTCTTCAAGTTATTTTCATCGGCAAACTTCTTGCTAACAGCGATTGCATAAGTATTATTATATTTCATAGGTTTTAACATAACCATTTTAAATTTAGTTTCCATTCCTTTTTGTGCTTGATTAAAAACATCTTCAGCATTGTTATTCACAGGAGTTTCGTTTAAGAAAGTGAAAACGGCAGTTCCTGAAAATTCAGGATAAATGTCAATATCGCCATTTTTCAAAGCATTGAATACGAATGAAGTTTTTCCAAGTCCAGGTTTTAACTCAACGCCAAGTTTACTATTTTCTTCAATCAAAATTTTATATATATTTATCAATATTTCTGGCTCTGAACCAAGTTTTCCAGAAATTATCAATTTATCTTTTTTTGTATTATTAAAACTGCTAATTGATCCAAAAAGACACGCAAATGTGATTAAAATTAGGAAAACTAATATTTTTTTGATACTCAATTTTTCCAATTGCTTAAAGATGAAATCGAATAAAATTGCAAGTAAAGCAGCAGGAATCGCTCCTAACAAAATCAAATAGTTATTATTTCTATCTAGACCAAGTAAAATCAACTTTCCAAGCCCTCCGGCTCCAACAAGGGAAGCTAGTGTGGCAGTTCCTATAATCAAAACAGCAGCCGTTCTAACTCCTGTCATTATTACAGGCATAGCCAGTGGAAGCTGAACTTTTGTAAGTTGCTGAAATTTATTCATTCCTAAAGCTCTTGAAGTTACCATATACATTGGATCTACGCCAGTAATACCAGTGTAAGTGTTATGTAAAATTGGAAGCAGAGCATAAAGTATTAAGGCGATTATCGCTGGTTTTCTTCCAATTCCAACGATTGGTATTAAAAGTGCCAAAATTGCTAAAGACGGTATAGTTTGAATAACGCCGTTAATCGCAATAACAATGTTCGCTAATTTTTTGTGATAGCTCAAGTAAATTCCTAGTGGAATGGCGATAATTAGAGCAATTATTAGTGCGATAAAAGAAATTTGAATATGTTCTACAATTCCACTAAAAAGTTCGTCTTTTTTTTCTAAAAAAGTCAAAATTAATTTATTCATAAATTTCACCTTCTTTCTTTTTGATAGCTATAAATTTTTTCACAAAATCATTTTTAGGATTTGAGATTATTTCGTGTTTTGTTCCAGCTTGAACTAACTCGCCGTCTTGAATGATACAAATTTTATCCCCCAATAAAAATGCTTCTTCAATGTCGTGAGTTACAAAAACAATTGTTTTGTGAATTTGTTTCTGAAGTTTTTTCACATCTTCCTGTAAATTCGCACGAGTGATGGGATCTAACGCACTAAACGGCTCATCCATCAAAATAATTTTTGGATCAGCAGCTAGAGCTCTTGCAATTCCAACTCTTTGTGCTTCTCCACCAGACAATTCCGAAGGATTTCTCTTTCGATATTTTTCAGGCTCAAGTCCAACCATATTTAATAACTCGTCAATTCTTGCATCAATTTTTTCTTTCTTCCATTTTTTCAATTCAGGCACAATCGCAATATTTTCTTCAACATTCATATGTGGAAAAAGTGCCACTTGCTGCAAAGCATATCCAATATCCCAACGCATTTTGTGAATATTGTAATCTTTTACATTTTTTCCGTTAATTTTCACTTCCCCAGTCGTATTATCCTCCAACCGATTAATCATTTTCAAAAGTGTAGTTTTCCCACTCCCAGACGGTCCAATAAAAACCGTAATTTCAGACTCATTTATAGTCAAGTTTATATTTTTTAATCCAACATTCCCATTTGGATAAGTCATTCCAACATTGATAAATTCTATCATTCATTTACCTCCAGTTAAATACCAAATAATTTTTTATAAATTTTATAAATTTCAAATTTTGTTCAGTATTTTAAATTATTTTTTATTAAATTTTTGTTCAGCTCTCTCAAAATTATGCAAAACTTTTTCTAAAGTCACCTCAAAAGCTAATCTCTCCTCATTTGAAATTCCTTCAAAAGAGATTTCAGTCATTTTATCAGAAATTTCATCATATTCACTTTTCAAAGATTTTGCATAATCCGTCAAAAAGATTAAACTTTTCCGTTTATCACTCGGACAAAATTTTCGTATCAATAAATTTTTTTCTTCCATCCGCTCAAGCATCGTTGTAAGCGAACTCATAGCAAGACCAGATTTTTTTGACAATTCTCTATTACTAATCCCATCATTTTCCCAAAGTACATGTAAGATTCGACCTTGTTCCCCATTAAACGCCGTTATATTTTTTTGTGCCAAAAATTTATTCAAAAGTCTAGTATTTACTTGTTTTATTCTGCCTATATAAAATCCAGAGTTTGATTTCATAGATTTCCTCCTTTACAAAATTATTACTATATGATAATATATTTATATAAAAATATTACTATATCGTAAATTTATGTTACCATATAGTAATAAAAAAGTCAAATATTTTTTATAAAAATGATAAAATGTTTTAAAAATAAAAAAACAAAAGGAAGGAAGTTAAAATTTATGGAAAGAAAATTTATGAAGGCAATGGTGCTTGAAAAACCGTGTACTGCTGAAGAAATGAAAATAAAAAATGTGCCAATTCCAGAAGTGAAAGAGAACTGGATTCTTGTGAAAATAAGGGCATTTGGAATAAATAGAGCGGAAATTTTTACTCGTCAAGGAGATTCGCCATCAGTAAAACTTCCAAGAGTAATTGGGATTGAGTGTGTCGGCATTGTGGAAGAGCCGTCTAACAGCGATTTTAAAAAAGGCGACAAAGTTTTTTCGATGATGAATGGCATGGGAAGAGAATTTGACGGAAGTTATGCAGAATATATTTTGATTCCCAAAAATCAAGTTTATAGATTGCCTGATGAAAAAGATTTTTTCAAAAATATCGAATTAAAAAGTAAAGAATTGTTAAAAGAAAGATTTTCAAAAAATTTGGAAATCACAGAAGAAAATATTTTCTGGTCAGAAATTGCAGCATATCCAGAACTTTATTATACGGCGTATGGCTCACTTTTTAAAAGTTTGAAATTAAAGGAAGGAGAAACACTTTTAGTTCGAGGTGGAACAGGTTCGGTGGCATTAGCAGCTATTCAGTTGGCAAAAGCTATCAATGTAAGAGTTATCGCTACGAGCAGAAGTGCATCTAAAAAGCAGTTTTTGAAGGAAAAAGGCGCAGATGAAGTGATTGTTGGGAATGAAAATTTTGATGAAAATTTGAAAAAATTATTCCCAGATGGCGTTGATAAAGTTTTAGAATTAATTGGAAGACCAACTTTGAAATCGTCGCTAAAATCAGTAAAGCAAGGTGGAATCGTCTGTATGACAGGATGTCTTGGAGGCTGGATAATTGAAGATTTTGAGCCGTTGGTTGATATTATTTCAGAGTCGTATTTAACTTCATTTGACAGCACAAATGTCAATAAAGATACAGTTAATGAAATGTTTGATTTTCTTGAAAAACATAATATTAAACCATGCATTTCAAAAATATTTACATTAGATGAGATTTCTTTGGCACACAAATATTTAGAATCCAATAATGCTAACGGAAAAGTCATTATCATAGTAAGGTAGATACTAATTTTTTTAATCTCTATATTAATATTTATTATAAATATATGAAAACCTATTCATTTGACAAATAGGTTTTTTTAATATATAATAAATTATATTTTGCGAATGATTTGCAATTCATTGAAATAAAAAACGTTTTTTATTATTAGGAGATGTTATTATGAAATTAACTAAGAAAAGGCAACAAATACTTAATCTTGTAAAGTCTTCAGACACTCCAGTAAATGCCAAGTTTTTAAAATCAAAAGTAGATTTTGACTTATCAACGGTTTATCGAGCTTTGGAATTTTTAGAGAAAAATAATTATATTTTTTCATTCGACTTTGAAAATGAAAAATATTACTTTAAGGAAGAAAATGCCAATTTTTTTATTTGTGATTCTTGTAAGCATATTGAAACTATGCCTGAATTTTCAAATGAAGAAACAGAAAAGGAAAAAAGCGAATTAAAAAAACGAGGCTTTTCACTATTGTCACATCTTTCGATTTTTAAAGGAAAATGCAACGATTGTGATTAAAATTTATGATTTACAAAATACATATAGGAGGAATTAAAATGAAAAAATTATTATCATTACTTTTATTATCAGCTCTGTTTATTTTTTCTTGCGGAAATAAATCAGAAACTAAAAAAGAGCAAGGAACTACTACAGGAACAAGGGAAAAAATTGTAACAAGCGTACCGCCTTTAAGATGGCTTACTCAAAAAATTGCAGGAGATGATTTTGAGGTTATTTCAATTGTGCAGCCAAATATGAATCATGAACTATTTGAGCCAAAACCTTCAGATTTGAAAATTTTGGAAAATTCAAAAGTATTTTTCACTTACAATATGTTAGGATTTGAAGAAACAATTTCTGACAGCTTAAACGATAAAAATAAAATTGTTAATGTTTTGGATGGTGTTGATAAAAATTTATTTATCAAAGGAGATCATGATCACGACCACGAACACGGTAAAAAGGAAGAACATGAACATCATGAGCATGAGGGAATTGATCCGCATGTATGGTTCTCGCTTGATATGATGCCAAAAATTGCTGAAAATATAAAAAATGAATTGTCAAAACTTTACCCAGACAAAAAAGAAACTTTTGAAAAAAATTACAATGCTTTTATCACCGAACTTAATCAAGTAAAAACAGAACTTTCACAAAAAATGGCTTCAAAAACTAAAAAATCATTTATGATTTATCACCCTGCATTAAACTATTTCCTAAAAAATTATGCCATTGAAGAAATTTCAATCGAACAGGAAGGAAAAGAACCATCAGCACAGCAAATAAAAGAAATTATCGATGAAGCAAAAGAACACAACGTAACTACAATCCTAGTTCAGCCTCAATTTCCTAAACAAAGTGCTGAAGCCATTTCAAAAGAAATTCCTAACTCAAAAGTCGCTGAATTTAACGTTGACAAGGAAAATGTCTTTGAAAATCTAAAACAGTTTGTAGATTATTTAAATTAAAAATTTTTATTCAAAAAAAGAACGAGAAGAAAACGAAAGGATAAAAATTTGATGACTAACGGACAGAATAAAAAACTTGTGAGTGTAAAAAATCTTAACTTTAAATACAGCAATGACTATATTTTGAACGATATAAATTTAGATATTTTTAAAGGAAAAAATGTTGCAATTTTGGGAAGAAATGGTGGCGGAAAATCAACTTTAGTAAAAGTTATGCTTGGATTTTTGAGAAAAAATTCTGGCAGTATTGAATTTTTTACAAGTGAAAACAAAATTGGGTATTTGCCACAAATAAGGGAGTTTGACACTTCCTTTCCCATTAACATTTTTGACTTGGTAATATCGGGATTGACTAATAAAAATAATCTTTTCAGAAGATTTAACAATGAAGAAAAAAAACGTGCTGAAATACTCTTGAAGGAATTTGATATTTTTCATTTAAAAAATAAATTAATAAACGAAGTTTCTGGTGGACAGCTTCAAAGGGCATTAATTGCACGTGCCTTAATTTCTTCGCCAGAACTTATTTTTCTTGATGAGCCAGAATCATTTCTGGATAAGGAATTTGAATTTAAACTTTTTGAAAAAATAAAGGAACTGTCAGATTCGACAATCGTCGTAATTTCTCACGAACTTGAAAAAATCTACGATTACATTGATTCAATTTTTGTCGTGGAAGGCAGTATTCGAGTTTATGAGAAAAAGGAAGATTACGTGTGCAGCAATCCTTATTTACATTCACACAAATAAATTTTACAAAATTAAAGATAAATTATTAAAGATTGGGGAATTATGGAATTTATAAAAATTTTTGAATACGCCTTTATGAGAAATGCCCTTATTGTAGGGCTTCTTTCTAGTATATGCTGTGGAATAATAGGAACTTATATTGTAAATAAAAAAATGGTATTTATTTCATCAAGTATCAGCCATGCCTCTTACGGTGGTATCGGAATAGGAATTTACCTAATTTATTTCTTTAACTTGCCAATAAAAGATCCATTATTTTTTGGATTAATTTTTTCAATATTGTCAGGTGTGCTGATTTTAGTTTTAAAAGACACTCTTCACGTTGACGGTGATTTGGGAATAGGTATCGTTATGTCAATGGGAATGGCTATCGGAATTATTTTTGCCTTCTTGACGCCAGGCTATCAATCCGATATGTCAACTTATTTATTTGGAAATATCCTTTTATCCAACACCCTGAACATAATTTTACTGCTAATACTGGACATAATCACAATCACATTTTTCATCATCTTCTACAAAAGCATCGTCTACACCAGCTTTGATGAAAACTTCTACAAAATACACAGCGTCCCAGTAACCTTCATAAACTACTTTATGATAATCCTAATATCCTCCGTCATAATAATAAACATAAAGACAATAGGAATCATCTTAATAATCTCAATCCTGACAATCCCGCAGGCAATCGCAGCCTCGCTCGCAAGAAAATACTCAGCAATCATAATTCTATCCATAATTTTCTCATTTATAGGAATACTGTCAGGACTATATTTTTCCTACACGCTGAATATTCCGTCAGGCCCTTCTATTATTGTACTGCTTACGATCTTGTTGGCGTTAGTTAAGGTTGGGGGATTTGTGAAGGGGAAATTTTTGAATTAATAAATTTTAATAACTATAAAACACCTTCCTTTTAGAGTAATTTTTAAAGTTGCTATTACAATGGAAGGTGTAATTTTATTATAAATTTCTATTTTTATTCTTAAGAATTCTTGTTATTCTCTTTATTTCCTAATTTCTCTAGTTTTGCTTGATATTCTTCTATCTTTTTTCTGTAATATTCTTCATCTTTTTCTTCTTCATATTTATTTTCAAACTTCGATTCAATCATTGATTTCAACTTATTAGAGATTAACTTTTCTCCAATTTCACCTATTATAAAATCAACCTCATGTTTTATATCCGAATACTTTTCAGCTTTTTCTATTTTATGTACTATCCCTTTAATCTTTTCAGTAGCAAATTTCCCAAAAGTCGATTCTAAAAACATAGTATTTTTAAACAAATCAATAATATTAGCCCCAAAAGTTTTCACATCCTCTTTAATCTCAGCCTTAATTTTACCTTTTTTATTTTTACTTAAATAAATACAGTCTTTTGCTAAAACATCTGCTATCAGAAAAGGACTGTGTGTTGCAAAAATCAATTTAAACTTTTTATCTTCATACCTTCCTAATTCTTCTATTAATTCATATAAAAATCTTCTGCTCCATTCAGGATGCAAAAAACTTTCTATTTCATCAAATAAAAGTGTAATATATTCTTTATTTTTTAATTCTCCTCTTAAAACTCCATGAAGAGTTGAAAAATATTGTAATTTTATTCTTTCTCCATCACTTAATCCTTCTTCTTCTATTTTTATTATATCCTCTATATTTTTTAAAGATATGTCTAAACTATTTTCTGATTTTGGAATAAGAAAAGAATCGTATTCTTTTAGTAACTCTACTAATTTTTCATTTTTCTTTTTACAATTAATTCTAATTTTTTTAATAGTTCCTTCAGGATTTTGGATATCTATTTCTTTTTCTGATATCTTTTCTATAAGACTAGCTATTCTTTCAATAATACCATATCTCTTCGGAATATACCAATCAAAACCCATACCTGTTAATTTATCATATTTCTTAAATAATATTTCACATTTCTCAAATAAAGATTTGTCATTTAATAATTCTAATAACTCACCTTTTATTTCTTTTAATTCATAAATTTTTTTAGAATTTTTGTTTAAAATTTTTAATATAATATGTAAATAAATATAATTAAAATAATTATTAAAAATAATATCCTTCAGATTATCTTCATTTTTATTATCAAAATTTTCAATTTCATCAAAATTAAAATTATTTTCATTTTTATTATTATATAACTTAAAAAACTGTCAATTTCACTAAAATCCAAATTTTCTATTTTTTAATCTTCTCTTTTATTTCTCCATTTTTTGATTTTTTAATTCTTCATATAAATCAGGAATTAATAATGTAAAGTATGCATTTTCAAAATTATTATTATTTTTTCTTGATTTACCTTGATTAAATAATTATATATCTCTTCTTTACTTACATTCCCTAATCCAACATTCCATTTATAAATAATTGTTTCTGACTGTGCATATATTTCAGATAATATTTCTCTTTGAGTAGCATTTATAGTCTTTTCTCTAAATGAAAATTTTATTACTCCTATTTTTCCTATATAATTTTTATTGTCTTGATAATTTTCTTTAATTAATTCATCTACTATTGGAAGTTCTTTTATTTCTAAAAATCTATTTCCATTCCCTTCAATAATAAAATCTTCATCATTTCTACTAGATTTATACAAAATAATACTATCATTATTTCTATTTTCAATATCAAGAATTAGATTTGAATTTAACACTTCTAAAATACTTGTCTTCCCACTCCCATTTTTCCCAATCAACAAATTAACACTATCTATATTTCCTATTGTTTTATCAATAGAATAAAAATTTTCTATAGTATTATTTGCAGATTCACATTTTTTATTGATTGATAATGTGTCTTTATCTCTATTATACTTAATTTCATAATTGTTATCAAAAGTAATTTCAAAATTTTTCAGCCCTTTATATCCTTTTACCCACATATATATCGGAAACATTTCATATCCTCCTTAAATTTTTATATTAAATTCCTCTAAAATATCTTTAGTCAATTTCGCCAAAGGCTCTCCATTTTCTATTCTTTTTCTATACGGCTCTTTCACAATATCTTTAAAATATTCTTCAAGCTGTTTTTTCTTATCAACATCACTTTCAAACATTTCTACACAATTTTCCAAATAATTTTCTGGATATTTTTCAATATTATATAGCAAATTTTGAATATACTGATTATGCGATTTTTTATATAGTCTATCCAATCCCAAATTTTCAATACTATTCTTTACTTTTTCTACGTCTTCTTTATTTTTAAGATTTTCATAGTCAATTTTTACATAAAAATCTGAATATCTTTCTCCTAAAATTTCACTTATAACTTCTTTTGAAGTCCTAAATTTCACTCCTAATTTATCAAAGCCTTCCTTATACAAATAAACAGAATTACGTGTATCTTTATTCCCTTTAAATCTGCTATTGCAAATTTGGCAACTAGGAATAAAATTATATAAAGACAAAGCTAAAAACGGATAAAGTGATTTTGGATAAAAATGATCCAAATCTGCTGTTGTTTTTTCATCGTTATTTTCTTCATAACTACTAATATAATTTCTTTGACAATATGGACATATTTCTATTCCTATTAAAGACAATAATTTATGTCTGCTCCACGTCTCTTTTTCATCTATTTTCTGTCCTTCTCCATATAAGTTCGCATATTTAAAAAGTTCATTTGGCAAATACTCTTTATAAAAAAGAAGATTTTGAGGTAAATATTCTTTATTTATATCTAACTTTTCAAATTCTTTTACTGATTTTTTTTCTACGATGAAATCTTTTTCCCCTTCTTTTATTTTTTCTAATATATCTAAATACTTTTTTATAGAATCTTTTTCAGATTTATTAGACAATTCATTATATACTTTACATATATTTGGTAAAATATTCTCTTTATACCATACTGAATCTTTTTTTTAATCATTTTTTAAGTTTTCCAAAAAACTTTTATCAAATAAATCTTCATCAAATTTTTCTTTTTCCTCTATAACAAAATTCTTACCTTTTTTAATTATTTTCTCTAGTATATTTAGATATTTTTTTATAAAATCTTTTTCACTTTTTTTATGCTTTTTATATTCTTCAAATAAAAGTTTATTTTTACAATTTTTTGAATTTTTTTTCAAATTATTTCCTAATTTCTCTTTTAATTTTTTTTCTACAAAAGCATTTAAATCTTTTTTGTATAATTTGTTGTACACCCTACGTATATTGGGTAAAATATTAATTTCATACCATTTTGAATGTTTTTCTTTTATTATATCCCAATTATTTATTTTTTCTACATCTATTTTTATCATCTTTTCTCCATTTACAAAATTTAAAAATCTGCAATTTTATAACTTCTAATTTTTCTTAATCCAGTATACTATATTTCATCAATAATTTCTATCACTATTAACAAAAAAAGAGGAAAATGAAAATCTCCTCTTTCTAAAATCTATTATTTCTTCACATAGACAAATTTTCTCTCATCCGACATATCCTCATCAAAAACATACCCATCCAAAGTAATATTTCTCAATTTTTTCACATCACTAATCTTGTTTTTCACAATATAATTTAAAGTAAAACCTCTCATTTTCTTCGAGTTTGTGCTCACTTGCCTTAATTTACCCTTTGAATCTTCCCAAAACTCAAAATCAATTAATTTATCGGGGATTATAAGTTTAGAATATTCCTTTGAGGCAAGATTTAAAATAACATCTTCCTTTTCAAAATATTCATTCACGCTTGTTTTCCAGACTTCATAAAGCGACTTACTTTCAAAAATTGAATTTGTCATATCAAGACGATACTCCTTCACATTTGTATAAGGCGTCAAAACCCCATACAAAGCAGACAAGATAATCAAATGCGATTCCAAATATTCAAAATCACTTTTATCAAATGTTTCAATCTTTATAGCCTTATACGCAACACCAGTGTAACTTGCCAAAGCATTTCCACTTTTCTCATTTTCATAATTTTGATAAAATTCCGATAGCTTTTGTGCCTTTTCACTTTTCAATTTAAACTTTTTCTCAATTTCTTCCACAGAAAAAGTTTTTATTTTTTCAATAATTTCATTTGTTATTTCTAGATAAAAAGGCTCTTTTTCAGTCAAAGAGCCACTATCTTTTATTGGCAAATTGCTAATTTTTTTAGTTTTGCTTGGTGATATTATAATTTTCATAGATTAAATCTCCAAATCTAATTCATCATTATTAAATTTAAAATCATCATCATGCAAATGCACTACTTCCAGTGCTTTCTCATAATTCGTAGATTTTTTCGAGAAGAAATCATGCTGTGTTGTTTCCACATTTAATCCATTTAACACAATTGGATTTACATTCTTCACTTCAAATTCTTCTTCAAATCCTAGATTCATCAAGGCTTTGTTCGCATTATAACGGATGTATTCCTTCACATCGCCTGTAAGCCCCAAATCACCATAAATTTCATCAGTATATCTTGTTTCATTTTCGTACAAGTCATACATTAATTTTTTTAGTTCAGCCCTCATATCAGCTTTTTCCTCTTCGTTGAAAGAATTATATAATTCCTGAAACAATAATCCTACAAAAACTCCGTGAATCGATTCATCAGCTATGATTTTCTTGATTATATCGCAACTTGCAACCATTTCTCCCTGTCCTGCAAGCCAAAGCGGTAAAAAGAAGCCGCTGTAAAACAAATATGTTTCCAAATAAACCGAAGCCGCCAGAGCCATCGCTATTTCCCTTTTTGAAGCCTCAGGATTATTCATTTTCTGATAATATCCGTCAATTTTATTAGCTTTATACTGCAAATGCGGATTTTCCTGAACCCATCTGAATGTTTCATTAATCTCCCTTGTAGACGCAACCGTTGTAAATATTGTCGAATAAGACTTCGCATGAATCGTTTCCATCATACACATATATGAAAGCACCGAACGATTTTGTAGTGACTCAATATGATCAATAATTTTCGGCA
This sequence comes from Leptotrichia wadei, assembly GCF_007990545.2. Taxonomy (NCBI): domain Bacteria; kingdom Fusobacteriati; phylum Fusobacteriota; class Fusobacteriia; order Fusobacteriales; family Leptotrichiaceae; genus Leptotrichia; species Leptotrichia wadei. The sequence continues at coordinate 1,147,854 of NZ_AP019829.2, forward strand.
TCCCTGTATGGCTTTGTAGCGTATCCAACAGCGTTAATCCTCCCAGTACGTGCAAATACGCCAACTTCATCGCAGGCTCAAGTGAATTCCAGCTATCAATATCCTTCGACGGAATATACTCCGTATCAATCCAAAATTGCTTCAAGTTCTGCTCCCAAAACATCTCCACATAATCATTTTCTGGAGTATTCCAGTTTACTGCCTCATATATTTTTTTCTCCATTTTTTGTTTTCCTTTCTTGATAAAATTGTTTTACCAATTTTTTATATTATCTCAATCAACTCCCACATTTTATATAAAATTTAGAATAATTCACTATGACTACCTGATGCTAATAAAATCAATATTAATTTATCTTCAGCTATCTCATAGATTAATAACCAATCTGGAGTTATATGACATTCTCTTGCCCCATCATAATTATTGACTAATTTATGATCCTTGTTTTTAGGAGGAAGTTTTTCTCCTTTTGCTAATATTGAGATTATACTTTCTAATAATTTTAAATCTTTTTTCTGTTTTTTTAGATTTTTTAAATGTTTTTTAAATTTCCCAGTAAGAATAATAGAATATTTATACTCTTCTTTTTTACCCCTCATAATCTTCTCCCAAGACATCTTTAAACATATCTTCTGGACTACTGTAAGATTTATAATTTGAAGGATTTTTCTTAATTTGTTTAGCTTCTTCAAATGCTTGAGCCAATTCTGAATTTTCAGGTAAAGAATTTATATAAAATGGTATGCCTTTTTCTCTTATAGCTTGTTTCAAAAATATATTAATTGCTGTACTAAGGCTTAATCCTAAATCTTTAAATAATTTCTGTGCTTCTTTTTTAGTTTCTTCATCTATCTTTATACTTGTATTAACTGTTGCCATAAAATATCACTTCCTTTTATATTTATTATACATACAAAGTATATCTTTTGTCAATCAATTAGTTTATCATAATGTTTATTTATGCCAATCTTTCGGAAAATCCATTTTATATAAAATATCATTTATATTTATATCTATAATATCTTTTAGTTTAAATTCAAGTAAACTTAATAATTCTCGTAACTTTTTTGTTAGACTTTCATATTCTTCTTTTGATAAAAATAATTTAAGTCCTTCGTATATCGTAAATAATTTTGTTTCTTATTATTTGTTATACCTATAATATTATTTATATTTACAATATTTTTGATGAAAAATCGTACATTCTTTCATTATGTGCTGCTATGTTTCTAAATAATGAACTTGCCCGTAAAAAAGTTTTTATAAAATTATTATTTAATTTAGGTAAATTTGTGTACTCATTTTTATACAAATTTCTAAAATGGCTTATTATTTTATTTTGTACTCTATTTTCCAAAATCAAATAAAATCTGCTCATTTCTCCAAATGTAAAAAAATTAATTACTATCCAAAATGGTATATTATCTTTTGTTGTACTATAATGCTTTATTATACTATTGCTTTTGTTATTTCTTAAAAAATTTAGTTTTTTTACTAAATGTGAAATGATATATATATTTTCATTTCTAACTCCAACATAATAATTATTAAGTTCCAAATAACTTTCTTTATTTGTATAACATTCCGAATAATAATATGCAATTGCCGTTTTAAAAGCTCTTTCCAATTGTGTCAAAACATCAAAAAACAACATTCTCAAACTTTTATCAAAATCATACAATGCTTTCAAATGATTAAAATGAACTCCCGATTTATAAATATCATTTCCATTTAAATCTTTCCCTTTTAAAAAAGGTTCTTTATAAAAATTTATGATGGAATAATAATTATACCTCATTAAATAATAAATTGTTTCATCATCAGTTTTTACCCGTAATTTACCTCCGTTTTCTCCATTTAAAATCTCAACTTGTTCCTTAAAAGTTTTAAATGGCTTATCCATTCCCTTTCCCCCTTTTATCTCAAAAATGCAAAAAAGCCCTATCAAAATTGAAAGAGCTTTTTCTACAGTCTACAACAACGCACAGTTAAGTGGGTTATTCTTGTAGTACGATCACTAAAATTATTATACTCTATATTTTGATATTTGTCAAATGTAAAAAACTTTTATTTTACTAAGTAAATTTTGGCAACTCTCTTAGTAACCAATCTGATTAAATCTTTCAGTTGTTTCTTATATTTTTTATATTTTCTTTCTATAAGTAAGTAATATCTTCCCTTGTTTTTTTATAAAAAATTAAATACTCTGAATATAATTTATTACTATTATAGAAGTTCTTCCCCCTAAATTTTCATTATGATTATAGTATAATAAACTTTTATAAGGATATTCTTTTTCTGAACAAGTAGATTTAAATTCCATATATTTCTTCAATTTATCTAAATACATTTTCTCAAAAAGAAAATTTTCCTTGTTGATATTTATATTATTTTTATCCACATCATTAACTAAAAAGGCAATTCTAACTACTTCATTATCAATTGTATTAATATATTTTTGACATTCTTTTTTCAAAATATCTTTATCTTTTTCTTCTATTTTTATTTTATCAATATAAATATTAAAAAAAATTTCAAATATTTTTATAGATATGATATTAAAATTTTTTTTAAGATTTTCACTTATTATATTCCTGTAATAATCGTGTAATGTCACTATATTATCATAATATTTATCTAATAGCGAAATAATATTTATAGACTTCGTATTAGTCGGTATATCATTTATTTTCTTTATTTTTTTATTAAAACCTTCAACTTTTTTTAATTCTTCATACCTAACATTAATGCCAACATACGAAAAACTATCTTTTATATCTGTCTTGATTATTAAAATTTCTTCTATAATAAGTCCTTGATGTTGCATATGATTTCTTAACAATTCCATTATTTGATATTCAATATTATCATCATAAAGAATATTAGTTTTCTTTTTAAATTTTTGTTTATATTCTGGATTTATACTATTTAAATCTTTTTGAACCTGATCTATATATAATCTTACACTACTCAAAAAATTAAATACTAATCTATTATACTGTATTATTTTTTTACTTATTAATTTTTTTAAATTACTTTCATTAGTTTGATTTTGGTCAATAATTGTATAAAAATGTTTTATTTCTTTTTTAAATTCTAAATAATTTTCTTTTAATATATTAAATTTTTCTTCTATCCATAAAAATTTTCTACACTCACTATACATTTTTTTTATCTCAATAAAATCCTGTTTTTTTATTTCTAAAAGAGGCCCTACTGCACAACCAACTTGAGCATAATATTCTTTATTTTCCATTTTTATAAATCACTCCTACTTAACTTTATTATACTATTTCAATACAAAAAATTTTATCCATAACATTTTTATGATTTTTTCCTAAATATCTAGCCATGAAATGTTCTATTTCTTTTTTATGATTATTATAAAATTTATCTTTCGTTTTAAATATTAATTTTATATTTTCATTATCCTTTATATTAAAATAGTCAAAAATCTCTTTTAAAGTTGAATAATCTGCATCTGCTAAACTATGCCCAAAAAAGATTATTTCTTCAAAATCTGTTATTTCACAATTTTTTATCAATAGTTTCCAATCTTTCTGTCCTTTTTTCAATTTTAAAAATTTTTCCAGTTCTTTTTTTCTATGGTTATTCTGAATTTGAATTTCATCAATTCCAAATATTACTAAATCTGTTTTTATTTCTCCATTTATATTTAACATATCTTTATAATTAAAATGTTTATTAGTTTCTAAATATTCTTTCAAATAAGTTGTATAATTAAAATTGATAATATACAGTTCATTATCTCCCATAATTTTTTTTATTTCTTTGTCTGAAATCTTTGGAATATTTAAATTTTCTACATATTTCAGAAAATCATTTTCAAAATAGTTTAAATATTCCATTAAATTAATAGTATATTTTTTATCAATATTTGATTTTTCATCATTTTTAGAAGTTAATCTTAATTTTTTTTTATCTTCTTTCGTTTTAAAATATAAATCTATTGAAAAAATATTTTCTAAAATGAAATTGATATATTCTATTTTTGTAATAATCCCATTACAGTAGCTTTCCCATAATTTTCTTTCTAATTTACCTTGGTTATATTCCTTTGTTCTTTTTATTATTAGATAATAAATTAAATCATACCTTTTTAAAATATCATAAGAATAATTATAATTTTTTAATTTTGATTTTTCAATAAAATTTTTTATCATATTTTTTATCTCATATTTTTTTTCAAAAAAAATAGATTTATTATTATTATATAAATAATTAATAATATCAATTATGTCTTCAACATAATTTACAATTTGTTCTTCGATTGAATACCAATTTTCATACTCAGGTTCAAGAAATAATAAAAATGGAATAAATAAACCAAATGAAATTAAAAAAGAGTTACTAAATTTTAGATTAACAAGAATATGACCTCTTAAATATTCTAGGCTGTGATCTTTGGTATGATCTTCTATATTATTGTCTATTCCATTTATAATTTGTTTGTTATAATTTATCATTTTTTCTATTCCAGTTTTTATATCATTCACATCAATAATAGAATTATCATTAATAATTTTTTCTATATCTCCGATTATGAATGTTTTTAATGTTTCCAATATTTTAGATTTTAAATAAAACTTAGAATTTATTTCATTGTTTATTATAATTTCAATATATTTTTTTATTTTAGTTCCAGAAGTATATTCAAAATAATCCCAATATCCAGTTTTTAAACCTAAATTTTTGTCAAATCCATTTCCTAATATAACTAATGATTTTTTCATTGAAAATTCCTCCAAATATAATTTCTACACCGAACAACTTATACACTCCTCAATAGTCGCCTTCCTAGTCCTAGTATAATAAAGCGACTTCAACCCCAGCCTATGTGCATAAATATAAAGCCTAGCCAAATCCCTAGTGCTGTCCGTACTCTTTGTATACAAAATAGTCGAAATACCTTGATCTACGTGTCTTTGGATTACAGAAATTAGTTTCAAGATATTTTTTTGATCCATATCGTAAGCGGACTTATAGAAAAAGTAGTTGTCGTTTGTCAGGTATGGCATTGGGTAGAAAGTTGTGCTGTCTCCGTATTCTCTTACTTCGATTGTGTCAACTACTGGCATTACTGAGGCTGTGGAGTTCATTATGTAGGATGTTGACTGGTTTGGAGCGATTGCCATTCGGTAGGCGTTGTAGATTCCATGTTTCATTACTTGTTCTTTTAGGTTTGCCCAGTCTTCTTTTGTTGGGATGTAGATTCCTTCAAATAGCTGTTTTATTTTTTCTGTTTGTGGCATATATTCTTTTGTAATGTATTTGTCAAAGTAGTTTCCGTTGGCATATTCAGATTTTTCAAAGTCCTTGAAAGTTTGGCCTTTTTCCTTTGCAATTTCCATTGAACGTTCCAATGAATAGAAGTTCACCATCATAAAGAATACATTACAGAAGTCAAGCGCTTCCTTGCTTTCATACATAATAAAGTTTTTAGCCAAGTATCCATGCAGATTCATTGCTCCCAGCCCTACTGAGTGCAGCTCGTCGTTTGCTTTTTTTATTGACGGAACAATATCAATGTTTGTCAAGTCTGATACCATTGTAAGTGAATCAATTGCCGCTTTTGTAGCTTCTTTTATTCTTTTGTTTTCCATTAATATCGCAATATTTAATGAACCTAAATTACATGAAATTCCACGTCTTATCGTATCTTCTTCATAATACGCATTAATATCTGAAACTTCTGATAATTGCATAATTTCAGTACAGTTCCCTAAAAGCATACCGTTAAACATTCCCATATGTCTTTTTTCTTCAGTAAAGCAATATGTATCGTAAACTCCATCAATTTCTTCTACAGCAGTTATTTTTTCAAAAGCGCAAGCATCTCTATTTGGAGTATGTTCCAAATCAAATTTCAATCTAAATGTTTCAAATCCTAACTCCACAAGTTTTTGTAAGTTTCTATGTGTTATAAGTAATCTATATAATGGCTTACATTCAAATTTTCCACATTCATCTGTTCCATTATTTAATGGCAGTTCTCTAATTTCAGTATCTCGCATTTTATTTATTTTTGAAAGAATACCAATTTCTTGAAGCAACAATCTAGTATTAGAAAGAAATTCTAAATTTGTTGAAGCTATTTGTAATGAATTATTTCCATTATTTTTTGAAACAGTGCCATCTGCATCTGCCAATCCGCTTAACCATTTAACAATACTTGAAATTTCATAGTTAAAAGGTACAAAAAATTTATCTTTCAGTCCCTTACAATAATTCAAAATTATTCTATCTTCATTTTCTGATTTACTGTATTCTAAATTATCAAATTTATCTAAAAGTTCTTTTTTTTCTCCATACAAATAAATCATTTTATTTGTAAGATTTTTTCTGTCTTTCACATCATATTCGCAACCATCACCTGAATAAAATCCATTTGCATAAGCATTTTCAAGTATTTCACGATTTTTATTTTCATACTTTGGCAAATCAAATTTTATAAGTCTGTCTCCAACTTTAAGTTCGTGCGCTCTTTTTTCAACAACTTTTTCATTTTCATCTTTAATATAAAATTTGTGATATGGTGTTACATCTACAGTTTGAAAATTGTCTGTACTAACTTTTAATAACTTTTGATCAGTTCCTGTTTTAATAACTGTAGTTTTACTCCATTCTTCTCCATTCCAAACATGAACTTTTTCATTTTCATGCTGTCCAATTTCTGTATAACCGTATTCTTTTGTTAAAATTTTTGTACACGGAGCAACACACAAATTTGAGAATTTAACTGCTCCAATCTCTTTCAAAGCATGTTCTTTATTTGCATTATCTTTAAAGAACAAATAAGGGTATCCGCTTTCTTTTTGCGTTTGAGAAATTTTTACAAGAAGTTCCCTTGCGTTTATTTTTTTCTTTTTAACATTTGGATTATCAACCAGTTTTTCATACATTTCGTTCATATCCATTTCATCCAAGTATTGTCCATATTCTAGGAATACTGTGTGTGGATTAAATGTATAGCAAACTTCATCTTCCATCGCTAATTGCATAAATTTATCTGGAACGATAACTCCAATTGATAGTGATTTTATTCTAATTTTTTCATCAACATTTATTTTTTTACTATCTAAAAATTCGTTAATGTCTGAGTGAAATACGTTCAAGTAAACTGCCCCAGCTCCAGCTCTTTGTCCCAATTGATTTGCATAAGAAAAAATATCTTCCAAAATTTTCATAATTGGTAAAACTCCAGAGGCCCTACCTTCTACACCTTTTATAGCTTCACCTCTTGCTCTAATTTTAGACAAGTTAATCGCAACTCCTCCACCAATTGAAGACAATTTCATAGATGAGTCAAAAATATATCCAATTCCACTCAAATTATCTCCCATTTCATCTAAAAAGCAAGAAACAAGTTCTCCCGATCTTTTTTTCCCAGAATTCAAAAAAGTAGGAGTAGCTGGTTGATACTCTTGATTTATTAACATCAAAGCATATTCTTTTGCTTTCTCAAAATTTCCTTGTGCCAAATACAACGAAACAGCTGAAACTCTATCCTCATATCTCTCCAAAAACTTCTCACCAGTGTCATCCATCAACGCATAACTTTGATAAAATTTCGAAGCACTCATAAATGAAGCGAATCTAAATTTCTTATCATAAACCATTTTAAAAAGCTCTTTAATTTCATCATGACTATACATTTTATAGAAGTCAATATAGTAGTCATTTTTTATCAAATATCTCATTTTTTCTTCTAAATTATGAAAAAACACAGTATTTTTATTTACATAATCCACAAAATATGAATAAACAGCTTCTTTATCCTTCTCAAGCTGAAAATCTTCACCTTTTTTAACCATTATTTCATTATTTAAGTATATCCACTTTTTAGCTCTATTATCAACCATTTTTCATCTCCTATTTATTATTTATAATTATTTTCCAGATAATTTATATAATTTTCCACTTCCGTATTAGTTCCCGACAATTCAAATTTCATTAAAACTGGAATTCCATATTTTTCCTGAATTTTATCAGCCGCTACTGCGAAAAATTGTCCCCAGTTTCTGTTTCCGCTGGAACTTACTGATTTTAATAGTTTACTGTTGTTTTCGTTTTGTAAAAATTCGTCTGTTGTTGTTGGAATTTCTCCAATTTTTGTTGTGAATGTCAGAAAATGCCCTTCGTTTTTGATTATCATAGTTGGATTTATTTTTATAAAATGCCAGTCTGGACGTTGTGATTGCATTTTTTTTATAAACCGCTCAACATTTCCTGTTTTTGAATCATAATATATATACATTGATTTCACCTTGCTTTTTGGCATTTATTCTATTTTTGACTGAATAAATGGCTAAAATTTTGTTTTGTTTTCCAAATTTTGACATAAAATATACTCAAAACTGAATATTTTAATAAAAATTGTTTTGAGTAGTATTATTAATTAATTTAAATTGTATTATTAGCTCAAATTATTTTTTAATTACATCATTGAAATAATTTCATTAATTTCTTCCGGCTTGAATCCAATTGTTCTTTTCACTTCTTCGTTTTCTTCAAATAAAATTACTGTTGGAACACTTCTCACTCTATATTTTACAGCCAATTCCGGATTATCAAAGGGATTTATTCTTTCATATTCTACACCTTTTTTATCTAATAAGTCCGACACCATTGCACATGGGTTACAGTCATTTTTTTCAAATTTCACTAATTTTTTCATTCTCTTTTCTCCTTTAAATTTATATATATTTTTTATTCATTACACAAAAAACACAATATATTGTGTTAATTTTGATTTTTTTATCGTATATGTAGTGTATCTTATTTTTAAATATTTTTCAATAAGATTATATTTAATTTTTGATTAAAGAGTTTTCTAAGTTGATAAATAAAGGGGTTTATTAATTATATATTTTATATATGGAAAATTGCTTATTTATTATTATTTGTAAAGATATAGGAAAAATAACAATTGGAGAAGAAATAATTAAAATGTATGAATTGATGAAAAATATAATTAATTTCTATATACACATAGATTTTTTTATGATAGAATAAAGTAATATAAATTTACTTACAGGAGTTGAGCAAATTATGGAAAATAAATATAAAAATTCATATAATTTATTACAAAATGATCTAAAAAATAAAATACTAATGCTGGATGGAGCAATGGGAACAATGATTCAGCGAGAAAATTTGACTGCTGATGACTTTGGCGGAGAAAAATATGAAGGATGTAATGATTATCTTGTACTGAAAAGACCTGATATTATTAAGAATATTCATAAAAAATATTTGGAAGCTGGAAGTGATATTATTGAAACTAACAGTTTTGGAGCTTTAGAAATTGTATTAAAGGACTATGACTTGGAAGACAAAGTTTTTGAAATAAATAAAAGGGCTGCAGAACTTGTAAATGAAGCTATTGCAGAATACAGAAGCGAACATCCTGAAGTTACACGAAATCTGTATATTGCAGGAGCTCTAGGACCTTCTAACAAGTCAATCAGTGTTACTGGCGGAGTTACTTTTGAAGAGCTTATTCATAATTATTATACCGCTGTTTCAGGGCTTCTGGCTGGTGGAGTTGACTTGATTTTATTTGAAACAATTCAAGATACAAGAAACTTGAAAGCAGCTTATTTGGGGCTTAAAAAGGCTATGGAAGAAAATTATACTGTTCCATTAATGCTGTCATTTACGATTGAAAGTACAGGAACTACGCTTGCAGGACAAACTGCAGATGCCTTTTATTATGCTGTAAATCACATGAATCCATTTTCTGTTGGACTAAATTGTGCGACTGGACCTGAATTTATGACTCAGTTTTTAAAAACATTGAATAATATTTCAAATACTTATATTTCAGTTTATCCAAATGCAGGATTGCCTAATGAAGACGGGGAATATGAGGAAACTCCAGACACATTGTCAGCTAAAATTGAGCCGTTTTTCCAAAATCATTATTTAAATATTGTTGGTGGATGCTGCGGAACTACCCCTGAACACATTCAAAGAATTAAGGAAAAAAGTATAAATTATGAGCCAAGAGTTATTGATAAAAATAAAGATTTTAACGATGTTTCTGGATTAATAGCTTTGGAAACACCAAAAGATCGTCCAGTTTATGTAGGAGAACGTACAAATGTAATTGGTTCACGTATTTTCAAAAATTTAATTGCCAATGAAAAATTTGATGAGGCGACTGAAGTTGCAAGGCTTCAAATTAAAGGGCGAGCAGATGTAATTGATATTTGTCTTGCGAATCCTGATAGAGATGAGATTGCCGATATGAAGTCATTTTTGGATAAAGTGGCAAAATTTGCAAAAATTCCGCTTATGATTGACTCGACTGATATAAATGTCGTTAAGGAAGGGCTTACTTACTTGCAGGGAAAAGGGATTATAAATTCAATTAACCTTGAGGATGGAGAAAAGAAATTTGCTGATATGGCAAAAGTTATTAAGGATTTTGGGGCTTCTGTCGTTGTTGGACTAATTGATGAGGAAGGTATGGCTGTTTCTGTTGAGAAAAAATTGAAAGTTGCCAGAAGAAGCTATGAACTGCTTACAAAAAAATATGGGATTGACGAAAGGGATATAATTTTTGACACATTAGTCTTCCCAGTTGCAACAGGAGATCAAAAGTATATCGGCTCTGCTACAGCAACAATTGAGGCAATTAGACAAATTAAAGCAGAAATGCCGAATGTAAAGACAATTCTTGGAGTGAGCAACGTTTCATTTGGACTGCCAATTGCTGGAAGGGAAGTTTTAAACACTTATTATATGCAAAAGGCTTATGAGGCTGGACTTGATTATGCGATTATAAATACAGAAAAAGTTATTCCGATGAATGAAATTTCAGATGAAGAAAAGGAACTGTCAGAAAACATTTTATTTCATACAAATGATGAAAATGTATCAAAATTTGCAAATTTCTATCGTGAAAAAAAGGCTGCAAAAAAAGTTGCTGATACAAGTAACCTAACTACTGAAGAAAAAGTTGCAAACTTAGTTGTAGAAGGAAGTAAAAAGGATTTGACAATTTTACTGGATGAATTATTGAAAAAATATTCACCAATTGAGATTATAAACGGGCCTTTAATGACTGGAATGGATGAAGTTGGAAGATTATTTAACAACAATGACTTAATCGTTGCTGAAGTTCTGCAAAGTGCTGAAGTTATGAAAGCTTCTGTTTCACATCTGGAACAATTTATGAAGAAAGATGAATCATCTGTAAAAGGAAAAGTAATTATGGCAACTGTAAAAGGGGATGTCCACGACATTGGAAAAAATCTGGTTGGAATAATCATTGGAAATAATGGTTACGAAGTAATTGACTTAGGGATAAATACTCCTGCCGAAAAAATCCGTGAAGCAATTATTGAACATAAAGCAGACTTTTTGGGCCTTTCTGGACTTCTTGTAAAATCTGCCACAGAAATGGTAAATACTATGGAAGTTCTGCGTGAAGCTGGAATTGATATTCCGATATTCGTGGGAGGTGCGGCACTTACAGAAAAATTTACTGTAAATAAAATTGAGCCTGCCTATAAAAATAATATTGTAATTTACTCAAGAGATGCAATGACTGCACTTTCTGATTTGAATAAAATGATTGATGAAAAAAAATTTGAAGAATTTAAGAAACACTTGCAAAAACGTAGAGAATTAGTAACAATTAAAGATGCGAAAAAACTTGAACAGCTGAAGGTTAAACCGACAGTAAGTGATATTAAAGATGCTGATGGAACATTCGACTTTTCAAAAGTTGAACTGCCAAAATATAACTTTGAAAAAATTTACAAGTCGCAAACTTTAAATAAGCAAATTTTAACAAATATAAAGGCAAAGGATGTATTTCCATTTGTAAACTTGCAAATGCTTATTGGAAAACATCTTGGAATGAAATGGATTGTAAATAATTTGATTGAAAAACAAGATCCTAGAACAATAAAACTATACAATGAAATTTTAGACATTGTCGAAAATGGCGATGAATACTTTGATATAAAAGCTATTTATAAATTTTTCCCTGCACGTAGAAAAGCTGGAAAAAGAAAAGATGACTTTAAAATTGAAATTCTATCAGACGATTTGTCAACAGTTTTGGAAACTTTTGATTTTCCAAGACAAAAATATGGACAATATTTATCGCTAAATGATTATGTAAGTCCGGAAGGAATCGACTACATCGGATTTTTTGTCGCAACTGCTGGAGAAAAATCAAGACTTGTTTCCAATGAATTAAAGGAAAAAGGCGAATTTTACAGAGGACATATTGTAAATTCTATTGGACTGGAGCTTGCCGAAGCAACATCTGAATATATTCACAAAATGATGCGTCAAGATGTTGGAATCATTGACAAAAATATCTCTCTAAATGAGATTTTAAATGCCCAATATCAAGGAAATCGTTATTCTTTCGGCTATCCAGCCTGCCCAGACTTAAGCGACCAAAGAAAACTGTTTAATTTATTGAAACCAGAAAGATATGGAATTACATTGACGGAAGAATTTATGATGTATCCGGAAGCGACAGTAAGTGCAATTGTATTCTCACAACCGTTCTGTAAATACTTTAATATGTAGTTTTTTTGAAATTTTACAACTGTAAGTGAAGTGTGTTATTTTTAAATATTGTAATGCACTTTGCTTATTAAAGAAGAAAATCAGATGGGATAAAATAAAAAAAAATTGAAATAATCAACAAAAATAAAGAAAGTTTGTACTATTTCTCATTTAAAAAGTAAAAATTATATTTTAAATATTTACTAACAAGGAGCTTTGACTCCTTGCTAATAAAAAATTTATAAAAAATTTATTCAAAAACTTCTGTTGCATTCGGAACTTCATTCCCCAATGCTACATTTAATGCCACAATCGCTACTTCCAACTGACTTTCATCAGGTTCTCTCGTAGTAATTTTTTGCAGCCACATCCCTGGAACTGCAATTATCTTGGCAAAAACATTATCCAAATGGTAACTTGTCCAACGTTGTATTTCATACGAAAGTCCAGCTACGAAGGGAACAAATAGAATTCTTGTTACTAACTTGTAAATTATCATTGAAAAATGTCCAGTTGGAACTTTAAAAAATAAATCTACTGTTGAAAACACTAGAATACTTATAAACATTACAAGTAAAAGAAAACTTGTACCACATCTTGGGTGAAATCTTGTACATACTTTTGCATTTTTAGGTGATAGTTCCTTTTCCATTTCATAATTCATAATACTTTTATGTTCTGCCCCATGATACTCAAAAACTCTCTGAATATCCTTTAAAAACGAAATTCCATAAATATATCCCAAAAAAAGCACCAATTTTATAACAGCTTCCACAATATTAGCCTTTAAAACACTATCTTTAAAGAAAAATCCCCCAATAGCCGATGGCAACCACATAAACACAGCAATTCCCAATAAAACCGAAGTCATAACAGTAAATCCAACCTGCTTATCCGTCAATTTTTCCTCTTCATGCCCAGCTTGATTTGATGCAAAAATAAGCTCCTTTGTTCCAACAACCATCGCATCATAAAGTGCTATAACTCCCCTCACAAAAGGTACCTTCAACCATTTATTACTTTTTTCAGTAAGTGCTATCTTTTTATAAACAATACTTCCATCCTGCTTACGAACTGCTGTTGCAATCGCCTTAGGTCCTCTCATCATAACACCTTCCACAACAGCCTGTCCTCCGACAGTTACTTTTTTATCTCTCATTTTTACCTACTTTCTCATTTTTTTATTTTGATAAGGACTCAAAATCCTTTTAGTGCTTATTTTCTTAAAATTTACTCTCTATCAATTACCGCTCTATTTTTTATTCTTTTCAATGATTTATTAATATGTTCAGCCTTATATTTGCTAACTCCCTTTATTTTAGCAATATCTGAAGCTGTTGACATTAAAATTGACTGAACGTTTGAAAATTCCTTTACTAGAATTTCTCTATCTTTTTTACTTATTTTTGTTATATTGCTTAAGAGTCCATATCCACGTGGCTCTATTTTTTCATCAAGATTTATAATATTTGTATCAAAACCAAGTAGACAAACTATTTTTTCATCATCCAGTAATTCCTCTTTTGTCAAAGATTTTACTCTTAATCCAATTTTTTCAGCCGTTTCATTACTTATTTTATAATCTTTTATTAATGCATCAAAACTCTCGTTTTTATTTAACATTATTTCTTCATACTGGATTTTTATAAGCCGTCCTTCACTCCCAAGTTCTGCCATATATTCAATTAATTCTTCTGACATTCTGAAAAGTAATCCATACATTCTAACACATTCTACAATATCATAAAGAGTTACCATATTGTCAAACTCAAGAATTGATAAATTCACATGATTTTTTTCAATCGCAAGAGAATATTTCTCAAGAGCAGTTATCGCCTGCGAAGATTTAGTCAGTAAATCCCCAATTTCATTTAATAAATATCTAAATTTCCCGTAATATATTGTTATTTTATTTCTTCTTTCAGAAACTGCCACAACTAAATTTCCCTTTTGTTGTGCAATTCTATGTGCCGCCTGATGTCTTGTTCCACTTTCATCTGTTTCTATCGAATAATTAGGCTGCAACTGAATATTTGCCCCATAAATTGTCTTTATATCCTCAGATAAAATAATTCCACCATCCATTTTAGATAACTCATAAACTTTTTGTGGCGAATAAACTGTATTTAACTCAAATCCACCTCCCATTACATCTTTTAAATTATTAGGATTTCCCAAAACAATTAATGCTCCCAGTTTTGCCTCCTGAATTTTATCAATTGCTTCTCTCAATGCTGTTCCAGGTGCTACCCTGTCAAATATATGCTCCAATATTTTCTTCTTATTAACTACCTTTTTTACCATATTTCATCCTTTCGCCCTTTTTTCTGCTGGCTTACCTTATCCTCTCGACAAGTTCACTTATGTTACTTATATAATTAAGTTTTATTTTTATTTTTTCCTTTTCAAAGTCTGCCTGATGGCTTTTGGGCAGGTATACTCCTGTAAATCCCATTTTTTCCAGCTCATTTACCCTATTTTTAATAAACGAAACTTTTCTTACTTCCCCACGTAGTCCCAGCTCACCAATAGCCGCTATTTTCTGGCTTATCGGCACGCCTTTTACTGAAGATAGAAGTGAAAAAATTACTGCCAAATCAGAACTTCTATCATTTAAGTCAATTCCACCTGGAATATTTATATAAATATCTTTTGAATTTACATCTACTTTTAAAGAACGTGATAAAACTGCACTCAATATTTCCACACGATTTTTATCATATCCCTCCACTGTTCTTCTTGGCATCCCAAAATTTGGTGTCCCCAATAACGACTGCACTTCAAATAAAAATACACGGCTTCCTTCAAAAATTGGTACAATAATGCTTCCAATATTTTTTTCATCCCTGTCACTTATAAAAAATTCAGACGGATTTTTAACTTCACTAATTCCATTTTCCTTCATATCAAAAATTGAAATTTCATTTGTAGAGCCATAACGATTCTTTATTGAACGGATAATTCTATAATAGCTATTTTCCTCACCTTCAATCTGCAAAACTGCATCAACCATATGCTCCAGTAATTTCGGACCCGCCAGTTTCCCATCCTTTGTAACGTGCCCCACAATATAAAATGCAATTTCATTTTTTTTAGCAATTTCAATGATTTTCAAAGTTGTTTCCCGAATTTGCGTCACACTCCCAGGAATAGAATTTACATTTTCAGAATAAAGCGTCTGAATTGAATCAACTACAACAACTTTTGGCTTATCTCTCAAAATTACACTTTCAATTTTTTCAATATTTGTATCATTTAAAATATACAAATTTTCACTTTTTACATTAACACGTTCTGCACGCTGTTTTATTTGACGTGGCGACTCTTCCCCTGAAACATAGAATACATTTCCAATCTTTGCATACTCCTGCGACAGCTGAAGCAGAAAAGTCGATTTTCCAATCCCAGGGCTTCCTGTAATTAGTACAACTTCCCCCTTTATCAGCCCGCCACCCAGCACTCTGTCAAATTCCTCAAAAGGCGTTACCATCCGAAATTCCTTTTCAATTTCAATTTCTGTTATCTTGCTAATGGAAACATCCTGTGACTCCACATCCTTAAAGGTTCTTTTTATATCAATTTCCTCTTCAAATGTTCCCCAGGAATCGCAATTAGGACATTTCCCCAGCCATTTTAACGAACTGTAACCGCATTCTGAACATATGTATCTAGTTTTTCCTTTTTTTGCAGCCATTTTAAATTCCCCTTTTATTTTTCTACTTTATCAATTAATCTACGTTCCACATTTTCAGTTACAAAAAAACTTAAATCTCCTCTATTTAAAGCAACTTCCTTCACAAGGCTGGAACTCAGATACAAATATTCCCTTGAAGCAGTTAAAAATACTGTTTCAAATTCACTTTTAGCAAGCGTCTTATTTGTAAGTGTAAATTGCAGCTCATATTCATAATCTGATAATGCACGTAAACCTCTTATCAAAATATTTACATTTTCCTTATACATAAAGTCAACTAATAATCCATTAAAAATCTTTATTTCAGCTTTTATGCCTTCTTTTTTTAATATTTCCTGTATCATTTCAACTTTTTCCTCGTCAGAAAACCAAGCTTTTGATTTTGTAGAATTTTTAAAAATACCTATTATTAATTTATCAAATAAGTTTGAAGAACGCTTTATAATATCAATATGCCCCTTTGTTATTGGATCAAAACTCCCTGGATACAATGCTATTTTTTCCATATTGTTCTCCTATTTTTATTTTATATTACATTTTATTTTTACTTTTCTATTTTTTTAATTTTGAAAGAGCTTCCTTTGCTGCATGTTTTTCAGCTTCCTTTTTACTTTTTCCAATTCCTATTCCATGAACTGTATTATTCCAGCTTACAGACATTTCAAAAATTTTATCATGGTCAGGTCCGCTAGTCTTAATTAAATTATATTCAGGCATTTTTCTATACTTCCCTTGTACAAATTCCTGCAAAACTGTTTTATAATCACCCGTCCCCTCTATTTCTTCCAATTTATTTATTTTCCCAAGTAAAAATTTCAATGCAATACTTTTCGCAGTATAATAATCTGAATCTTTAAAAATCGCACCAATCAATGCCTCAAAAGCATCTCCCAAAATAGATCTTCTATGTCTTCCGCCAGACATAATTTCTCCATTACTTAAATACAAATATTCTCCCAGTTCAAGCTCACTCGCAATGGTTGAAAATACAGGTTCACTTATAATTTGGCTTTTTAGTTTTGCAAGCTCTCCTTCCGTCTTCTTCTCATAAAGATCATAAATATACTCAGTCGTTATAAGATTCAGAATTGCATCTCCTAAAAACTCTAATTTTTCATTGTTAAATCTTCTGTCCTTTTCAATTTCATTGGCATACGACCTATGCGTTAATGCTTCATGCAAATATTCTTCATTTTTAAATTCATATCCTATTTTTTTTATTAATTCATTTACATTCCTATTTCCATTATTTTCCATTCATTTCACCTCCATATTTATTATTTTCTAACAGCAAAAAAGAAAATTATTACAATTTTTACAGTTATTTATTTTAATATTTTATTCTTATAATTCTGCCTAATTTACTTTTTGTTATTCCTTTAACTATAATTTTTTTAATCAAAGATAAAATATTAACTATATAATATTATAAAATTTAACTTACTATAATTTCTTGCTTCAACAAGGGGAATAAGTCCCCTTGCTCCATAATATTTATTTTGTTATAGTTACACATTTAATTTTTTTTAATCTATTAATTTTTATTATTTATATTTTCTAAAAGCCAATACAGCATTATGTCCACCAAATCCAAGTGAACTTGACATTCCGACCTCAATGTCTCTTTTTACAGGTTTATTTGGTACATAATCCAAATCACATAACGGATCAGGGTTCTCATAATTTATAGTTGGTGGCATAATCCCTTCTGAAATTGCAAGCGCTAAAAATCCAGCTTCAATTCCTCCAGCTCCACCTAATAAATGTCCAGTTGCACCTTTTGTAGAACTTACAGCCAATTTATAAGCATGTTCTCCAAATGCTGATTTTATTGCTTGAGTTTCGTTTTTATCATTTGCAGGCGTAGAAGTTCCATGCGCATTGATGTATCCAACTTCTTCAGGTTTGATATTTCCTTGTTCCAGAGCCATTCTGAATGCTCTTGCAGCACCTTCTCCACCATCAGCTGGAGCTGTCATGTGATAAGCATCTCCAGTTTCTCCATATCCTACAACTTCTGCATAGATTCTCGCTCCACGTTTCTTAGCATGTTCCAACTCTTCAAGTATTAACACACCAGCACCTTCTCCAAGCACAAATCCATCTCTGTCAGCTGTAAATGGACGTGATGCTTTCTTAGGATCAGGATTAGTTGACAATGCCTTCAAGTTTGCAAATCCTGCTATTCCTGAAGGAGTTACTGTAGCTTCTGTTCCTCCAGCAATCATCGCATCAGCTTTCCCTAATAAAATCGCCTGAAAAGCATCTCCAATTGAATTTGTCCCTGAAGCGCAGGCTGTAACAACTGTTTTATTAGGCCCTTTTGCTCCAGTATAAATTGAAGTATTTCCAGAAGCCATATTTAAGATTGCTGCCGGGATATAAAATGGTGATACTCTTCTTGGTCCCTTTGTAACAAGTTTTTCCACTTCCTGTTCAATTACATCCAATCCACCGATTCCAGAACCGATAATTACTCCGATTCTATCTGCATTTTCATTAGTAATTTCCAATTTAGCATCTGCTAAGGCCTCTTTTGAAGCTGCAATTGCAAATTGTGAAAATCTTGCTATTTTTTTCAATTCTTTTTTTTCAATATAATTTTCAGGTACAAAATCTTTTACTTCTGCCGCAATATGCACTGGATGCTGTGAACTATCAAATTGAGTAATTGTATCAATTCCACATTCTCCATTTAATAAATTCGTCCACGCCTTTTCTTTCCCTGTCCCTAATGGCGTTACTAATCCTATTCCTGTAATAACTACTCTTCTCATTAATACACCTCTCATTTTTATTTTTTTATAATTAAACTTATATTATTCTCCATTTAAATAGCAAATCTATTATATTCCTTTTTTATAGAAATATAATTTTTATTTTTTAAATGGAATTTAGTACTGATTCACACTAAATTTACTTTAATCAATTCAATTTTGTAACAATAAACTTATTTTAACATTTTTTCATTTTTTTTTCAATAAAAAAGGGGGAAGAACCCCCAAAAAAGTTTTATTCTATTGTTTAGCTTCAATATATTCCATTACATCTTTAACAGTTTTAATTTTTTGTGCATCTTCATCAGGAATTTCAATATCAAATTCTTCTTCAAAAGCCATAATTAATTCAACTGTATCCAATGAATCAGCTCCTAAATCATCAACAAAAGATGCATCTTCAGTTACTTGATCTTCATCTACACCTAATTGATCTACAACTATTGATTTAATTTTATCTAGCATTATAATGCCACCTCCATATTTATTTTCTAAAATTATTATACCAAATGAATTTAAAAAATGCAACAAAAATTCATTATTATTTAAATATTATTTTAACTTTTTTATTTGTATAATAAAATTAATTCAAAATTTAACTTAAAAGTTCCATTAACTCCTTATCACTCATTTCAAACAGAACCTTTTCCCCATCTTTGCTTTCCAGCAGGTTTTCACTCAATTGACGCTTGCTTTCCTGAATTTTTATAATTTTTTCTTCAATCGTACCTTCTGTCACAAGTTTTATAACCTGCACACTTTTTTTCTGTCCAATTCTATATGCCCTGTCGCTCGCCTGATTTTCCACAGCGATATTCCACCAAGGATCATAATGAATTACAACATCTGCCCCGACAAGATTTAGTCCAGTTCCACCTGCCTTTAACGAAATCAGCACCACTTGCCGCTCTCCAGCATTAAATTTATTACAAATATCAACTCTTTCTTTAGACTTCACATTTCCATCAATATAAAAATACTCAATTCCCATATCTGCAAGTTCCTTCTCAATTTCCTTCAAAGTACCGACAAACTGTGAAAATATCAATAACCTATGCCCATTTTCAGTTATATCCGGCAAAATATCACGTAACACTTCCAGTTTTGCTACTTCCCCCTTATAGTCCTCCTTAAATAAAGTTGGAGAATTACAAATTTGACGCAGTTTTGTCAAAATTGCAAGTATTTTCATTCGATTATTATCATTTTCGTTAAATTTCTTCATTTCACTCTTAGCCTGCTTAATATAAGACATATACAATTGTTTTTGCTCTGTACTTAACGTTACAACCATATTAGATTCAATTTTATCAGGCAATTCAGTTAGCACTTCCTTCTTTGTTCTTCTTAGCAGAAATGGAGCAATAATTTCACGTAAATTGTTTATTTTTGAAGAATTTGGATTTACGATGGCTTCCTTATAAGTTTTCTTAAATTTTGTCAAATTATCGAGATAACCAGGTATTACAAAGTCAAAAATTGACCACAATTCTAAAATATTATTTTCGACTGGTGTTCCTGTCAATGCAAAATTTACTTTACTGTTAATTTTCATAACAGCCTTCTTTATTTGAGAAGTTGTTGTTTTTATATTTTGAGCCTCATCTAGCACTACTACGTCAAATTCTCTATTCTTATATTCCTCAATATCATTTCTCAATGCTTGATAAGTTGTTATTAAAAATCCTTTTGAGCCTTTTGAAATAATTTCCTTTCTTTGAGCTGCTGTCCCCTCAATTAAAGTTGGAGTTATCCCAGTAAACTTAATAATTTCTTCCTTCCAGTTATAAAGAAGTGAACTTGGAACAATAATTAATGCTGTAAAATTACGATTTTCCTGATAAATTTCATTTAGCAGTGAAATTGTCTGTAAAGTTTTACCAAGCCCCATATCATCAGCAAGAATCCCTCCAAATCCAATGTCATACATATTCTTCAGCCAGTTAAATCCCAATTTTTGATAAGGAAATAAATTTACCTTTATATTATTTGGCTCAATTTCTTCACGATTTTTTATTTTATGAAATAAATCTTTAAATTCATCCATTTTTACAAGATCTTCCTGAATATTTTTGGAAATTTGAGCAAGCTGAAGAGCTTTTATTTTAGAAATTTTATTTTCTCCAACCTTCAAATTAGAAATGGAATCTACAATTCCAACTAATTCTTCAATACTTTTATTGGCAATTTTTACCAATTCCCCACTTGAAAGAGTTATATACTTCTGCTCATTTTTTATAGCTTCCATTACAATTTCCACATCTTCAGTCTTTATTCCTTCAATATCAAAACTGACATTTAAAAAATTATTTTCAACTTTTTTTATTCCAATATGAACATCAATATTTCGTGCATTTTTTATTTTATTTTCCAAATGAATTTTCACTTTATCCGCATATTTTTTATCAATATACTCTGAAATTTTTCCCAGCCCTTCATAATTTACATTATAAGTTCCTTCAATCAGTTCCACATTTGTAATAGAATAACCTTCCACAAGTTTTTTCAACTCTTCAAATATTTTCGCATTTTTTCTAGGAATAAAGTACTTCCCATTTTTCTCTATCGCACAAACAGTATTTGATAAATTTACTTTCACAATTTCTTTCTCATCAGTTTCCGATACAAATATATCAATACATCCGTCCTCTTCAACATATTCTGCAATATTAACATTCTCATATCCTAAAACTGCACATAATTTTCTATTATCCTCATTTGAAAGCTGATTAAACAGTTCTGTATCCAGAAAATCAAATTTCCCAAAAAATCTTTCTTCATTTTCATCCATTTTAAAAACTTTTGTCGTATCATTTGCAAATGTATAAAATGGACTGTTCTCAGAAATTTTTTCAATATTTCTCATTGCAATTCTGTCATTTTCCACAACAAACAAAGGCTCGTAACTATTCATTATCTGTTTAGTTTCTCCCAATAAAACCAGATTCTTCCCCTTTTCCATAGCCGTAAGCAGCTTATTTAAAAGCATTTCATAGACTTTTAAGCCTTTTTTATCTTTAATTCCGCTGTTTATTACACTTTGAATCTCTTTGCTATATTCATAAATCGCATTGATTATTTTCTGGTTAGTTTCATTGAAAAAGCAGTTTTTCGGACTATATGTAATTTTAGAAGTAACTTCATACTCTTTTTCCTTTACAATAGCCTCAATAAATTTCAAAATATCCTTTACATAATATATTTTCTTAAATCCTGCCTTTATCCGCAAAATATAATCTGGGACATTATTTTCCTGATTATAGTCATATCCGTATTTATAGTCACTGTAACTTCCTTCATCAATTTCCACTTCCAGCCGCATTTCCTGCTTTTCCTCATCATCTATATTTTCACTTTCCAGATGAAGATTGTAAATTTCGTTAATCTTTTCAGAAATATTTTCCACATTTTCCAATATTTCCTCATTATTTTCCATCTCTTGAAAGTCAGCTGTTCCATTTTTCTCCAAAAACCCAGTATTTTCAGCATTCTCTCCACCTTCTCCGAAAACTTCAAATCTAACTTTCTCACTTTTATTTTTTAAATTAATATTTTCCAAATTTCCATTATTAAGAAGATTATCCGCCTCCACAGAAGTTCCTTCTGATTTAGCAAAACTTGCTGCATTAAGTTTTTCTTCCCGAAGTTTAACTCTCTGACGTGATTTATTTTTTCCATCGTCTTCAGTTTCCTTCCTTTTAACACTCTTTGCAGCCTTTTCCTTTTCTTTTTTCCGTTTTTCCTTGATTTGAGCCATTTTTTTATTATCCTCTTCAAAATCATCCTCAAACATCATTTCAATCTCATCAGTCCCAATAACCTTTGAAATCTTTTCTGAATGATCTGCCATCATACCAAGTGTTACAATATGTTTACAGCAATTTTTTTTATTATTCTTAAAAAACATACAGTCACAATTAGCCTCTATAAATTCACCCTTTTTCTGTTCAACTGTAATAGAAGTTTTACACAAACTGTTTTCCTTATATTCTCCTTCCACTGTCATAAAATTCCCGTCAGCAAAAAGTGCAGTTATATTTCCCAAACTTTCATTATAATATTCCTGTCCTATTACAAAAATACTCGGTGTGATTTGTTTTTTTAATTCTAATGAAATACTCTTATGTCCCATTTTTCTCCCTTACTTTTATTTATAAACTAAAACTTAATAATATTTTATCATTATTACTGCATTTTCATCTTTCCCATAATAATTTTTCCTTATGGAAATTTCCTCAAATCCAATTTTTTTATAAAGTTTTAGTGCCTTCTTATTTTTCTCATTAACTTCCAACAAAAATTTATTTTTAATTTCGATATTTTTCTTATCTTCTATTAAATCTTTCATACTTTCAATTAACAATTTTTTACCAAAACCTCGCCCTTGATATTCCTTTTTTATCGCTACCTCAAAAATATCCGTGCTCTCTATTGTACCATAAAATACAATATATCCCAACACATTTTTTTCATTTTCCCTATTTTTGTCAAAATTTATTTCCCCTTTTTGATTTTCTCCCAAATTTTTATTTTCTTTTCCACTCTCATTTTCTAATTTTTTCACAAAAATATTTTTCCCCAAAAAATTAAATAAGCAGTATATTTCATACTGCTCACCTAATATCATTTCAGAAAAATATTTATCTTCAACTTTATTTTTAAAGTTTTCATTATGAATTTTTACCAATTCACTCACAATATTTTCCATTTTATTCTCCATTTTTTCACTTTAATCGAATTTTTATTCATAATATCAAAATACGAATATTTTTATAAATATTACAAAAATTTCTAAATTATAACAGCCCTATTCTAGTTAAAGGCCACCATCTCACAAGCAATTCCCCTTTAATTCTAGGTTCAGCCACAAGTCCAAAATATCTGGTATCTTTACTGTTTGAAGTGTTATCTCCCATAGCCATATAATAGTTTTTATCAAGCGTTATAGTTTCTCCATTTAATAATTTTTTAAACAATTCATCATTATATTTAAAATCCATAATTGGCATAACCATTTCATTTCTGCCTTCCACTTTTAAAGTAAACGTGTAATATTTATTTGTCAATGTATTTCTTGGATCAGCAGTAAATTCATCATCATTTCCAATTATATCCTTAAAGTTTTTATCCGTCTTTATTAATTCTAAAAATTCTTTTCCTGTGATATTTTTAAAACCTTTTCCATCATAATAACTTTCCCAGTCAACTTGCCCAATTAAAGTACCGTCAGTCGTTTGTCCAAATACTTTATTAATTACAATAACTTTATCCAGTTTCACTTTATCTCCTTTTTTAGGAATATAAATTTTATTATTCATAAGTAAACCTTCAGGAAGATAAAATTTTTGCGGTGTCAATCTTTCTAAAACTTCTGATTTTTTATCATTTAACATTATTGCCCCACCAACAGCTTTAACTTTCTCAGAATTAAATTTATCCATAGCTTCATTATACTTTTTCATTTCTTCATTAAATTCTTTTCTACTATTGGCTGTTGTCGGATATTTTGGATCATTATTAATATTTGCAATTTCAAATTCATTAGTAGTCATTTTCCCTTTTGCAATTTGAAGCGTTGTTCCTGGCTCTCCAACTATTCTTTTCGTATACATCACTTTATCAGTCATTGGTTCTTTAAATGCAATTATTTGACCAACCTTTGGATTTGAAAAGTGATATTTTACCATATTTGTGAATACTCTATCCTTAACTAATATTGTAGGTTCCATTGAACCTGTCGGAATAACATAATTTCCAATATAAAACATTTGAATAACAGCTACTAAAATAACTGCAAGTAATGCATTATCAATTCTTGTCAATGCTTTTCCAAATGTACTTCTCTTTCTTTTTTCTTTTGCAATTCTTTCTTCTACAGAAAGATTATCATTTGGAAATATTTTTTTAAATATTTCTGATACACCTTCATTTCTTATTTTTGACTCTGTTACAATTTTTTCTAATTTTTCATTACCTTGTGTAGCTTCCTTCAAAATTGACTGCTCTGTAATTTTTTCTGTCGATAATTCCTTAAATAAATAAATAAGAATCAATGAAATCACAACATTTATTATTAGATAAATATAAAAATTTGTATCCAAAATATTAAACATCAACTTCCCTAAAAATAACATAATAAGATTTAGCAAGAATATCCATTCATGCTGTTTTCTAAGCACGTAAACTATAATATTTAAAGCAAATACTCCATAAATTCCCCAAACTTTTATCCATATATTAGGATCTTTACTTTTATCCACAACTACTAAAAATACTGCTGTAATAATTAACGCAACTATTGTCAATACATTTCCTACCATAAAGTTTTTATCACTTTTCTCAAGCGAAACTTTTTGCAATGTTTCATCCTCTTTTATTCTTATCCACTGAATAACTTGCTTCTCTCTAATAAAGAAATATAGTAAAAATAATGTTGCAATAATATAAAAAGCTCCCCATAATAATATATTCATAATTTCTCCCTCTCTTAAACTTTATAATTTTATAAAAAGAAAAAGCTAGCATTTTGCTAGCCTTGAAGCTACTTTCTAATTTCTTTAATTCTAGCAGCTTTTCCTGATAAGTTTCTCAAGTAGTATAATTTAGATCTTCTTACTTTACCAATTCTCTTAACTTCGATTTTTTCTACTAATGGAGAATTTAAAGGAATGATTCTTTCTACACCGATTCCTTGCGATACTTTTCTAACTGTGAAGTTTTTAGCAACGCTTCCACCAGAAACTCTAATAACTACACCTTCAAAAACCTGTATTCTTTCTTTGTTTCCTTCTTTTACCTTGTAGTGAACAGCAACTGTATCCCCTGCTTTAAATTGAGGTACATCAGCCTTCAAGTAATTTTTTTCTACTAATTCGATTAATTTCTCTTTCAAGAAATTCACTCCCTTCTTTCTAAGACATTCTTTTTATCTATACCAATTTTACTAATTCACAAACTTTTCTTGCTTATAAATCTTTTACAAAACTGGTAGCAACAATAAAAGCGGAATATCCTTTTATTCAATAACTTAATAAGTTTATCACATTTTCCATTAATTTTCAATACAATTACAAAATTTTTTTCAATTTTTTCAAAATTTTTAAATTCATATTCTTTTTTCCTAAAATACTTTTTTTAATCTGAATATTTCAAACTCAAAAATTATAACTCTCAAATTACCACATTTATTCAATATTTAATTATAAATTTTAAGCTATAGGTTATCGGATTGATTTAGTGGTATTTAATATAACCTTTATCCCTGTATTCAAAATACTCTTTTGGTATTTCATCCTTAAAAAGTTTCATAACAAAATCATACAACTCTTTATCTGTACCTTCTAAATCTTCGCTAACTTTATGCACTACTTCATTTCCAGTTATTATCGTTACCACATCTTTTGGATTATTCGAAGAAATATCAAAACCATCTTCTAATTTTTCCTTTTCGTGTCCATGTTTGTCCAATAAACCTGTTAACCATCCAGTTTTAAAAAAAACTTTGGTCTCTAGTGTGTTATTAGGATTTATAAAATACAGTTCAAGTTTCAATACATTTATTAAACTTTCTTTAACATATCCTACTGATGATACTTTTCCAAACAAAAATCTTTTTTTATTCTTTAGCTTTAATGGTGAATTAGAATAAAAAGTATCCAAAAAATTTGCATCTAATAAACTATCTAAGGTTATATCCTTGAAAATAGAAAAATTTTGTCCACGATTATCTATTACTTCATAATCAACTTTTTCGAAAGTCTTAAAATACATCAAAAATCGATATTTAGTTCGCTCAGGAGAGTGTAATGAAAATTCAAGTATTCCAGTATTATACCAGGGATTTTCATCATATGGAGGCTTTTTAAAATCTATATTTCTTTTATTTAAAAATTTTAATACATTTGGATCATTTTCATCTATGTCCTTTATTTCTTCTGTAGAAGAATAGCCTATATTTACAGAAAAGAATATTAATAATATTACTAATTTAATCAATTTAAAAACCATTTTGATATGCACCTCTCAATCTTAATTTATGTTCTATTCTCAGCATATTTTCTGTGATATCGCCATCCAAATTATACTTTCCTTTACCATCTAAGCTTGGCCCTGTGCTTCTTTTAGCCTCATCTGGTGTAGTTTTTCCTATACCAACCGTCCTATACTCTTCTACCGAGCCTAGCTTTCCTAAGCCTTCAAAAGGAGCCTCTTTTAAATTACCTTTTTCATTCATAAATAACCATGTATATTTTTTAACAATATTTCTATATCCTAATTCATAATGTTCTCCTGTTAGCGGAAGTTTTTTTATCATTTCGAATTTTTTAAATTATTTCAATTTTTCAATCCACTCAGCTTCCTTAAATCCAACCAGCACAAAATCCTTCCCTACCAAAAGTGGTCTTTTCAATACCATTCCATTGCTTGCAAGTAATTCAAACTGTTCATCTTCTGACATCTCTGCCAATTTTTCCTTCAAGTTTAGCTCTTTGTAAACATTACCGCTTGTATTAAAAAATCTTTTTAACGGCAATCCGCTTTTTTTATAATATTTCTTAATATCTTCCTTCGACGGTGTTTCTTCCACAATGTGCTTATATTCATAATCAATTCCATTTTCCTCCAGCCATTTTACAGCCTTTTTACAGGTTGTGCATCTTGGGTAACAATATAGTTTGTTCATTTTTTTACTTCCTTTCATAATTTTTTAATTTATTTATATACATTTTACATTTTATAATAAGTAAAATATAACGTCTCAACGGAATAGAAAAAATATTTTCAAACTGGCAACAAGCTGTCGATTTTTTTCAAGTTAGCATCTTTATTTTTTCTTCCACAATAATCCTACCGAAAAAAATATATGACTCACTATAATAAATATATATCTTTCCTTTTCAGTTGGAGCAAAAAATGTACTATTATTATCAGCAAAAATATACTTTATAACAAAATATGTAAATATCATTATCATCACAACTATATTAATTTTAGGATATTTAAGTATTCTTTGTATCAAAAATCCCAAATAAAATATTAACATTAAAGCCAAAATTAATATTAATGCAAAAATAATATATCCAGATGGATGTATTACTATTGCAAAAATCAATGCAATTCTTGTTAGCATTAGAGGATTTAAAAACTCTTGAATTAATACATATCCTAATATTAGAATAATAGTAACTAATCCTTTCAATAAAAAACTCGATGTTCTATTTTTCATTTTAATTTTGCTCCTTAAACTTTCAAAGTTCAAAATCATTTTCATAATACAGAATCTGATTCATATTCCCTTGCAAAAATTCAATCTTTTCCCTAATTTCTTCAGACACAAACGGCATTTTTATATCTGCCAAAGTTTCCTTCAAAGTCTGCGTCAATTCCACAATTTTCACTTTATATTTGTCCAGCCTCAAATCATTTGCCATTGCTTTTATACAATCTTCAAGAGTTCCAATTTCATCAACTAAATTGATATTTTTGGCTTCGCTTCCAAGCCACACTCTTCCCTGTGCAATTTTCTCAAGCTCATTTTCATTCATTCCTCTAGCTGCCATTACGTGTTCTTTAAACTCGCTGTAAACTTCATTCATATTATAGATTAATTTCTCTCTTGAATCATTTCCTAATTCTTCAAATGGATTCAGCATATCAAAGCCAACACCCTTTCCAAATCCTTCCAAATTAACATCTAACTTTTTCATTGTTCCTGCAACTTCAGGATACATCATAACAACACCGATTGAGCCTGTCAAAGTAAAGTTATTTGCAAATAATTTTTTTCCAGTTGTGGCAATGTAATAACCACCGCTTGCACAGACATCTCCCATTGAAACATATATTGGCACAGTCAATTTTTTTAATTTCTTGTATATTTTTTCAGAAACTAAAGCACTTCCACCAGGTGAATTTATTCTTAATACGAGCCCTTTCAAATTTTTTATTTCTTTTAATTCCTCAAGTTTTTCACATACATTTTCATAAGTAATATTTTTGTTAGGATTTTTCACATCAATAACACCTTCAAGATT
Organism: Leptotrichia wadei; assembly: GCF_007990545.2. Taxonomy (NCBI): domain Bacteria; kingdom Fusobacteriati; phylum Fusobacteriota; class Fusobacteriia; order Fusobacteriales; family Leptotrichiaceae; genus Leptotrichia; species Leptotrichia wadei. The sequence continues at coordinate 1,176,918 of NZ_AP019829.2, forward strand.
CACTACTGCAATCGTATCTTTTGCTTTTTCCTTTTTTTCTTTCAACATTCCTATGTATTCTTCAATCGAAACAGTATCTTCCTTGTAATTTATCCCAATTTCATCATAATCAGCAACACCATCAATCAATTTATATTCCAAAGCCTTTTTCGCCCCAGCAAAAATCAGATTTCCACTCAATATCTCATTTTCAATGTCAACTCCTCTTTTACTTTTTACCAGTTCCAAAAAATCTTCAAAAACTTTATCCTTTATATTTTTAATTGATTCCTTTTTCTCTTCCGACATTTGGTTATGGCTAAATTTTTCTCCAGCCACCTTGTAATCACCAATATGAAGCACATTCATTCTTATCCCAAACTTTTCCAGAAACGACTTCAAATAAAATTCCTTATGCAAATATCCCCTAAAAATCATAGTTGACTGCCTTGTGTCAAACATAAAAATTTTATCCGCAAGCATAGCCTCTCTATATCGACTTTCCTCAAAAAGCGTTCCTATTGCCACTACTTCCTTATTTTTCCTAATCTTATCAAAAACTTTAGAAACTTCTTCCAGTTGTGAAAGTGTTAAATTTAACTTATCCACATCAATAATCACTTTTTTTATATTTTTATCTTCCAAAAGATTATTTAATCCTTGTAATATTTGATAATACGATAATTTCTCTTTCCCTTTTAATGCCGACATAGCCACATCTTCCTTTAATTTTTTCACATCAAATACAACAGTTTTTACCTTTTTTAAAGGCAATTTCTTCTTATTTTTTACTCTAAGAATTTTCTTTATAAAAATTAAATTTAAAATTACACACAAAATAAGCATTATTACTATTTCTAACAGCATTTTCAAAATAAACATCATATCAACTCCCTTTTTTTACTTTTAAACTATTTCACTGGTAATCCCAATCCAAATGCAATACAACATCCTATTAACAATAACAATTCTTTCGTATTGAAAATTAATATTGAAAAAATATTGCCAATTCAAAAAAATGAAGCCAAAATACTAATATCGGACTAGCACTATTAATTTCTATTATCACTTTTCTTGTATACAAAGCTATCGGATACAATATTAATTATGAAATAAAAAACGGAAACAACGACATACAATCTGGAAATTTTATTTTTTTGTTTTTATTCAATTTATTACTCCTATCAAAAATTTTATTTCATGGCACTATATTTAGATTAATAATTTTTTATTTATACTAATTCTAATTTAAATAATGAATCTAATATAAATTTAAAAAGTTGACGGAGCTTTTATTTGTTCAACTACGACTGTCTGACGACTGAAAGGAGGAGTTTCGTAGTTGGGCGAATAAAAGTCGTAGTCTAGCCATAGGTGCAGGATTTGCGGCAATGAGCAATCCTGCAAAAATAAAGAAAAAACATAATAAAAATTGTTATTAAACAAAATAATCTAATACTAAATCTCATTAGAAAATAAAAGCTATGTCAAGAACAAGAAGTTTTAATTCCTTACTAAAAAGTATGCAATCCAAAATTTGTTAAACATTCGCTATTAAATGGAAAATATATAGTATAATCTCTCTACTTAAAATAATTGGTATAAATAAAATTCAAAATAACTTGTTTTAATATTATAAAAATAAAAAATTACAGTTCAATTAACAACTTTTTCAATTCATTCATTTTATCCCTTAATTTAATAGCTTCCTCAAAATTAAGCTCTTCAGCCAATTTCTTGATTTGTTTGTCGAGTTTTTTAATTTCCTTTTCCACCTCTTTTTCACTCTTATACTGCTTAATTGCTTTGTTTGCTTCATTTTCTTTTTCAATTTCATAGTCTACGATTGACTCTGCGATTTCTCTTACGATTGATTTTGGATTAATATTGTTTTCCAAGTTGTATTTTTCCTGAACTTCACGCCGTCTGTTTACTTCGTCAATGGCTTCCTGCATAGAGCCTGTTATTCTGTCGGCATACAGGATAACATGTCCTTCCACGTTTCTTGCGGCACGTCCCATTGTCTGAATTAAAGATCTTCTAGAACGTAAATATCCTTCCTTGTCTGCTTCCAAAATTGCCACTAATGAAACTTCTGGAATATCCAGCCCTTCCCGTAGCAAGTTTATTCCAACCAGAACATCAAATTCACCTTTTCTCAAGCCTCTTATTATCTCTGTTCTTTCTAGCGTATCAATGTCAGAGTGCATATATTTTACTTTTATTCCATATTCCAAATAGTAATCTGTCAGTTCTTCTGCCATTTTTTTTGTCAAGGTTGTAACTAAAATTCGTTCTTTTCTTGCTGTTCTTGTTTTTATTTCATCTATCAAGTCATCAATTTGATTTTTTGTTTCACGAATATCGATACTTGGCTCTACAATTCCTGTTGGACGGACAAGCTGCTCTACAACTTCACCATTTGAATGTTCCAGCTCGTAATCACTTGGAGTGGCTGAAATATACACAGCTTGTGGAACTTTTTCAAAAAATTCCTCAAATTTCAACGGACGGTTGTCGTAAGCGCTTGGAAGCCTAAATCCATTGTCAATTAAAGACTGCTTTCTTGCCCTATCTCCCTTATACATCCCATTTATCTGTGGAACTGAAATGTGCGACTCGTCCAGAAATACGACTAAATCCTCTGGAAAATAGTCAATTAATGTATCAGGTGCTTCTCCTTCACTCTTCCCAGTCAAATACCTAGAATAGTTTTCCACTCCTTTACAATACCCGATTTCCTCAATCATTTCCAAATCATACTTTGTTCTTTGCTCAATTCTTTGTGCTTCCAGCAATTTTCCCTCTTTCTGGAAAAAATGCACTCTTTCTTCCATTTCCTTTTTTATTGCCTCGAACATCACTTTTGTATCTTCATTTGTCAAATAGTGAGTTGCAGGCATTATTGTGATTCTTTTTATATTTCTAATTTTCTGTCCAGTAAGCGTATTAATCTCTGAAATGCTTTCCAAATCATCTCCAAAAAATTCAAAACGGTACCCTGTATCCTGATAAGACGGATGTAAATCAAGAATATCACCTTTCACACGAAATTTTCCACGCTCAAATGCAATATCGTTTCTCTCATATCTAAGTGAAATCAGCCTTTTTATAAGCTCATTTCTCTCAAACCCTGTCTCTACATCAATCGGAATTGATCTCTTTTTATATGCCTCTGGCGACCCCAATCCATAAATTGCCGAAACAGAAGCCACAATAATAACATCTCTTCTGTTCAAAAGTGCCGCTGTCGCTGCATGCCGCAATTTATCAATCTCATCATTAATTGAAGAGTCTTTTTCAATATATGTATCAGTTTGCATAATATACGCTTCAGGCTGGTAATAATCGTAATAAGACACAAAATATTCAACAGCATTTTCAGGAAAAAACTGCTTATATTCATTGTAAAGCTGTGCTGCGAGTGTCTTGTTTGGTGCCATTATCAAAGCTGGACGATTTATTTTTTCAATAACATTCGCAACTGTAAATGTCTTTCCTGAACCCGTAACCCCAAGCAAAATCTGATCTGTAATACCATTTTCCAAGTTTTCTACAATTTTTTGGATAGCCTGAGGCTGATCTCCAGTCGGCTGAAATTTTGAATGTATTTTAAAATCCATTTCTATTTTTCCTCCTTTCAATATAAACTTTATTTGTTACTTATAAAATTTACTATTTCTGTATATATTTTATCTGCTAATTTATTATAATAAAATTTACTATTCCTCGTTCTCTTTCTCTCTCTCGTTAGCATTTCTTCTGATTCTAATTTTTCTATCATTAACGGTATATTTTTGCTAATTTTTTTATTCTTATGTTTATAATTTTTTGTATAAGTTTTTATATTTTTTTCATAAACAGGGATTCTATACTTTTCAAAAAAACAAAACTTTTTTATTTTATTAAAATTTATAATTTCATTCAGTCCTTCATCTGCTGATAAAATTACAGGAAGTTGTATTTTCCCATTTTTATGTTCTTTAATATTAATTTCTTGTAGTATTCTTAAATGAGACAAATCCCACACCATTCCCTTAATATAACCTTTAATTTTTTCAATTTCTATTTTTTCTTTAGTATTTCTTAAATTTTTGTTTATCTTTCCAAAAAATTTTTGATTTTCTGCATCTAACAAATAAGTTATACATAGTAAAGTTTCATTTTCCATATAATAATATAATTCATTATTTATAAAATTAATTAATTCTTCTATTCTTTTATTAATATTAGGTATTGTTATTTTTATATAAAATGATTTTAAAATTAAACAATATATTAACAAATTTCTATCTACATATTGATTTTTAATTTCTCTTATATGACTTATTCTATTCTTAATATTTTTTACTCTTTGTTTTCGTTTTATTATATATATTATTCTATTTTTAATATTGTTTACTACCTGTTTTAGTGTTATGTCCTTCAATTTTTTTTTATAACCAAAATTAATAAGATATTCTACTGAATTTACGCTATCTAAAATTATTTCTTCATCTATTTCTTTATCTCTCATTATACTTTCTATGATGTATAAATTACAAGAACCTAATAAAAAATTTTCACGTTTTTTGTCTAAATCTTCTATTATTCTAACTATATCCAATTTTAATTTTTCATCTTCCTTTGTTAATTGATTTTTATAAAATCTATCTAAATAACTGACTATATTAGTATCCATTTCAACAACATAATCTATATCTCGTAATTTATTAAAAAATTTTCTTTTTTCATAATCAGCTAATTTACTAACTATTATCTTTCCTTGATTATTTGGCAACTTAAAAATTTTGGAATCTTCTATCTGATTATCTTCAAAAGAAATAATCTCTAAATCTTTCATTATTAACTGCAAATCTTTCTCTAAACCTTCTAATTCAAATGGAATAAATCCATTATTTATATCTTTTTTTAAATTTTTAAATTTTAATTCAGGATTTAACGAATCCAATACTTGTGAAATCAAAATTCTAAATAAATATTCTTCTTTTTCCATTATTTCCCATACCCCATTTCATCAAGAAATTTCTTATTTTTTCTCCACTTCTTCTTAACTTTCACCCACAATTTTAAATTGACTTTCAAATCAATCAGATGCTCAATTTCCCGTCTAGCCTCTATCCCAATTTTCTTAAGCATAGCCCCATCTTTTCCAATAATAATACCTTTTTGACTATCTCTTTCAACATAAATATTTATATCATATTTCCTAATTGTAGGCTTTGTTTCCACATTAATAATCTCCACAGCTACACTATGCGGAATTTCATCTTTCGTATGATGTAAAATTTTTTCTCTGACTGTTTCCACAACGATTTTATTTACTGGCAAATCTGTATAGTAATCTTCTGGATAAAACCACACATCATTTGACAAGTATTTCTCAGCAACTTCAAATATTTTATGAATCCCAATCGCATATTCCGCCGTAAGAGTTATTATTTCATCAAACTCTCCCAATTTTTCACGAATTTCCTTTTTCTTCTCCTCAATTTCCTCATCCGACATTTTATCAATTTTATTAATGACAAGAACAATCGGTGTTTTCACACTTCTCACATTTTCATTGACAAAAATATCTCCAGTCGAAATTTCCTGTGTTCCATCCAGCATAAACATTATCAAATCCACATTTTCAAGTGCTTCCAATGCCACATTTGTCATGTGTTCCCCAAGTAAATGCTTAGGTTTGTGAATCCCTGGTGTATCTACAAATATAAACTGATTTTCTCCAATATTTACAATCCCTTTTATCTGATCCCTAGTCGTTCCAGCCTTATCCGACACAATCGCAACCTTTTCCTTCACAAGCTTATTCATAAGCGTAGACTTCCCAACATTTGGACGCCCAACAATTGTTATAAATCCTGACTTCATTCTTTCTCCAATTCTATTTTTTTAATTTAATTATGATAATAAATTTATTTAACAATTTATTTTATAAATTCAATTCTTAAATGTTTAACTAAGTAATTTTTATCTAAATAACAGTTTTTTTGGATAAAATAATTTGTTGTTAATAAATATTTTTTCTATAATTTATATATTTTTTTTCATATGTAAAAGGGAGCAGACACCATTCCCTTTTATTTCGCAATATTAGTTATTTTAATTTCTTCTATAATATTTTTAGATATAGGCGAAAGTGCTACGCACCAATCCCAGCTTGTCTAAGCATTTTTAATTTAATTACAACAATTATTTTGATTAGAAAATTATAATTATTCAAAATAATATGTAAAAACTTTAATAAGCAAAATTTCGTTTAAAGAAAAATAGCTGTTTGAGCTTTTGGAATAATTTTAAGTTGTATAAAGTTGTTTGTATTAGAATAATATAAATTCAAAAGCGAGTTCTATTTTTCTTTTATAAGAAAGTTTTGCGTTAAGCGTGGGTGCAGAGAGATGGCGTCTGATCTCCCTACTTAAATAAACTTAAAATAATAAAACTAAAATAATCTAAACTTATGAAAATTACTTTGTTGAATATTTAAAGAAAAAACTTATAAAGTAAGTTATTAAAAAATCTATTTTTTATATTTTTTTAACAAATTCCGATTTCAGCTTCATCGCACCAAAACCATCTATTTTACAGTCAATATTATGAATCCCATCATCAATTAATCTGATATTTTTAACTTTTGTCCCTCTCTTTAAATCTGATGAAGCACCTTTTACTTTTAAATCCTTTATAATCGTAACATTATCTCCATTTTGCAAGATATTTCCATTTGCATCTTTTACTACAGCTTCATCACTGCTTTCTTCTTCAGTTTCTGCCCATTCGTAAAAGCATTCTGGGCAAACTAGCATATTTCCATCCTCATAAACGTATTCTGACCCACATTTTGGACATTTTGGTAAACTCATATTTTATCATCCTTTCAAATTTTCATAGTTATTTATTATTATATCACGAAATGAAGAGTTAGAAAACATATTTATTATTTTTATTTTCAACTTACAATCTTTATCTTAATTTTCATTTATATTAATTTTTGCAGTAAATAAAGGCATTATAAAAAGCGTTATGAAAAATAATACTCCATAATACAAAAAAACTGTCCACAAAGGAGCTTTTCCATTGATATTAATCTGTAAAAGCGGTATTTTGCTTCCAGCATAAATAAATCCTTCAAATGCTTTAAAAATAATTTCTGTTACAAAAACAACTATGCCATTAAATAATGATAATTTAAAAATATTTAAAAGTACGGCAAAAAATAGGCACTGGATAACAACTGTTCCAATTGGAATTCCTACAATGTTCAGTAAAAATGAGAATAACGGCAATTTTTCAAAATAATATAAAAATAGCGGAATACTTGTGATTTGGATTGTCAGGCTTAAAAATATCAAATCTACAGTATTTCTTAAAACTTCATTTTTTATTTTATCCAAAACTTTTTCCTGATAAAGTTTCTTAAATTCAGGATTTACAAAGATTATCGCTACAACTGCGGCATAGGAAAGCTGCATTGAAATATCAAAAACTGAATAGGGATTTAACACGATTATGACAATAAATGACACCAGCAAAGATTTTTTACTTTCCTCCTGTTCAAAAAGGATTCTTGCTAAAATCATCATAGCTCCCATAATATAAGCACGTAAAATCCCTGGTGAAAATCCGATTAATGCACAATAAAAAGTAAGTGCCGCAAGTGCCATTAAATACTTAAACCTGTATCCTAACGACAACCCATCCAAAATTTTAACAATCCCAATCACAACCAGACTTATGTGAGTCCCAGAAATTACAATTAAATGAGCCAGCCCCGTGTATTTAAACTTTTCTTTCATATCTTTAGAAACTTCTGCTTTTTCCCCTAAAACTGCAGCACGTGAAAAAGCATACAAATTTTCATCAGTTATAAACAATTCATCAAAAATATTCAAGATATATTTCCGAACTCCATTCAGCCGTGATTCCTTGTATCCTAAAATTTTCCCATCAATTTTAACATTTCCATTTTTACTTATAACCTTCCTAATTTTGTACCGCATAAGATAAAATCCATATTCCAGACCCTTTTTATTCTCAATGCCCGCCTGATTTTTCAAATATTTATTATTAACTTTTAGAACACTCCCACGATTCCCATCAATTTTAACATAAAGCACCTTTTCCCCAGCAAGCTCTCCTTTAAAAGTAACAAAATTTAGATAAAACAAAAACAAAACAATACCTGCTAAAATCAACATCCCAAATTGCCAAGCTCTTTTTACTTCTTCAATTCCAATTTCCATACAAAAAAACTTTTTTAAATTTTTCCTTCTTCGCAAAAGTTCGGATTTTATATATCTTTTCCTCGCTACTTTTTCCCTCTGTTTTTTCATTTCCAAAATATATTTATCAAATTCACTATTTTCAAATTTATTTGAATGTTCATTATTTTTTATATTTTCTTTATTTTTTAAATTTTCATTGGCTTCATTATTTTTATTAACCTTTATATTTTCAACATTCCTAAAATTTTCATTTCTTTTTGAATCTTCATTTTTATTTGATTTTTTCACTATTCTACGAAAACTTACATTTTTAAAATCTCTTTTTTTATTACTTTTCTCTACTATTCCATTGTCCCCAATATTTTCCCCTTTTTTCATCTTAAATTTCCTCCTCCCACAAATTAGCCTTTAAATAGTCATCCGAAAGATTAATCGGCTTTTTAGCTCGATAAATACTTATAATCGGATATTTTGCCGCATTTATTGTATTTGTGGAAATTCTATAATAAATCTTTTCTCCCTTTTTATCCAGCAAATAAACAGAAAATCCCCTTTCAAAATTTCCCTCATTTGTTGTCCTTCTCCTAAAATCAGCATTTTTATTGGAATTATTTGTCATATAAGATAAGTTTTTGGAAATCTCCATTTTATCAATAATATCCTTTTGCCCATTTTTTTCATCTAAAAAATAAGCCATCTTTTCAGATATCTTAAAATCCAGCACATATTCCTTCCTATTATGTTGTGCATACTGCTGAATTTTCCTAATAAACTGGCTAATATTCCTCTTCTGAATTGCAAACTCCTGATTTTGCCTCTGCTTCTGCAAATTCACAGAAATAACCATAAACAAAATCGCCATAATCGAAATGTACAGCAAAACCTCAATAAGCGTAAACCCATTGCTATCCCCTTTTATTTTCATTTTTCTCCCCCTGAAATTAATCTAATTATTGAAACTATTTTTAATTATATTATACAACATTTTTTCAAAAAATCAAATTATTTTTAAAATTTTATTAATTTAATATAAAAATAAAACATTTGATAATTAAAAATTTGAAATCAAAAATAATATAAAACTTAAATTAAAACTTTTTAGAAATTTTGAAAAATATGCTATAATTTTATAGAAATATTTTTAATTTGAACTTAAGCTACATTTATGCTATTCCTTGTTAAAATAATAAATTTGTTAGAATTTCTGCTTTTAAATTGGAATTTAGTATTAAATAGCAAAATCGTTCGATATTAAAATTTTGAAAAAATTTGTTAAAACAAAAATATCTTATAGAGAAAAGGAATGATTAATATGACAAAAAAATTTAACTACAAACCATTAATTGAATATACAAATTATGAAAAAAAAAATATATAAAACCTGAAAAAGCTGGAGATTTAAGGAAAGATATGGAACTTTTTAGAAAAAATGGACAAAATGCTAGAAAAGTTTTTACGGAAATTGCAAAGGCTTTGGAAGAAAAGACTGATGGATTTCATTTGCAAAAAGTTAGCAGCTGGATGAATCAGGCTCAGATTGCAAGACCTTATCTTTGGGTATTTTTGCGTCAAGATGGGGATAGCGATACTGAATCTGGAATTGCTTTGAGAGTTTTTAAAAATGAAAGAACTAGAAAAGTTGGAATTTCGCTTGAAGTGAGTTTTGTTGAAAGAAAAATTGGGGAAAATACACTTGAGAATCAGAATAAAGTTTTGGAAGTGCCGATTGATGAACCACTTTATTATTTCGTGCAATTTGCGAAAAGTAAGGAAAACTGTGCTTTGGATAGATTTGAAGGGAATGAAAGTAATAGAAAAAGATTTCTTAAAGAGTGGAAAAATGGGGAAATTAGGAAAGTTTTGGTTAAGTTTGATGTGGAAGAGATTGAAAGATTTGAGAGTTTGGATGAGCTAGTTGAGGAATTTTTGAAGGGATTTAAATTGCTTATGCCATTTTATGCTGCTACTCATTAAATAATAAATTTTTTTAATTTTAAAGAGATTCAATACTGCTAAACAAAAGACTAGAAAAATTTGGGAGTGATGATTTTGAATTTTGATGAAGCATTTAAAATACTGGAAATAGACCCGACGGATGATAAAAAGAAAATAAAAATTGCATATTCTGAAATGTTGAAAAAATATCATCCTGAGGAATTTCCTGAGATATTTATGAAGACTAATGAAGCATATAGAGTTGCTTTGGAGTTTGAAAAAGCTGATTTTGATGAAGTGAAATCAGAGAATAAGATGACTGAAAAAAATAATGAAAATGAAGAATTTTTTGAAAGAGTAAAAAAGAATTTTGAAGAAAATAAAGAAAAATCTTTTTTTGAAAATTTTGAAGATATTTTTTCTGATGAAAAAAATGAAAGTGAATTTGAGAATATTTTTTCTAATAAAAATAATTATGTGAATAAAAAAACTTTTGAAGAATCTGAAGAGTTTTCAAATATTTTTGATGAAAAGAAAAATTTAAAAAAATCAATATCTGAATGGATAGAGGGATTGAAGAGTCTTATTTTATCTGAAAAGCGACCGCTTACAGAATATAGGAAAATTTTACGGGAATTTCATTTTAATTTTGATAACTTGGAAAAAAAGCAGATTAGAGAAATTTTCCAAAAAAGTGAATTGTATAATTATGCTTGGAGAAATTTGACTAGAATTGAAATAGAACTTTTAATTTATAATTTGAATAGTTCTGATGAGATTGTTGATATTTTAGGAGAAACTTGGGCAGATTCTGGGAAAAATGAAAACACGAGCTTAAATAAAATTGCAAAAAAAATTTCAAGTGAAAATTTTTTAGAAAATGAAGAGGGATATGAGCAGTTTATTCAGGATTATTTTAATATTAATGTTTTTAAATTATTTAAAAAAAATGTTGCATTGTATTCCTATCGGGATATTGAGCAAGTTGGTAATACTTTTAAATTTGTATTTTATAAAATAAAAAATGAATATATTGAAATTAATAATTATATGAAAATTTTGGGAATGGGCTATAAAGATGGTCTTGAAGCAAAAATAACCGTATTTATAATGTTTATGTTTTTATCAACTATTATAGCTTTATTTTTTCTAGATACTAATGTTGCATGGAATATAACAGTCTTTGGAGGAATTTTTTTTACAATCATAGACTGGCTTAACATTATTTATGAAAAAGATTTTGGCTGGAGTATGAGATGCGGATTTTCAAACTATTTATTTATACTAATGACTATAATTTTTTTGGGAAGATTAATAGTTATTGGAAATGCAGAATATGATTCATCATTCTCAAAATTTTTACTATATTTTTTATTAATATCTCAATATTTATTTATAAATATTATTTTATTTATAAAAATGGTAACGACAACTTATGTAAGATATGAAAAAATAAAAGAATTTTCAAAAAAAATTTTGAATGTCTTTGTTTTAAAAAGATAAAAAATAAGGAGTGATAATTTTGAATTTTGACAAAGCCTTTAAAATACTAGAAATAGAGCCAACAGATGATAAGAAGAAAATAAAAATTGCATATTCTAAAATGTTGAAAGAATATCATCCAGAAGAGTTTCCTGAGATGTTTATGAAGATTCGGGAAGCGTATCAGACTGCTTTGGCGTTTGAAGAATATAATTTTGATGAAGTAAAATACAATAAAACGAATTTTAAAAATAGAAATTTTTTTGAAATTGAAAAAAATTTTGAAAATGATGATTATGAGGAGATTTTTTTTGAAAATGATATTCAAAATACAGGTATTGAGGATGAAGAATTTTCTGATGTTTTTAGTGGAAAATATGAATGGATGGAAGAAAATCTAAAGTCTTGGCTAAAAGAGATTCGCAGAATTTTAAACAGAGAAAAAGTTTCTTTTATTTACTTAAAAGTTTTTTTGAAAAGATTTGATAAGTTTTCAGATGATGAAAAGTCTAGAATTAGGGATATTTTAGGATTGGAAAATAATGATTTTGAAGATAATTTGATTTTAAAATCAGAGAATCTTTTTGAATTTGAAAAAGAATACATTATTTCCTGTTTGTCAAATAATAAAAATGAATTTGGGGAAATAAAGGGGCTTTATAACAGTAAAGAGGAAAAAGATAATGATAAAGCTTTGGAAAATTTTGTGGAAAGATATTTTAATGTGAAAAAGTTGAATATTTTTGGATTTTTTATATTTTGGAATATTTATCGTGGAAATTATAGGTATCTTGATATAAAAATAAATAAAAAAATTCACAATTTATTTTTTAATTTGACAAATAATTTATTATTAAAAAGAATAGTTTATAGTTATAAAAAAATAAAAAATATATTTTATCATTTAGAAATTACTTGCGAAGACGATATTGGAGAAGATGACGCTTTTATACACACTCTAATATTTCTTCTTAGTTGTATTGCGCTAATTTTTATTTGCATATTTAGTTTACCAGCAATAATAAATACAAAGGAAATAGATTATAGAAATGTCGTAAAAAGTTTTGAATTAGTTAAAATTTATTGGATCGTACTTACAGTTACAAGAACTTATTTGGATTTTTCGCTTGCAAAACGTGGAAATAACTTAAATATGGCGAGTATGTTGAATATACAAATAATTCTGCTTGGAAGTTATTTAATTTCTATTTATTTTAATTATAAAATTAAAAACTTTTGGCTGTTTGGAATATTAATATGGATGATTATAAAATTAATAATTGTAAATAGAATAAAATATTTAAGATTGAAAAATTATGCGAAACAAATACTGGACAAAATATATAATTAAAAAAGAAAAATAGTGATGGAGGAAAGTAAAAATGGGAAGAATGATTGGAATCGACTTGGGAACAACTAATAGTTTGGCAACATATATTGATGATAATGGAGAAATACAATTTATAAAAAATGAATATGGAAATATTTTGATTCCGTCTGTTGTGGGAATTGATGAAAATGATGCAATAATTGTAGGGGAATTGGCAAAAGAGAGAAGAATGATGAATGCAGGCGAAACTGCGAGTAATTTTAAAAGAAGAATGGGAACAGATGCAAAAATTAAAGTTAAAAATAGAACTTTTGATGCACAAATGTTATCTTCATTTGTTTTGAAACATTTAAAGGAAAATGCTGAAAAACAGCTAAGTGAAAAAATAGATAGAGCAATAATAAGTGTACCTGCATATTTTAACGATAAACAGCGTAGAGATACAAAAATGGCGGCAGAATTAGCGGGACTTACAGTAGAAAGACTTATAAATGAACCAACAGCTGCAGCAATGTCGCTTGGAAGTCATATTTTAGATCAGAATTTAAAATTTATTGTGCTCGACTTGGGCGGAGGAACATTTGATGTTACTTTGCTCGAAACATTTGAAAATATTATGGAAGTGCTGTCAATAAGTGGAGATACAATGCTTGGAGGAGAGGATTTCACCACTAAAATTTGTGAAATTTTTTTGAAAAATATCAAGTTATCAATAGCAGATTTGAGTCGTGATGAAAGAACGAAATTATACACAAAAGCAGATAGAGCAAAAAAATTAATAAGCTTGAAGAATGTAGAAATCGAGATGGAAATTAAAGGAAAAAAATATAAATCAGAAATTACACAAGAGAATTTTAGAGAGACTGTAAAACCATTGCTTGTAAAAATGAAAGTTGCGATTGATAAGGCTCTGCAAGATGGAAATACAGATGCTAGGGAAATTGAAAAGGTTATTTTAGTTGGAGGAGCAGTAAAATTAGGAATTATTGAAGAATTTGTGGAAAAATATTTTCATAAAATGCGTGGAGAAAAAATCTATTTTAATAACGATGATTTTATTGAAAATAATAAACTAGTATCAATAGCAGCTGATCCCGATACAGTTGTGGCTTATGGTGTTGGAATCGCAGTTGGAATGAAGGAAAGAAACAAAGTATTTAAAGAGAGAATTCTGACTGATGTGTGCCCATTTACTCTAGGAACAGAAATCGTAGGAAGACGATTCGCACCGATTATTCCTAGAAATACCACAGTTCCCACAAGTAGATCTGAATATTTTTACACAATAGAAGACTATCAAAGTCAAGTAACTGTCGGAATTTATCAAGGAGAAAGTTTGAACATAGATGATAACTTATTTTTGGGAGAATTTTTACTAGATGTGCCACAAAACTTAGCAGGAAAAGAAGCCATAAATGTGAGATTTACTTACGATATAAATGGTATTTTGGAAGTAGAAGCAAAAGTTGTGAGTACAGGAGTTAAAAAAAGTAAATTAATTATAAATGGTGATTTATCAGAAGAAGAAAAAAACGAGAAAATAAAAATGCTGGAAGAAATAAAAATTCAGTCTGAAAATAAAAATAAGGATAAACTGCTGCTTGAGAGAGCAAATAGAATCTATGCTGAAATAGTGAATACAGAAATTAGAAATCATATTTCTGAATATTTAGAAAATTACCAAAAAATTGTAGTAACAGGCGACAGAATCCGTATTCAAAAGACAAAAAAGAGTTTTTCAGAATTTCTTGACAAAATTGATCCTGAAATTAATGACATGAGTGTAGAAGATATTTTGAAAGATTTTGAAGATGAAACGGAAGAGGAAGATATGAAAGAAGAAGATGAACTAGAATTTTGGAATTAAAAAATGATTCTTAATTATGAAGAAAAATAATTAAATATTTAAATTTTAATGATTTTGAAATTGTGAAAAATGAGGTAAAATATATTAAAGTGAAAAAATATAAAATATTTTTTTAATAATAAAATTTTTTTATTATAACTTATAGATTCTATAAATAATTTATGAAATTAAAAAGAGGTGAAGTAGTTATGAAAAGAAAAAATTTATTGAAAATATTGGGGTTATTGATTTTGTCAGGAAATGTTGCAAGTGCTAAATATTTAGGAAAACTTGAGAAAACTTATTCTAAAACTTCAGATTATAAAATGAAAATTACGAGTGTTAAAAGTGGAAAAAGTAAGAGAAATGTTTCAAAAATGTTAAGTAATCAAGAAATTGATTTGAAACTTATTGAAAAAATTGGGGATTCAAATTATTTTAGAAATAAAAATGGGATTTATTATAAAAGTGGAGAAAAAGTTTTGAAATTGGATGGAGTTGATAAAGATAGTTTTGAAGTTATGAAATTTGGAAATTATGGGAAAGATAAGAATAGTGTTTTTTATCATAATAGAAAATTGGATGGTGTTAAACCAATTGGATTTGAGGAACTGGATGAAAGATTTGCGACATATGAAGGTGTTCTTTTTCATAATGGAGAAAAAGTTGAGGGAGTGAGAAGAATTGAGAGTGGCGATATGGATATGAATGGTCTTGAGAGAATTAGAGTTTCTGATCATTGGGATCTAGGGTACTCAAATTATTTCAAAAATAAAGATGGAATTTATTATGCGGGGGAAAGTAAATTTCTTAAATTGAACGGTGCAGATAAAGATAGCTTTAGTGTGACTTTTAAAGGAAAATATGGAAAAGATAAAAACAGTGTCTATTATCAAGATAAAAAAATGGACGGTGTAAAACCAAGTGAATTTATAGAGTTAAATGATATTTTTGCAAAAGATCGAAATAATATTTATATTGATGGGAAAAAACTTGAGAATTTTGAGGCAAGAGATTTTTTGATTTTGGATGAAAAGAGATTCGAGTATAAAAATAAGAAATATTATTATGATAAAAAAAGTAAAACTGTTAAAGAAGATAAATAAATTGAAAAAATTTTTTAAAGTTATCAGACAGAACTAATATTATTTTTTTTAAAGGATCTTGAATAAATTTACCATTTTAAATAGAAAAAAATTTAAAAATGACAAGGAGTAAAATATGAAAAGAAAAAGTTTACTAAAAATATTGGTTTTATTTATTTTAGCGGGAACTATTGCAAATGCTGAGTATTTGAAAAAGGATGGAGAAGTTTATTATGAAATGCCATATCTTGAAATTAAGTTGAAAGTGAAAGATGCGGATGCGAAGACTTTTGAAAATTTGGGAGAAGATAAGATGAAAATTATCGGCTATTTTGGAAAAGATAGCAAAAATGTTTATTTTCTTGGGAAAAAATTAAAAGATGTTTCAACTAAAAAATTTGAAATTTTGGATGAAAAGTATGTGAAGGATTACAAAAATTTGTATAATCTTAAAACTGATTCACTTTCCTTTTTTTCAATTGATGAAATAAAACCGAAAAAAGTGTCGATTGATGGACTTGATGTGAAAAGTTTTAAAGTTTTAGAAAATAAAAAAGCTTCTTTAACAGACTATTATACGGATAAAAATAGCGTTTATTTTCATAAAGATGATTTGAGAAAAATAACTGGAGCGGATAAAAATTCTTTTGAAATTTTGGAGGAGTATATTGCCAGAGATAAAAATAATGTTTATTCTAAAGGGGAAAAGCTAGGAAATATAGATATTAAAAGTTTTAAATATTTTGAAGATGGGCTAGCAAAAGATAAGAACAGAGTTTTTTACATTGAGGATAATAAAGATGTTACAGGAGTAGATGCGAAAACTTTTGAAAGAATGGGAGAAAGTTATTATTTTAGAGATAAAAATAATATCTTTGCTTTAAAGGATTATAATCCTTATGATTTGGAAATGTTGAAAAATATTGATAGAAATAGTTTTAATACTTTGAGTAAGGAAATCGGGAAGGATAAAAATGGAGTTTATTATTTTGGAGAAAAAATAGATGGAATTTCTTCAGATAATGCTAAAATTGTTGAAGCGTTGGGAAATAGCGACTATATTCTTCAAAGTGGCAACGACCATTATTTGATGACTGTAAATGAAAAGGATTCAGATAACAATGAAAGATTTGAAATAAAGAAAATAGATAGCTTGAATATTGATTTTGATACATTTAAATATTTTGAGATGTCTAATTTGTATAAAGATAAAAATAGTTTTTATTATCATTCAGATAATGACTTGAAAAAAATTAAAAGCAACATTGATGTGAAAAGTGCTGAAAAAGTGCTGAAATTAAATGATTTTATAAAGGATAAAAATAACCTTTATTATTATTCTAACGGAAAAATTGAGAAGATTAATTTGAAAATAGATGTAAATAATTTGGAATACTTGGATGATGGAAATTCTACTTTTAGTAATTATTTGAGAGATGGGAAAAATATTTACTTTGTGGATAATGAGTATGGAAAAGTAAAAATTATGAAAAATGTTGATAGAAATACATTTAAAGTTGTAAACGGAAATTATGGAGTGGATAGTAAAAATGTTTATTGTTTTGGAGAAAAATTGGATTTTGTAGGACTAGATGGGCTTAAAATTTTTAATGAGACTTATTTGAAAGATAATAAAAATGTTTATGAAATTTCTGCAAATGATAATGACAAAGTGAAAGTAGAACCGATTAAAAATCTTAATATTGATGTGGCAAGTTTTGAAGATATTTTTGGTGGATTAAATTACAAAGATAAAAATTCAGTTTATTATGTTGATGAAAATAATGGAGAAGTCTCTTTGAAAATATTAAAAGGAGCAGATCCAGCTACATTTGAGTTTGGAATTATTTCAAAAGATAAAAATAGTGTTTTTATTGGAAATCAAAAGTTGAAAGGTGTGAGTTCTAAAGGATTTGAAGTATTAAATGATAGTTTAGATTTTGTAAAAGATTACAAGAATGTTTACTATTTGGATAGAGAAAGTGATGGAATTACTTATAAAGTGGAAGTTTTAGATACAAAAGGAGTTGACATTCCGAGTTTTGAATTTTTTGGGAATTCTTACAACAAATATTACAAAGATAAGAATAACATATATTTGTTAAATGATAGAGATGACAAAATGAAACTTGAAAAATTGGCTGGTGCAAATCCAAAAACATTTGAAATTATGGATGGTAATTTTGCAAGAGATGATAAAAATCTTTATATTTTTGAGTATAAAGTGGATGGAATTGATCCAAAGACATTTGAAGCATTGAACTATGAAATGATAAAAGATAAAAATGGAGTGTATTTTTTGGAAAATATTTCAGAAGAAAATGAAAATTCAGAAATAAAAACTAAAAAGTTGAACTTAAAAGGATTGGATTTGAGAAGTTTTAAAAAAGTTGATGATAGCGATTATTATTTTAAAGATAAAAATAGTATTTATTACGAGGATTCTGGAAATTTACATAAAATAGAAAGTGCTGACTTGAAAACATTCAAAGACTTGGATTATAATTTTGCGAAAGATAAAAATAATATTTATTATAAAAATAAAAAATTGGATGGAATCGATGCTGCAAGTTTTGAAAAAATAGAATTTAATTTTATAAAAGATAAAAACAGACTTTATAAAATTGACGAAGATGAAGAAAAAAATGAGATAAAATTAATTCCAATCAATGAAAAAGTCAATCTTGAAAATTTTGAAGAAATTGGTGGAAATTATTATAAAGACGATAAAAATCTCTATTATTTTGGAGAAAATGAGTTTAAGAAAATAGAAGAAGCAGATCCAGATTCATTTAAATATGACAATGAAAATTATACTTTTATTGCAAAAGATAAAAACAATGTTTATTTTGAAGGAGAAAAAGTGAAAGGAATAGATGTTAAGAGTGCCGAAGGAATAGACGGGCTTTGGATGAAAGATAAAAATAGTGTGTTTTATCGAGGGAAGAAATTGGAGAAAATCAGTTCAAATAAATTTCAATATTTTGACGGTGGAATTTCGTATGACAAAATTTTGATTGACAAAAATGGAGCTTATAAATTGCTAGAAAGTGAAAACCAGAAAGATAAAATAATTCCACTCGACAGCAAAAATATTGACTTAAAAACTCTTGAAAGATTTGATACACCAATAGATGGTTCAAATTATTTCAAAGATAAAAACGGAGTTTATTTCTTGAACGGAGAAAAATTTGTGAAAATAAATGGAGCGGATAGAAATAGTTTTGAAGTAACGATGAGCGGGAAATATGGGAAAGATAAGAATAATGTTTATTTTGAAGGAAAGAAAATGGAAGGGGAGAATCCGAAGGAATTTGAGGAGATTGATATTAATGATTAGTAAAAATGAAAGGAAGGGGTATTCGATATGAAAAACAACAAAAAAACAAAACTGCCAATTGGAGTTTCCAATTTTAAAGACATTATTGAAAAAAATTACTATTATTTTGATAAAACAAAATTTATAGAAAATATTTTAGAAGATGGCTCTCAAGTGAAATTGTTTACTCGTCCGAGACGATTTGGAAAAACATTGAATATGTCGATGCTTAAATACTTTTTTGATGTTAAGAATAAAGATGAGAACAGGAGATTGTTTGAAGGATTGAATATTTCTAAAAGTGAGTATTTTGACATGCAGGGGAATTTTCCTGTGATTTCGATTTCATTTAGAAATTATGATGAAGAAAACTGGGAAAATGGATTCAAGGCTATCAAAGGAATTGTAAAAAGGTTATATTCAGATTATAAATTTTTAATTGAAAAAATGGATGAGATTGAAATTGAAGAATTTAATTCTGTGCGAAGAGGATTAGATTCGGTAGAATGGGAGGCTTCTTTACTCAATCTGTCAAAATATTTGTATGAATATTATGGAAAAAAGGTGATTGTGTTGATTGATGAATATGATCAGCCTATAATAAATTCGTATATAAAAGGGAATTATGAAAAAGCCATAAGTTTTTTTAAAAGTTTTTATGGATTAGTTTTAAAAGATAACGAATATCTTGAAATGGGAGTTATGACTGGAATTTTAAGGGTTGCAAAGGAAAATATTTTTTCTGGATTGAATAATTTAGAAGTTCACACAATTTTAGATGATGAATTTACAGAATATTTTGGGATTATGGAAGATGAAGTGGAGAAAGCGCTTGAAGATTTTGGTTTGGAGTATGAATTGAAGGATGTCCAAAAATGGTATAATGGATATTTATTTGGAAATAGGAAGGTTTATAATCCGTGGTCTATTGTCAACTTTTTAAAAAATGGAAACTTGAAACCTTATTGGGTAAATACAAGTGGAAATGCTCTTATTAAATTATATTTGAAAAAGCTAAGAGACAGTATTTTTGATGATTTCACAAAACTTTTGAATAAAAAAAGTATCTTAAAAATTATTAATGATAATATGACTTTTGGTAATTTAAAAGCTAATTTTGAAAAAAATATTTGGAATTTATTTTTTCATAGCGGTTACTTGACTTTGGCAGAAAAATACAATGAAAATGATGTTTATTTGAAAATACCGAATGAAGAGATATTGAAAATGTTTTCAGAAATGTTTATCGAAGTATACTTTGACGATTATGAAAAATTTTTGTATATGTCAGATGCTTTAAGAAAAGGAGAGATTTCAAATTTCAAAAAATATCTAAAAGAAATTCTATTGGAAAATACTGGAATATTTGATGTAAGTGGAACTTACAAAGAGCAATTTTATCACGGATTGATGTTAGGATTGATTTTAACTTTGAAAAATGAATACGAAATTACATCGAATAATTTTGCGGGGAAAGGACGATATGATTTACTTTTAAAACCTAAAAATATTTTGGAAGGAAAAGAAGGGATTATTATTGAGTTGAAAATTATTAATGAAGTGAAAAATTTAAATGATAATAAAATTCATGAAAAACTTGAAAAAGAATGTGAAGTTGCATTAAAGCAGATTGATGAGAAAGAATATAGTTCAGTTTTAAAAAATGCTGGAGTTGAGAAACTTTTGAAAATTGGGATTGCATTTTTGGGAAAAGAATTTGAAATAAAGTTTGAAAGAGAATAATAGAAAATAGTTTTTAAGATATGCTTTTAAAGCATAACTAGTTATAAAAAATAAGTATTTGATATAATAGGATAAATATTGTAAAATAAATCATAAAAAAGTAAAAAATTTAGATTTTATCTAATTTTAAGAGGTGATTTTTTATGAATAAAATATTAGTAGCTTATTTTTCAGCGACAGGGACAACAAAAAAAGTTGCAGAAAAATTGGCAAAAGCGACTGGGGAAAATTTGTTTGAGATAAAACCGCAAGTTGAGTATACTTCTGAGGATTTGAACTGGAACGACAAAAAAAGTAGAAGTTCAGTGGAAATGAATGATGAATTTAGCCGTCCAGAGATTGAAAATGTTGTGGAGAATATTGATGATTATGATACTGTGTTTATTGGATTTCCAGTTTGGTGGTATATTCCGCCTCGTATTATTCAGACTTTTATTGAAAAACATAATTTGAGCGGGAAAAAGATAATCACTTTTGCGACATCAGGTGGAAGCGGGATAAAAGGCTCAACAGATTTTTTGAAAAAAAATTATTCGGATTTGAATATTATTGAAGGCAAAAGATTTGGGTGGAATGAAAGCTTGGAAAGCATTGGAGCTTGGGTAGAAAAAATAAAAAAATTTTAATGAAAAAGAGAAATATTTTTTGATTAAACAGAGGTAAAAAAAATGAGAAAAAAAATTACTGCAGGAAGAGATTTATTAGGTAATATTGCACCAAAATTTGCACAATTGAATGATGATGTTTTGTTTGGAGAAGTTTGGGCAAGAGAGGATAAATTGTCGGCTAGAGATAGAAGTTTGATTACGGTCACTGGACTTATGGCGAGTGGAATTTTGGATAGTTCTTTGAAATTTCATTTAAAAAGTGCTTTGGAAAATGGGGTTACAAGAGAAGAACTGGCAGAGGCTGTTACACATTTAGGATTTTATGTGGGATGGCCAAAAGCTTGGGCTGTATTTCGGCTTTTGAAAGAGATCTATTCAGAAGATGGGACGGCTGATCCTGTAAGCAGCTTGTTTGGGAAAGGCGATTATAACGAGGCTTATGCAAAATATTTTAATGGGAGAACTTATTTAAAAACATTAGTTGAGCCGAATGACACTTCAAAAGTTGGTATTCATAATGTTGTTTTCGAGCCAGGAGTTATAAATAACTGGCATTCTCATTCAAATGGACAAGTATTATTGGTGACTGATGGATACGGATGGTATCAAGAAGACGGGAAAGAAGCGATAGAATTACATCCAGGAGATGTTGTGAATATTCCTAAAAATGTTAAGCATTGGCATGGAGCAGCAAAAGACAGTTGGTTTACTCACATTGCTTTATCAGATAGCGGTTCGACTGAATGGTTTGGAATATTGTCAGAAGATGAATATGAAAAGTTGCCAAAAGCGGTGAATGCTAGATAAGTTAGTATAAAAAAATTATAAAATGAATGAGGATTTATGGAATTAAGAATTTTAAAATATTTTTTGATGGTTGCAAAAGAGGAAAATATAATTGAAAATAAAGAATTTATAAATATTGAAGGTGTAAAATTATTAAATAAGGGTAATTTAAATTATGTGAAATAAAAAATATTAAATTTTGAACTTTGGTAAAATAACAATTTATGTAAAAAATGGAGATGATTTCAAATGAAAACAACAAAAATACAGGAAATAGATGTGCCTAAAGTAGCACTAGGAACTTGGTCTTGGGGATTTGGAGGAATTGCTGGAGGAGATTCGATTTTTGGAAATAAATTAGGAAAAGATGAATTGAAACCAGTTTTTGATAGAGCAATGGATTTGGGACTAAAATTGTGGGATACTGCCACTGTTTATGCGAGTGGTCAATCTGAAACTATTTTGGGAGAATTTGTAAAAGATAGAAGTGATGCGATAATTTCTACAAAATTTACACCTGAACTTGCTGAAGAAAGAGGAGATAATGCGATTTTTGAATTTCTTGATAAAAGTTTAGAAAGATTGAATAAGAAAGTTATTGATATTTATTGGATACATAATACAAAAGATATGGAGAAATGGGCACCTAAATTGGTTGATGTGTTAAAATCAGGAAAAGTGAAAAAAGTAGGGGTTTCTAATCACAATTTAGAACAAATAAAATATGTGAATAATCTTTTGAAAGAAGCTGGATTTCAGTTACACGCTATTCAAAATCATTTTAGCTTACTTTACAGAACAATTGAAACAACTGGAATTTTAGATTATTGCAAGGAAAACAATATCGCAGTATTTTCGTATATGGTACTGGAACAAGGTGCTTTATCTGGGAAATATACAAAAGAAAATCCATTGCCAGCTGGAACAAGAAGGGGTGAAGCATTCCCACCTGAAACTTTGGCAAAATTGGAGCCATTATTTTATGAAATGAAAATTTTAGGTGGAAAATATTCTGCAACAATTCCTGAAATTGCGACTGCTTGGGCGATTGCAAAAGGAACTATTCCAATAATCGGAGTTACAAAACCTAATCAAGTTGACGATGCCAAAAGGGCTGCAAGTGTTGAATTAAGTGATGAAGATGTTGAGCTTATGGATAGAGTAGCTATTAGTACAGGTGTTACTGTGAAAGGTGAATGGGAAAGTTCAATGTAATTTTAATTTAAAATGAAATTTAAAAAAATTCAGATTTTAAATAAATTTTAGTAGATGTGAAATAAAACTTTTTAATAAAGTTAGTAAAGCTAGTAAGTAATAATTGAAGTTGTAAAATTATTAAATAAAGGTAATTAAATTATAAAATAAAAGTATTAATTTAAACTTTGGAAGAAATAATAAAAAATATGAGAGTGTGTGTGTAAATTTTTTTATGTAAAAATCTATATATTACTAAAGTATATATTTACACGAAATTATAGACACTCTCATTTCATAAAAAGTGATATTTAAACTTGCAACTTACTTTACTTTTTTGTCGCATCCGTTTATTGACGATACACTATAGAAATTGAATTTTATTAATTTGATAAATTTAATCTGATAATCAATTTTTTTATTTTTTATAGATTTAATTCAAAATCGAACTATAAAATTATAATTCTTTTATTAAATTTTTCAAATATTCTTTTACTCTATCCTTTAATTCTTCATGTCTAAGTCCAAATTCGACATTTGCAACAAACATTCCAAATTTATCTCCAGTATCATATCTTAACCCGTCAAAATTATAGGCATATAATTTTTCACCATTGTTTTTCATTGCTAAAATTGCATCTGTCAGTTGTATTTCTCCCCCTTTTCCAGGTTTTGTATTTTTTAAATACGAAAAAATTTCAGGCTCTAATACGTAACGTCCCAATGCAGCAAGATTACTCGGAGCTTCATTAACTAATGGCTTCTCAACAAAATCCTCTACAATAACTGTCTTTTCATCAAATTGCTTCAATGGTTTTATTATTCCATATTTTGAGACATTTTTGTGAGGAACTTCCTGAACTCCTAAAATTGTTCCTCCTTGCAGTTCATTATATTTTTCTATAAGCTGTTTTGTTACAGGAAACTGCCCTTTCTCTCTATCTGTGTAAATAATGTCATCTCCTAAGAGCACAACAAATGGCTCATCTCCCACAAAAGATTCTGCGCAACTTATTGCATGTCCTAATCCCAATGGCTTTTTCTGACGCACATAATAAATATTTGACATCTCAGAAATATGATTTACCACTTTTAAAAGGTCTTTTTTCCCATTTTCTTCCAAAGTTCTTTCAAGTTCATATGAATAATCAAAATGATTTTCAATTGATCCTTTATTTCTTCCAGTAATAATTAGAATTTCTTCAATTCCAGCCTCCAAAAGTTCCTCCACAAGATACTGTAATGCAGGTTTATCGACAATTACAAGCATTTCCTTAGGCTGTGCTTTTGTCGCAGGCAAAACTCTTGTTCCAAGTCCTGCTGCTGGTATAACGGCTTTTCTTATTTTTTTTATGCTCATAATTTACCTCCTGTTTTATTCATATATCAAATTTTAAAGCTATCTTAAAATTTAAAAACTAAAATATATGTCCCTCATCCGAATAACTAACTTTTATTGCTAACGGTTCAAACAATTTTAATTTTTCAAAATATTCTTTTGCCCTTGAATTAGCTATCATATGGTATTCCTTCGTCTTTAAATCATACTCGTATTTTCCAATTATAATAATACTTTTTTCATCTGGAAACTGTACATAGAACCGTACAATTTCTTTATCCGGTAACGGATTTTTCCCTAAATTTTTAGTATCAATTTTTGTAAAAAAGTTTTTATACTCATCAAATTTTTTATAAAATTCTTTTTTAAACTCATCATTTGTAGTTGTTGGAGTAGCCTTTATAGTAATTCCTATATTAGCATTATAATTCTCATCTTCAATTGTATAATAAGCCATTTTAACATTGTCGCTATCACAAAAAATATCATTCGATCTTTTTTCAGTTTGAATTTTTTTTATAACTCTATCCAAAAAGATATCAGGATTATTCGCAAAATTACAAGTATTACTAAATCCTTGTATTCCCGCCAAGAATAAAAGTGATGATATTATTTTCTTCATTTTATCTACATCCCTTCAAAAATATAATTTTAATATGTTTAATTATACCATAATTTTTTTAATTAATGAAATGTTTTAAAACATTATTTTTCTAACTTTGAAAAGTCATAAAATAAAAAAGTTGCAATTTTAAAAAAATACACTATAATTAACGATATATATTTGAAGGGAGATTGTATTTATGTTTAAAGAATTTAAAGAATTTATATCAAGAGGAAATGTAATGGATCTTGCAGTTGGAGTTATAATTGGAGCTGCTTTTGGAAAAATAGTAACTTCATTAGTTGATGACATAATTATGCCTATTATTGGAATAATTTTAGGGAAAATTGATTTTTCAAATTTAAAATTAGTTATTACGCCTGCTAACGGGTCTACTCCAGAAGCTGCAGTAAAATATGGATTATTTATTCAAAATGTAGTTAATTTCTTTATTATGGCTTTTGTTATCTTTCTTATGGTAAAATTTGTAAATAAATTAAGAAAACCTGCTACGACTGAAAAACCAGCTGAACCTGAACCAACAAAAGAAGAAGTATTATTATCTGAAATCAGGGATATTTTAAAAAACAAATAATAAAAATTATAATTTATGAACGGAATAGAAAAAATTATTCCGTTTAATCTTTTTTTGAATTTAATATTAAAATTATTTAAAAATTTAAATTAAAATATTATGGAGGTTATTATGGATTTTGAAAATAATAAAAATGAACAACATCATTCAAATCATAATATAGAAGAGTTAGACAGAATAAGAAATGAAGTAACAAATAATTCCAGCAATTCAAATTTTAATGAAAATATAAATGGCTCGATTACCTTAACTCTAGATGATCTAACTGTAAAAAATATGAGATTTATGGCAACAGTAATAAAAATTTTATCAGTTTTAGGAGTTATTGTAGGAGCTTTCCAAATATTAATACTATTTCTTGGAATTTTTACTATTATAATTTCAATCAAATTTTTTAAATCAGCAAATGCTTTGGAAGATACACTTATTATGAAGGATGGAGAACAATTAAAAACATACTTCAATGAACAGTCCAAAGCCTTAAAATTATATATTATCTTTATAATAGTTGGTATTATTATAGGTATTCTTTTTTATGGATTTCTTATGGTATGTGTAATAGCTGCTTTAGCCAATGATACAATCTTATAAACAGTTTTATTTAAAATGAGAGTATTAAAATTTTATGTAAATATATATAATTTAATAAATATGAATTTCAAACTATAATTACACAAAAAATTTATACTCTCAATTGTTATTTTAAAATTTATCGAAAAATTAAACACTGGATATTACAACTGTTTTTATCTTCTTAATCTCATCATAACTTGGATCAATTACAACTCCCCATATTAAATTAACGTTTTTATCCTTTACAATATCTGAAATTTTCTCTGTTATTTTTCCAATATCCATAAGTGAAACACTTGTTCCAGTTGTAAAATTTACTAAAACTCTTTTAGCATTTTCCAATTTACCTTCAAACAAGTTATTTTCCATAAGCTGTTCAATTATTTTGTCAACTGCGTTATCTCCCTTTCCTTCCCCAACTCTAATAATCGTATTCTTAGCATTATGAAGAACTGCTTTTACATCTAAAAAATCAATATTCATAAATCCAACTTCCGTCAAAATATTTACAATTCCTTCAATCCCTTCCTTTATAATTAAATTTACCGTATTATAAACAGATTCAAGCGGCTCTTTTCTATCAATATAATTATATAATTTTTCGTTTGGAATAATAATTAGACTATCCGTAAGTTTTTCAATTTTCTTTATTCCTGTATTCGCAATTTTCAGAGTTTCAAATCCCTCCAGATAAAATGGACGAGCAACAATACTAATAGTAAAAATCTTCAATTTTTTTGCAACTTCAAGAATAACAGGCATTATTCCACTCCCAGTAGCTCCACCAATCCCAGAAATCAAAAACAATATATTCGTTCCCAAAAGTAATTTCTGAAATTGATTTTCACATTGAAATGCCACTCTTTCAGCCTTTTCCCTGCTACATTCCTTAACACCAGTATCTAAAAATATTTTTTTCTCTGCGTGACTCGAATCAGAACTTTCACTATTTGTATCAATCGTTATATATTCGACCTTCTTTACACCTGAGGCTATCATAAAATTAACAAAATTTATCCCCATTCCGCCAATTCCGATAACTTTCATATTCATCTTATCTTTCATACCGTTATCCCAATCTTGCAAATACAAATTATATGCAAATCTCCCTTCCATTAAAGATTTTTAACATTAAAATTAAATTTTTATAGTTATATTTTAGCAGATTAGAAGTGGTATTTCAAGGGATAAAAAAATCACAGTTAAATTAATAACTGCAATTCCTTATTTCTATTTTTTTCATTACTTTTTTCCAACTCCGCTTAATTTCTCAAAAATAACAGACTTTGTAATCACATAAAGTAAAATTGCTATCAACAATGGCAACACTATTGATGTTAACAAAAGTATTCCAATAATAACTGGTGCATCTTCAACCAAATCTTTTGAAATGGTATTTATTTCCTTCGTAAAGTTATCAATTTTACCTTTTGCACTATCTATTTGACCTGGAATGTTAAAAATGCTCTTAGACTGATCTAGCGAAAGCATCTCATCTTTCACTTTATTTAGCCTTCCCAGATCTTGATTTAGTTCAACAATTGCAGGCTCTTTATATTCCTTTTCAAAATATCTCGATATTGTTGAATTTATAAAAATTGCACTTGGTAAAACTATGTAAATATAAAGCAATATGAAAAATGAATATTTAGAAATCTTTCTAAAAATTTTTGTAACTTTATTTTTATAAATAGTATATGGAAAAATTGTAATTAACGAAATAAACGTCAAGATTGTAGCCAATTTTACTTTAAAAATTTCATAATAAATAGTTTCCAGCTTCAGTATAACAACGCTCGCAAGTGACACTTTCCATAAAATATTTATCATGTCGTAAATAGGCTGAATAATATCTCCAATCTCAATTTCCATTCCAACAATCATACTAACATTAACCGTACTACCTTCAATAATATCCGTAGTTCCTTTCAAAAGCGACAATGTTAAAAACATCTTTTTAGATTCTTCATAAGTTTTTTCTAAATATGGCATTGTTAAATTTTTAAAAAAATTAAAAACTGTATGCTCAAAAATTTTATCCATTATCCCAAAAATACATAAAACTAATCCAACTACAATTAATATTTTTACTAAAAGATTTTTTTTCTCAGAATCCCATTTTGGAAAATTATTTTTTCGATTTTTCTCCAATTTTTTTTCATTTTCTGCTGTCAAAACAGCCTCATTTTTTTCTGCCAATTAATCTCACTCCTTTTTTACTTTTTTATTAAAATCAATCCCATTCTAAAATTTTTCTCACAACATAAGAAGCCAACACAAGCCCAGCTGTTCCAGGTACAAACGAATTACTTCCAGGCGTAGTTTTTCTAGGAATCTCATTATTCTCCCTAAATTCAGTTGGTAATTCTTCCTTAAATAATTCCGATTTGTCAGGTTTAACTGGAATTTCTCTTGAATACACAACTGGTATATTTATAATCTTTTTCTTTTTTAAAATGCTTCTAATCGTTCTTGCCATCGGACAAACAGATGTATTTTTTATCTTTGCAATTTCTACCATTTCTGGATGCATTTTATTCCCAAATCCCATCGAAGAAATGATATTTATTTTGTTTTCTACACAATATTCAATTAAATTAACCTTACTTCCAATTACATCAATAGCATCCACAACAAAGTCATATTTATATTTACAATTTTTCTTACCATTATTCAAATCTTTTGATTCTTCAAAATTTTCAACCTTTTCAAAATCCCCTAAAATTTCATCAATATCATCAGCAACCAGTTTTTTCACAAGTTCAACTTCACATTCAGGATTAATATCCAAAATTCTATCCTTCATAACATCAACTTTAGACTTCCCAATCGTGCTTCTAAGCGAATGAAGCTGTCTATTAATATTTGACTCTGAAATTTCATCAAAATCAACCATCGTAATATGCCCGACTCCAGCTCTCGCCAGAGCTTCCACAGTATAAGAGCCAACTCCGCCAACTCCAAAAATTATAACTCTCGAATTATTCAACTTTTCAATTCCATCTTCTCCAACCATCATTGAAAATCTGGCAAATGTCTGATTCTTATTATTCATATTTAAAATATTTCTCCTTTTCAACACTTATTTTTAATCATTTACAAAAGTATAAAAATGGCAATAAAAACAGTATCTTTAAATTTCTATCTTTATTATTTTCTCTCTGCTTTTTTATTATTTAAAAAAAGCAAAATTTCAACTAGATTAGACTTTTACTACTCTCATATCTTTTCAATTTTTAAAATTTCGCTCCTATTATATCACAAATTTAAAAAATGTAAATAGCCAAAATATAAAAATTTTATTATCTACTTTTATTATATTTGATTTCATTTTTTCTTACCAAACTCTTTCTCAAACGAACTCAAATCCATATTTTTCAACACTCTCTCAAGTAAAAGTGGCAATTTTTCAGGATTACAAGCAAAACATGGAATTCCAAGTGATGCAATTTTTCCAGACATTTGTGAGTCATAATAAGGTTTTCCATCTCCAGATATTGCTAAAAGACAAACTACTATTACTCCCGAATCTTTCATTTCTTGTAATCTTCTTAGCATTTCACCACGATTTCCACCTTCGATTAAATCAGATATTAGAAAAAATATTGTTTTTTTCGGATTTTCAACATATTTTGTACAATATTTAATTGATTTATTGATATTTGTTCCACCACCTAGCTGAAATCCGTATAGTAAATCAACTGGATCATCTGATTTTTCTGTCAAATCCACAATTTCAGTATCAAAAGCTACCACACGTGTTTTTAGTGAAGCGATACTTGCTAAAATACATGCCATTACTGAAGAATAAATTACAGATTCTCCCATCGATCCACTTTGGTCAATATCCAAAATGACTGTAAATTTACTTGTGGGATTAACGCTTGCCCTCTCAAAAAAATAATAATGCTCTGGAACAATTTTTTTTAATTCCCTGTTGTAATTTTTTATTCCTCTTCGTATCGTTGTTTTAAAATCTAAAGATGACGCAGATGGAATTGGCGAGTGTTGTTTCTTGTTAAGTGCTGCTCTAACTGCTCTTCTAATATTACTTTCCAACAATTTATTAATTTCCTCTACAATTTTTTTTATGAAATTTCTAACACTTTCTTTACTTTTTTGTGGAATTTGCTCTTTCAAAAGCATAATTGTTGAAGCAAGATTTATGTTAAGCTCTACTTGATCCAATATTTCAGGCTCAAAAAGCAATTGTTTCAATCCACATCTTTCCATCGCATCTGTCTGAATAATTTTCACCAATTCTTTATCAAACAAAGTTCTAACATCTCCGAGCCATCTACTAATTTGTGGATTAGACGGACCTCGCCCAGCAGAATCTCCACCCATAAATTGTCCTGTTGGATTATAAATCGCATCCAACGCCTTATCCATCAACCAATCTTCCTCTGTAAAACTTGGAATAGCTTCTGAATCCATAGATGAAAATTCTTCTTCCGTATCTTTTCCAAGAATTAATCGCCAACGTTTTATATCTTCTTTATAGTCCATTTTTTCGCACCTCTTTAATATTCTTAATATATCTTAAAATTTTATTTAGGATTAGCTACAAATTTTTCTTTTTTTATTTCTATTTCATCATTATTAATAATTATTGATTCCAAACTATGTCCTGTTTTTTCAATTAATTCATAAGTTCCCACAAAAAAACAAAATTTTTTCTTACATTCTTTAGATTTTTCTGAATAGGGAACTACTAAATAATTATCTCCATATTCAGATAGTACAATCATTTTTTTACCTTCCACTGTAGTTAATTCATAATTATGAGAATTTATAGACGAATTTATTAATATCCCTATACCTATGATAAATTCTGCTATCCAAACCCATGCTATCTTTTTTTCAATTTCTGATCTCTGATTTCTAGATTTAAAAAAATTATAGTACACTAATACTCCAAAATCAAATATAAAAAATAAAAATAACAATATAAAATAATAATAAGATAATTTATTATCTAATCTTAATTGATAGACATTGAAAACCAATAATTGATAACTTATTACAATGTGGCACAAAAAATTTTGTATTTTTTTCTCATCTTTTATTTGACTACTATCCGAACTCTTTTCTTTATTATATATTAATAGCAAGAATAAAAGAATCGGAATTATTATAATTATTAACATGTAAAGTATTCTGTTATAATCAAAAGAAAAGAAATATTTAGAAGGTATATCATACAACTTTTCTTTATCTTTCGAAAGATATAATTTAATAATATAATCTATTCCTATTATAATAAATCCCAAGATAGCTGTGACTATTTCAAAATTTTCTTTTATTTTCTTTATCCATTGTTCTATTCCTTGATTTTCTAATTCTAAATTTCTTTCTCCCATAAAAATTCTCCTATTTTTTATTAAAATTTTTTAATCATCTAATTTTCGATCAAATATCATCAAAATCAAATTCTTCTAATCCTGCAATTATTTCTTTCTCATTTTCTCCCAGATCATCATTTATTACAGCACTTACATCATTTTTATTCAAGCCCCATATTTCTGCGATATTTTCGGCAATATCATGCTTTTCATTTGAAGTAAAGTCAGCAAAAGCTCTTCTTAAAAATAATAATGCTCTTTTAAATTCTTCCTCATCTAAGTTTGAAATATAATTTTGGAGTTTTTCCCAAAGTCCAAGCCTTGCAATTAAGGTGTAATGATTTTTCATCGACAGACCTTCAAACCAAGTTGCCCCTAAATCTGCGGGAACTCCTTTTGACAATCTTTTTTCTACTTCTTTTCCAAGTACTTCATTATCAATTTTTCCAGCTTCCAGTAATATAGCCATTGCAAGTCCTGAAATTTTTGTATTTAAATCGTCTCTTTTTGAAATTTCTAAAAGAAGTGAATACCATCTTTCTCTATCTAAAAAATCATGATTTTCAACTACAGTATGCATTATTATTATACTTTTAGCTAGTTCTACTGCTGCATTATTGTCGCAAAAAGACTCGCTTGGTAATATTAAGCAAACTCTTAAAAAAAGTTGCTCAAGAATAGGAATCAGAACTTTTGTATCTAATTTTCTAATATCGCCATAACGAAGCATCACTGATAAAGTCGACATTGTCTTGGCTATTTCATCGATAGGGACGTCGCCTGTTATGAAATTTTGTAACGCTTGAAACGCTTTTTCTAGTGCTTTTGGCATTCCGCAATAGAAGGCATCTTTCACTATTTCTGCCATTTCTGACAATGTTTTTGCACCTTCTATTCTTTGCATCAATTCAAAAGCTGTTGCAAATTCAATTGTATCTCCTTTTAAGATTGTTTCCACAATTTCAATTTCTGTTTCTGGTTTCCATTGTAAAATCCACTCTTCTGCCCAAGTTGTATTTTCTTGGCGATTCCCAATAAGTTTTGCAAACGAAATATTCAAAACTCTCAATTTATGAAAAAAGAATGAACGTTCCAAGTCCATGAATGCTAATTTTTCTGATTGAACCCTTAATTTTTCCCTCAAATCTAATTTTATTTCTGTCGCTGTTAATGAACGATATTTTTCAAGTTTCAATTCCTTCAATAAATTGTAAAAATCTGACTGTATCGATGTTTGAATAGCTTCCTTTGGAATACTTCCTATTTTTTTCCCAACTTCAACATTCGCCATTGCTAAAACTAGTTCTGAGTAGCTTCCGTGTGCCATACAAGTTATCGCTGCATCTTTTATATCCTTTAACGTCGGTATTTTCCCATCGTGTAAATTTGCCAATGAAGTTGCTAAATGGACTGCTTCTATAATTTGAGCTGACGATACCATATTTCCATTTTCCCTTTGATATTCTGCAATTTTACTTAAATACATATATGTCGCAAAAAATGGGTCTTCTTTTTCTAAACCATTCCACAAAAATTCATAATACCCTGGTGCCTTATTTCCAGCTCCATAATTTGAATAAGTCGACAGTTTATAGTAAGAATAAGGCATTAACGTTTTTTTAGATTCTAATTTTGGTAATTTTTTGATTTCCTTTTCAGTCAAAATCAATTTGCCACTTTCTATTCCTTCAACGTGAAAAGCCCCAACAACCATAGCAATTTCATCCATTTCGTAGCCTTCTTTACACACATCAGAAACGACTTTACACATGTACGACTCTCTTATAATATTTTTCGCATCAGACACCGTATTTGATAAAGTCAACTCCCTCAAATGTTTCCCATAATCTCTCGCTCCACTACGATATGCCTTATAATCAGAAGCCTGCTCCACTACTCTTTCCCAAAATACTTCATCATCTGAATCTTCCAAATATTCATTAATTTTTCTATAAATGTAGTCATTCAAATTTTCCTCTGGATTCTCATCTAAATTTTTCTTTACACTTTCTACACCTAAAAAAATTGAAGATGGCAAATCGCAAAATCTGCACTCTACTCCATTTTCCTTTGTCCACAAAATAGCTTGATATTCTGGCGAAAACTCTGCAAATGGATATACTATTGTCTGGATAGGCGCTTCTAAAGTGTAAGCCATTACAGCAATTGGCGGAACAATATTTTTTCCAGTAATTTCGCTAATAAGGTCATTGAAATCAGAAGGCCCTTCTATCAAAACGATTTTTGGCTGTATTTCATCTAAATAATCTCTCAAATAATGTGCTCCAGCTGGTGAAAAATGCCTAACTCCGAATATATTCGGTTTCACTTCATTTTGTTTTTTCATTTATTCCACCGCCTTTATTTAGTAGCTTTGTTAAGTGCCTTACATTCTTTATAAAGATCCAGCCATTCTGAACCTCGTTTTTTCATAATATTTTCTAAATATTCTTCCCAAATTTGCCCATCTTTACTATCTTCTTTTACTACAGCTCCCTGCAATCCTGCCGCCAAGTCATAATCTGATATCTCTCCATCCCCAAAACTTCCAGCCAATGCCATACTATTCGCTAAAAGTGAAATAGCTTCTGCAGTTGATAACACATTTGCAGTCGGCTTTATCTTTTGTCTTCCATCTAACGTAACACCTTGACGCAATTCTCTAAATACTGTACAAACTTTTTCAATAACTTCCTCTTCAGGCAATTTCGCATTTAAATCTAAATTTCCTGCAAGTTGCGTAACTCTACTTCTAACAATATCTATCTCTGCTTCAAGAGTCTTCGGACTTGGTAACACCACAATATTAAAACGTCTCTTTAACGCTGCCGACATCTCATTAACTCCCTTATCACGAGTATTCGCAGTTGCAATAATAGAGAACCCTTTTTTAGCTGGAATTTCTACATTCAATTCAGGTACACTCATTCTTTTCTCTGACAACAAAGAAATCAACGCATCTTGCACTTCTGACGCACAACGAGAAATTTCTTCCACTCTAGCAATCGCTCCATCTTCCATCGCTTTATAAATCGGACTTGGTATCAATGCATCTTTTGTAGGCCCTTCTGCAATCAACATCGCATAATTCCAAGAATATCTAATTTGCTCTTCAGTCGTTCCCGCTGTCCCTTGAATAACTCGAGTCGAATCTCCATTTATCGCCGCCGTCAAATGCTCTGACAACCAAGATTTTGCAGTTCCCGGCTCCCCAATCAACAGCAATGCCCTATCCGTAACCAAAGTCGAAATTGCAATCTCAACCAATCTTTTATTCCCAATATATTTAGGCGTTATCACTTTTCTTCCAGCTTTCCCTCCACAAATATATGTCAACACTGACTTAGGTGACATTTTCCATCCAGTAGGTATCGGATTTTTTTCCGCCTTAATTAATGCATCAATTTCATCTTGAAACATCTGTTCTGCTGTTAATCTTTGTAATTCTTCTTTTTTAGCCATTTTTTACAACTCCTTCACTTTCATTCCATTATTTAACTTTTCTAGCCATTTTTCACATAAATTTATAGACATTCTTTTTGTTTTTTTATCCATTTCAAATAATTCTTCAATTTGCTTTATTAATTCACTTTCAGATATAGGAACTTCATTTAAAATGTATCCTATTGATCTTACTCTATTATGTAATTTAGGTGCATTTTTTTCTATATCTATTTTACCCTTAAGAAAATTTTTATAGTTTGTCCATTCTAACTTATTTAGGAACTCTATATCTTCACTATAAGGAATACGAGAAAGAATAATATTATAATAAAATGCTCCGTATTTTTCTTTCATTCCTTTTATATCTGGATTATATAAGTTCTTTAAATCTCTATGATATGAACTGTAATAATTCCAATTTTCATAGAAATCATCTTCAATATTAAAGATTATATTATACCATTTTTTATCAAAACCATTTAACTTTATTTTCATAACACTATAATCATTTATATTTTGCCAATATAAAATATATTCTTTATTTTCTTCATCATAGTGAATATGGAAAATTACATTAAATAATGTACTAAAATCCTCTTGAGCTTTAGCTTCTTCCTTATTTTTAGAAAGTTTATTATTAGCAAAGAATGTATGGAATAATTTTTTTATTCCTTTTTCATCTTTTCCTACTCCTGCAAATTTAGAAAAATTCTTATATGTAGTTTCAGGTTTATCTTTAATAAGTGAAATTAAAAATTCTTGTTCTAAGAACTCTCCTTCATATATCTTAGACAGTTTCTTTATTAAATTCGTAATTTCTTTATTTATTTCAGTTACTATGTAATGGCTTAAAATTCTTTTTACAGCAGCTTTATTATAAGGATACAGTTCTTTGTATAATGATAAAGTTTTTTCTGTTCTTTTATTTGAACTAACTGAACACAATTCTGCAACCTCTTCCTGAACTTTTCTTCTTTCTTCTTTTGTTTTTAATGTTTTATTTTTTAAATCTTCTGTATATTCTTTAATATAATTGTTAATATAATCTGATACCCATTGCTGCTCTGTTCCTGCCATATATTCCATATTTTCAAACGGTTTTTTTCTAAAAAATTTATCCCACTCTTTTTTGACTCTCTCATCATCCATATACGCAAGACTTTCAAAAACTTTATTTTTCAATTTCCCACGTTCTTTTTTCATTAAATCTAAAAGATAATCAACGTTATCCTGATCGTATGCCAAAGCTCCAATTGCAACTTCTTTCACTTCTTTTCCACCATTTTCAACACAATATTTATAAAATTCATTTTCTTCGCCTTTACAAATATCTTTGATAATTTCCAATCGAGCAATCATTTCCTTTTTACCTTGAGGATCAAATCCTTCTTTCAATAGCGGAATTATCTCTTTCCCCTGTTTCTTTAACATTTTAATCATTAAATCTATAATTCCAGAATAACTATCATTAAGTCCGTTTATCATAAATTTTTTCACTCTAAAATCATTCACTATTTCAGGATTATCCCATCGCAATGTCGAATCAATAACTCTGAAACGACCACCACCAGTTCCTTTAAATGCAGCAATTAATTCGCTCAACTCACTGTAATGAAGTTCTTGATAAAAATTTTCTTTTCCAATAGTTGTCTCTATTTTTTGCAAATTACCACCAGTATAAGTTGTCGCTTGGGTACAAAGCACCGCATCAAGCAAAGCCAACAAATCTAAAAATAAATCACATTTATCTTCCTCATCGCCTTCAATCAATTTTTGCCCCATTTCATAAATTTGCTTAAATACTTTGGCAGCCGAAGCATACCCCTTCATTTGATCAACAGCTCTTTGCAAACGAAAATCATCTTTCACCAAATTTATCCCAACAATCGAAACATTTTCAAGCCTATTCTTCAATTCATATAACGGTTCTAAATTCATTTTTTCTCCTTCCTAAACTTCATTCTAAAATCCAAAACGAATAATTTTATCATCAGTTATGATACTTTGTGCTTGGGCATAAATATTTCTACCTTCATAAAATAATTTTACAAACATCACTTGATTTTCCAAACATTCATTTGGCAAAAGTTCATAAAAATTTTCTGAAAATTCCTTGTTTTTCTTATCTCTAAGCTCTATCATTTTTTGATTTTTATCAATTAAAATATATTTTTTCTTACCTTCTTCTTCAACAAACATAATTTTTTCAAATTCTAGTAATAAAGCCACTTCATTATTTGTCAAAATATTTTTTAATTCATTTTTAGCAATTTTTACGGCATGATCTACACTTTGAGCATGTTTTTTTATCTCTTTGTAACAAGAACTTTCAATTTTATCAAAACTAGCAGCATCCCATCTTATTCTCTTATTAACTCCACCTGGATAAAAAGTTAATGTAGGCACCGTCAATAATGAAAAATTAGAATTTTCCTGCTTGATATATTTCATCGCCGAACGAGGTCTATAATTGGCAGTATATGACACTTCTCCACTTTCTAGATCAATCCAGTATCCACAATCTGTAAAAATCTTACTAGCCTCATCATAGTTCACTTCAAATGAAAGCTGCACCAATCTCGCATTTTCCTTTTTTAACCCCAAATCATTCAACTGAGTTAACTTCCATACGCCTCCTAAATCCTCATACAACGTATTATCCGTCAATTCTGGATCATTCTTTTCAAGTTGCTCATTCAAAAACTCTCTACCTTTTTTCTCAATCGCCCTCAACTTTTTCAAACATTCTAAAGCCGTCTGATAATGTCCCTTATCCTGATCCTCTTTATACGCCTGAATTTCCAAAAGTAATCTTTGAAACAAAACTTGTGGCCCTGGTAAGTAATAATCTCCCAATTGTTTTACAATATCTCGATACTCTGTAATCGAAACACTCCCCATTGCAGAAAGTCCAACTTTCAACAATTGCG
Organism: Leptotrichia wadei; assembly: GCF_007990545.2. Taxonomy (NCBI): domain Bacteria; kingdom Fusobacteriati; phylum Fusobacteriota; class Fusobacteriia; order Fusobacteriales; family Leptotrichiaceae; genus Leptotrichia; species Leptotrichia wadei. Next base: position 1,215,286 of record NZ_AP019829.2, read on the forward strand.
AACTTATTTTCTTTATCAAATCTAGCCCTTCGAGTTGCTTTTTAATTTTCTTTGTTCTAGCCGATTTAGATGCTTTTGAAGAAGTTTTTTTCTTAACTTCCTTTTCCTCATTCGCCCTTTTAGCCTTTAATTTTTCCTTTTTTTCTCTCTTTGCCAAAATATCTTCTGGTATTTCACACTCCTCAAATTTTTTCCCTCTCAATATCTCAAATAACAAAGCTAATCCATGCTTACAAGGAAATTGTCTACTTGGACAAGTACATCGTGTAACAGGATTTTCTTCATCAATAAAATCCACCGAAACCGTATAATTCGATTTCCCACTTCCCTTACACTCGCCCATATACAAAGTATCGTCAACCGAACGCCACAATTTCAAAAATGCCCCTTTATCACACAATTTTTTTGCATTTGAAATCGCTGAAGCATTCGGAGCCATAGCAATAATCCTGCTCTCCTCTAATCTCTTCACAATACAAACCTCCTTCTTTTTTATCCAAAATTCACTCAATTTTTTATTCAAATTTTTAAATCGTTTAGATTTATTATATCATAATTTTTTTATAAACTAAACTCTATTTAAAATTATATTTTATAATATTCCCTGTTTAAAAAGCAAATATTTATTTTCATTAAGAACTTGAATATATTTTTGCTAAATAAAAAATCGCTGCTTTTTATCACAACGATTATTTTAAATATTTTATTTTAACAAAAAGATAGCAAGAAGTCACCTACTTCTACAAGTGGGAGATGAATTGCTTTTTTTGTAAAAAAATTGAAAAAAGGATACTCTTATGATACAATTTTTGTATAAAATATCGAATAGAAATAATTAAAAATAATATTCAAAATCAAAAGGAGGTGTAATTTCATGAAATATAATTTAGCATTCAAATATAGGATTTATCCAAATAAGGAGCAAGAATTATTGATAAACAAGACTTTTGGATGTGTTCGTTTTGTTTACAATACAATTTTGTATATTGCTAATAAAATTTATGAAGAAACTGGAAAAAATAAAATAATTACACCTGCTAGTTTGAAAAGCGAAAACTAATTTTTAAAAGAAGTGGACAGTTTGGCACTTTCAAATGCTCAATTGAATGTAAAACGATCGTTTAAGAATTTTTTTCAAAAGAGAGCGAAGTTTTCAAGATTCAAATCTAAAAAGAATAATGTTAAAAGTTACACGACAAATTGTGTGAACAATTCGATACGAATTGAGGAAAATAAATATTTGGTTTTGCCAAAATTAAAAAGAATAAAATTAAAATGTCATAGAGAAATACCAAAGGATTACAGAATAAAGTCAGTAACATTGACAAACAGTAATGGAAATTACTATGTTTCTGTTTTGACAGAATTTGAAAAAGAAATTCAAAAAATGCCAAGTAATGATAAAGTAATTGGACTTGATTTTTCAATGTCTGAACTATTTATCAGTTCTGAAAACCAAAGGGCTGATTATCCAAAATATTTTAGAATGCTGGAGAAAAAATTGAAAAAATTGCAGAAATTGTTATCAAGAAAAGTGAAATTTTCTAAAAATTGGTATAAGCAAAAAGCGAAAATATCAAAATTACATGAATATATCAAAAATTGTCGAAGAGATTTTTTACATAAATTATCGAAAAAATTGTCTGAAGCGTATAATGCTGTGGTTGTTGAGGATTTGAATATGAAAGGGATGAGTCAGGCATTAAATTTTGGTAAAAGCGTAGGAGATAATGGATGGGGAATATTTTTGAGAATGCTCGAGTATAAGTTGATGTTTTTAGGGAAACAATTTTTGAAGATAGATAGGTGGTTTCCGTCATCGAAGACTTGTAGTAAATGCGTAAATATTAAAGAGAAATTAAAATTATCAGAAAGAAGTTATAAATGTGAGTGTTGTGGGATTGAAATTGATAGAGATTACAATGCGGCACTGAATATAAAAAATATTGGAAAAGAAATGTTGAAATATTAGGAAATAAAAAAACAGGGCAGGGACTGTCCGAAGAGCTTGGTAAATATATTTGGCTAACAAAAGCAGATACTTCCCAAGAAGCTCCCGCTTCTAAAAGCGGGAGTAGTTCACTAATTATATTCCTGAATTACTTTTCCATCTTCTCCATACTCTTTTTCCAAAAATATTTTCCCATTTTCTAAATGACTTTCCATTTCCAATTTTCCAGTTTTAGAATTATATCTCCAGATAATTCCCGTTTTATTAGCTAAACTTTCTTTTTTTACAATTTCTCCTGTATTTATATCATATATTTCATAATATTCCACATAATCTTTAAAATCATCTGGATTACTAAATGGATGAAAATTATTTTTCTTTCTCAAAGTAGATTTTCTATAAAGTTTTCCGTTATCATAATATTCTTCCATTTCTCCAACTGGTTTACCGCTTTTATAATTTAATTTTAAAGAATTTTCATTACCAAATCCAAAAGATTTATCAACATACATTTCCCCAACGGGTCCACTTTGATTATATTGTGCAGAAAATTCTAATTTGCCAGTTTTTGAATCTCTTGCTTCAAATTTTACCATTCTTCCATTTTTTATTTCAAAAGTTAATGTTCCAGAAATATCCAAATCATCAACATAAAGATATCTCAATATAAATACTCTAAACGAAACATTCGTGTTTTCACATTTGTAAATACCATTTTTAAAAGGAATATTTGTTTTTCCAGTATATGGATTAAATTTTTTCTTACTATCTCCACCTTTAAAATATTTACAAACTTCTAAAGTCTGGTTATCTGTATTACCAAATATAACTATTGAACTAAATAAAAGAAGAAAAAGAAAAATTATTTTTTTCTTAAACATTAAATCTAAAGAACATAACATCCCCATCTTGCACAATATACTCTTTTCCTTCAAGCCTCATCGCACCTTTCTCTTTTGCTCCGTTCCATCCATTTAATTCAATAAATTTATCAAACGAAACAACTTCTGCACGAATAAATCCTTTTTCAATATCCGTATGAATTTCACTAGCTGATTTTTGTGCATTTGTCCCTTGTTTAATTGTCCAAGCTCTGACTTCCTTTACTCCAGCCGTAAAATATGTGATTAATCCCAATAATTTAAATCCAGCACGAATTAATCTATTTAAACTTGGCTCTTTAATTCCAAGTTCATCAATGAACATTTGTCTTTCCTCTTCATCTTCAATTTCGATTAATTCAGCTTCCACTTTTGCCGAAAAAGTTACAACTTCGCTGTCATACTGTTTTGCAAATTCCCTAACTTTTTTTACATAGTCATTTTCAGTCTCGCTTGTCAAGTCGTCTTCAGAAATATTTGCTGCAAACATCATCGGCTTTATAGTCAAAAATTGATAAACTTTTATTAATTCTTCTTCCCTTTGAGTAAATTCTAAAGTTTTTAATAATTTAAATTCTTCCAAATGTGCCTTACATCTTTCAAGAACTGCAAGCAATTCCTTTCCTTCAGCGTTTCCGCCACGAGCCAGTTTCTGATTTTTCTGAATCGCTCTTTCGACAGTTTCCAAATCAGCAAAAATAAGTTCCGCATTGATTGTTTCAATATCTCTAATCGGATCAACGCTTCCTTCCACATGAATAATGTTGTCATCGTCAAAACATCTCACAACTTGGCAAATCGCAGCCGTATTTCTGATATTTGACAAAAACTGATTTCCAAGCCCTTCCCCTTTGGAAGCACCTTTCACAAGCCCCGCAATATCCACAAATTCAACTGTCGCTCCAACCGTTCTCTCTGGATTAATCACTTTTTCCAAAGCCTTTAGCCGTGGATCTGGCACACTCACAAGCCCCACATTTGGCTCAATTGTCGCAAACGGATAATTTGCTGCCTCTGCATTTTGTGTTTTTGTTATCGCATTAAATAATGTTGATTTTCCTACATTTGGTAATCCTACAATTCCTATTCCTATCATTCTATTTATATTTCCTTTCTTTTTTTGCAATTTATAAACTTTATTTTATTTATTTCATTATATCCTAAATTTATATATCTTCTAAATAAATCTAATTTTTATAATTTTTCCAAAATTTTTATCAATTTCCACTTTTCCTTGTCTGTCGCCTTAAACAAATAAGAAATATCATAAATCGGCACAATCTTAATTTCTCCATAAAAATCAAATACTTTCCCAACTAAATCCTTTATATCCTCTTTCTCATCATTTTCCAAAAGCGATTTAGTCGCCCTTTCTCCAACTGTTACAATATATTTGGGATTTATCAAGGCAATTTGCGTTATCAAAAACTCATTGCATTGCAAAATGCTTTCTTGCTCAATTATATTCCCATGGGAACTACATTTTGTAAGTGTTGTAAAATAGCATTTTTTTAAATCCAGTTTTGAATATTCTAAAAATCTTTTGAAATATTTTCCATTTTTATCGGCAAGAAGCTGCTGCTTTATATCCTCTTCCTCACTTACACTATCCAATACAAACAGTACCTCTGCCTTTTTATTCCCTTCTCCAACAATCGGATTAATTCGAGTTTTTTCCAAAACACATTTAGTACAAATATCAATTTCTAATTTTAAGTCATTCCACATAACTTTTCCTTTATTTATTTATTTTTTATATTTTATAAATTTCTGTTCCTTCTTCATCAATAACTTCAATTTCCAAATGACTTTTATTTTCCCGCTCCAAAATTTCATACAGCGAATTATATGCCAATTCTGGAGTATTGTTATCCTTACTTATATGCATCAAATAAATTTTTTTCAGTTTTTCATTCAATACTTGAGCAATTAATTTTGATGCTTCTGAATTTGATAAATGCCCATTTCTTCCCTTTACACGATTTTTAAGTTCCCAATGATAAGGTCCTGTCATTAGCATATTATAGTCATAATTGCTTTCCAATACGATTACATCGCTATTTTTCAAATTTTCCTTAATAATATTGTTCACACACCCAACATCACTCGCATAAGACAACTTTTTTCCTTCATACTCAAACGTATAACCTAAACATTTTTTCGCATCGTGCATCACTTCAAAATTATTAATTACACAATTTCCAATTATAATTTTATCTTCCCTTATAAAATTCAAATTCTTTTTATCAATTTTTCCAATCTTTTCCCTAATAACGCCATAAGTCATTTCATGAAGGTAAATTGGAATATCATATTTTCTCGACACAACTCCAAGCCCCTGAATATGGTCAGAATGCTCATGAGTTACAAATATCCCCTTTATATCTTCTATTCTCTTTTCAATATTATTTAGTTTTTCTGCAATTTTTTTCCCACTAAATCCTGCATCCACCAAAAATTTCTTATTCCCCATCTCAATATAGCTGGAATTTCCGCTGCTTCCACTTCCCAAACTTGAAAATTTCATTATTTTTCAATCTTCTTTCTAACCGAGTTTTTGTTTTTTTAAACTCTCAAATTCCCCACTTTTAAAATTCTCAAATTTTAAATATTTGGCGAAATAGTTCCCTTAGCTTCATCATAAACCCATCCGCCTTTTCTATCTTTTTTTATCACAATTCTATTGCTTTGCTCCCTGTCATCCTTTAAACTTTCAGGAATTTCATAAATCTTTTCATTTCCATAAAAAGTTTCAAAATTATATTTTCCATCCGCACTTTTTACACTTCTAAGATTATCTTCAAGCCCTGCCAATTTAGGATTTGCACCTGTCATTTCCTTAAATTTCTTTACTGCATTTTGCAATTTCACAGTTTCAACTTGAATATCAGCATTTATAAGTTTATCAACTTTTCTTGAAAAAAGTATAACAACATTAAAAATTGCAATAAATAAAACTATAAGAAAAACTACTCCTCGAGAAATAATCTTTCTAGTTATTTTCGCCCTATTATTCCCATAATAATAATCATTATCAAAAGCCATTTTATTGAATGAAATTTAAAAATTTCATATTCTCCCTTCTAAAAATTACTTCTAATCATTTGTAAAAGTTATAAAGTCTCCTTAATACAATATTTTTCAATTTTAAACTTATATACTCTTATATTTTTTCAAAAAAATATTTTGAAATTTTGATAATTTTACTTTTACAATAACTTAAAAAATTATTTTTTATTTTTAAAAATTGATGGTCTTACAATTACCTTTACCTGTTTTGGAATTTCCAACTGTATTTTTAAAGGTCCTCTTTTCACATTAACCCATCCAAGCCCAGCAATTGCCAGCTCTTCATTTTCTTCAATTTCCACTTCGCAAGTTACAAATTCATTTTGGAAATACTTTTTCTTTTCACTCCCTTGCAAAATTTCAAAAAAGTTCCCATTTAACAAGTCCTCCACTCTTTCCTCACGAGTCACATGAAATTTCACACTTTTTGAAGCATAAGCAGAAAAAATCGGCTTGCTCCCACTTTCCAAAAGCTCATTTCCCAATATTTTAAATCTACAAAAAACATCAAACATAAAAACTTGATTTTCTTCTAATTTAAAAGTTTTCCTTGAAATTTCTCCCACTGGCACAAGTTTCAATCCACTTTCTACACTAATTAAATCAGAAACTCTTCCATCTGGAATAAGCCCAGGCGTATCAATTATCGTAATCTCACTATTTTGAATTTTGTTATTAATTGATTTTAAAGTTGTCCCTGAATATTTTGAAGTTGTTATTCTATTGTTTCCCAAAAGCAAATTTATAACTGAAGATTTTCCAACATTTGAAACTCCCAGGACAGTTGCCTTAACTTTTTTATTTTGAAAAATATTTTTTATTTTTCTAACAATACCATTTATTCCATATTTACTTTTGGCACTAATAAAAGCAATGTCATCAGGCACAATATCCTCTTCAGCAAGTCTATCCTTTACCCAGTTGGAAATTTCGGTCGGATGTATAAAATCAGGCATAAGATCAATTTTATTAACCAAAATTATTGATCTGTAATCCCTCAAATAATCCAAAATTTCCTCAGTAAAAGAACCCTCAAAATCAATAATATCAAATATTGGCAATATTACATCCGACTTTTTTACACTTTTACTTACTTCCTTCAAATAATCTTCTCTGCTAAAATTATTTACAAGGTTTTCTCCATAATTCTTAATCTTAAAACATCTTTGACAAAGCAAATCATCCTGCATCACAAATTTTTCCTTAGGAACATACCCCTCCTTATTTTTATCTTCAAACTGCAGCTCAATCCCGCAGCCACTACATTTCTTTTTAATCAAAATTTCCTCCTACTTTTTTTACTCATTTAGCTATTTATAAAAATTTCAATAGACTCATACTAAACTCCAATTGAATAATGAAAATGAATATGTTATAAATCTTTTTAGTAGATTAAACCTAATATTTATTTTAATTATTTGAAAATAAATATTCGCTTTTTAAGCGGAGAATATATCAATATTCTTAAATTTTTTAGTTTTATTATTTTTCTCTGCTTTTTGACAATTATAAATACTGCTATTATTCAATTTCTATCACTTTTACTTTACAATTATCTTTTTTTTCGAGCGTATAAAAATTTTTGTGTAAATAGAACAGCAAAGTATTGAATTTACTGAATTTATCTATTAATTTTCACAAAATTATAAGTGCACTCGTTTTTTCTCATTCATAAAAATCTTTAATTTATAAAATTTTTACTATTTGTAATAATAATATATTATATTAATATTTTTGTTATTTATTAGTTTAATTTAATTTATAAAATACGTCCGATAATATAATTTTTTATTTCCATAAAAATAATAACTATTTTTTTATTTAATTTGTTAATTTAATTTTCAAAACAAACCTATTCCTTAGCCAGTGGATGCGTACTCATATAAATATCACGCAAAAAAGTTTTGCTCACGTGTGTATAAACTTGCGTCGCAGCAATACTGCTATGCCCTAAAAGTTCCTGTAAATATCGAATATCCACACCATTATTCAAAAGTTCCATTGCAAACGAATGTCTAAATACATGTGGTGTTATTTCCTTTTGTATTCCAGCTTCATGTGCATGTGCCGAAATCAGCCTTCTAAGTGAACGTGTTGTTAATTTTTTACCCTTACTATTTACAATAAGCACTTCCCTAGTATAATTAGCATACTGCCTCTTTTTTTCTTCAATATACTTTATAAGCCACTTTTTAGCATTTTCACTAAAAAAAGTAATCCGTTCCTTGTCTCCCTTCCCAACAACCCGAATTTCCCGCTCTTCAATATCAATCATAAATTCACTTAAATTGATAAGTTCAATTGAACGAAGACCGCTGGAATAGAGCAGTTCAATAATCAATCTGTCACGAATCCCAGTAATTTTCTCTGTATTTATAACATGCCTTAAATTATTCAAATCATCTCGATTAATCACATTTGGCAATTCTTTTTCAAATTTTGGAACATTTATATAAGAAGCCTTATTTGTTTCAATTACTTTTATTTCCTGAAGATATTTAAAAAATGTCCTAAGTGCTGAAATTTTCCTATTTATGCTTCTTTTAGAAATTGGCTTTAATTTTGCCTTTTTATCAGAATTTTCCATATTTTCAATACTTTTTACATTTTTATCATTTTTTTCAACTTCTTCAAGCCTTTTAGGAGAATTTAAATAGGCAATAAATGATCTAAAAGTCATCATTTCAATTTCCTCAAAATTATGAATCTCTTCATATTCTTCAAGATATTCCATAAATTGCAGTAAATCTCGCCGATAACCTCTAATTGTGTTAAAACTCTTACCAAGAATAACTTCCTCATAATATAAAAACTTATCCACATACATTACAAGATTTTCATTTTTTATATTTTCTTGTACATTTTCATTATTTTTTTTTGTTAATTCATCATTTATATCATTTTCCATTTAAATTTCTCCAATTTTTAAATTTCTCAAAGTTTTTAATTTTTCTAGTTATTTACAAGAATCTATAAACTAAATAATTTATCAAAAGCATTTTTTGAAAGTTCAATAAATTTTAAAAGTTCAGCTTGTGTAAACGTTGCCTCTTCTCCTGTTCCTTGTAACTCAATAAATTCACCCTTGTCATTCATTACAATGTTCATATCCACGTCAGCCTTTGAATCCTCTTCATATTCCAAATCAAGAAGCAGCTCGTTATGCACTTTCCCAACACTTATTGCTGCAACTTTTGATTTTATTGGAATTTCCTTTAATTTTCCTTGATCAATCAATTTTTCAACTGCCAGTTCCAAAGCAAGATAAGCTCCTGTTATCGAAGCTGTTCTTGTCCCGCCATCAGCCTGAATCACATCACAGTCAATCATTACCGTTCTTTCTCCCAGTTTTTCCAAATCTATTGCCGCTCTTAATGCTCTTCCGATTAAACGCTGAATTTCCATAGTTCTTCCGCTAAGCTTTCCCTTTGCTGACTCCCTTTGGACACGTGTATGCGTAGCTCTGGGAAGCATGCTGTATTCAGCAGTTATCCAACCTGAATTTGTTCCCTTTAGCCATCTCGGAATTTTTTCCTCGATTGTAGCATTACAAATAACTTTTGTATTTCCAAATTCAATTAAAACTGAACCTTCTGGATGAATAATATAATTTTTAGTAACTTTTACTTCTCGCATTTCATCATTTTTTCTATTATTATTTCTCACATTTTCTCCTAAATTCCAATTATTTTCCTTTATAAAGCGGAAATTTTTCAGTTAGCTTAAAAACTTGCTCTTTTACTTGGGCAATTTTTTCGCTGTCATCTATATTTCCCAAAACTGTTAATATAAATTGTGCCACCTGTCTTGTTTCTTCTTCCTTAAATCCACGAGTTGTAATCGCAGGCGTTCCCAATCTTATTCCACTTGTAATAAATGGTTTTTCAGGATCATTTGGAATAGCATTTTTATTACAAGTTATACCAGCCTCTTCTAATTTTGCTTCAGCCAATTTTCCTGTAACTCCCATTGGACGTAAATCTACAAGCATTAAATGATTATCAGTTCCTCCACTCACAATTCTAAGTCCACCTTTTGTAAGTTCTTCAGATAAAACTTTTGCATTTTTTACAACTTGTTCTTGATATTCTTTATATTCTGGACTAAGTGCCTCTTTAAATGCTACAGCCTTTGCCGCAATTATGTGAACTAACGGCCCTCCTTGAATTCCAGGGAATATTGTTTTATCAATTTTTTTAGCAATTTCTTCATTATTTGTCAGAATTACTCCTCCACGAGGTCCTCTCAATGTTTTATGAGTTGTAGAAGTTACAACATCTGCATATTCTAATGGATTTGAATGAAGTCCAGCTGCAACAAGTCCAGCAATATGAGCCATATCCACCATTAAATATGCCCCAACTTCATCAGCAATTTCTCTAAATTTCTTAAAGTCAATTATTCTTGAATAAGCGCTCGCTCCAGCAACTATCATTTTAGGTTTTTCCCTCAATGCAATTTCTCTTACCGCTTCATAATCAATCAATTCTGTTTCAGGATGTAATCCATATTCCAGTCCAATATAATTTTTTCCAGAAAAATTAATTTTATAGCCATGAGTCAAATGCCCGCCAGCACTAAGACTCATTCCTAAAATCTTATCCCCGGCTTCAAGCAATCCAACATAAACTCCCATATTTGCTTGAGAACCAGAATGTGGCTGAACATTAGCATATTTTGCCCCAAATATTTTTTTCAATCTTTCAATTGCAAGACTTTCCACTACATCAGCATTTACACATCCACCATAATATCTTTTTCCAGGATAACCTTCTGCATATTTATTAGTAAATACAGACCCAGCCGCTTCCATCACAGCCTTTGAAACAAAATTTTCAGATGCAATTAACTCAATTCCCTCTTCTTGTCTATTCTCCTCTTCCACAATCGCATTATATACTTCCAAATCAAAATCTTTTATATAGCTCATTCTAATTTCCTCCTGATTTTTTATTTTTATTATTTATAAAAGTCCATAGATTCTAATAAATATATTATCTTTAAATTTCATTTATTAAATTAATAGTTTTTTTATTGTGCTTAAACTAAGCAAAATTCCTATTTTACAACTTGTATTTTTCTATAATTATAATAAAGTGCCTTTACAAAATCATATTCAAATGGAGAATTTAAATCCCCGTATCTTAGATTAAACATAGAACGTGCATTTAATCCCGTCACAACTGGTCTTGTAAATCCATAAACATTTTTATCAAATACTCCTGTATCAAAGAACAGCTTTTCTTCTGCAACTCCTCTTGCTGCACCCCCTATTGCTGTATCTGCTGCAGTTCCAACTGCATCTCTAACAGTACTTGGTCCTAATGCTGGCAAAATTAAAAAAGAACCTGTTTTTATTCCATAATATCCCAAAGTATCCCCCATTGTTTCAGGATCACTTTTTAATCCAATATTTTTAGCAACGTCAGTTACTCCCAATAATCCAGCAGTTGAATTTACTACAAATCTTCCAAGTGCATTTGCAGCTTTTCCAGGTTTTAATTGTAAAACTGAATTTACAAATGTCGGTATCTCTTTAAAATTATTATAAAAATTTGAAATTCCCTTTCTTACCGGTTTTGGAATAACTGCTGAATAAACACGGGAAACGGGATAAAGTACCTTTCTATCAAGTTGTGTATTAAAAGCGTACATTCTTCTATTAAATGGCTCTAGCGAATCATCAATTCCAGTCAACTGAAATACTTGACTTGACACAATATAATCTTCGTCCAGTTCTTCTAGGTTTTCTGCCAATACTCCATAACCATCTTGTTCAAGTGCAATATATTTATTTTTATCAGGCTTATTTTTCTTTGTTTTTATATTTGTCTGTGCAACTAAATCAATACTTTTATCTGGTTTTTGTGCTGTCTTTCCATCCACAAATTCAACAAAAAGATCATCATTTGCCTCCTTATTACTTTCTTCTAAAAACATTATAGTATCTTCATTTTTTATATCCATCAATTCAGCTTTTCCAATTACTGTAACGGCAAACATAGCTCCAAGCATTAATAATTTATTTTTCCCTGCCATAATCTATTTTTCCTCCAATTTATCTACCATTAAATTTGCCACATCCTTATGCCAAAGAACTCCTGTATGACCTCCAAATGGTATTAACACTCTATTTGAAAATGTATTTTTTATATAATCCAAATCTTTCTCTTTAAGTAAAATATCATTTGTTGAAGTAATAAATATAATATTTTTATTATTTCTATTAATAAAATCCTGACTGCTTCTCAAATCAAAGTCACTTATGAATTTATTAAAGTCAAGATTAGGATATTTATATTTTTTCAAATATGGATATAAAATTTCCTTTGCATATTCATCAAATGAAACTGATAGTCCTTCTCTAAATTCATTAGACACAGAATCAAATCTCTTGTATGACTTTTTATTTGAAAGCCTTCCAACAGCATTATTCCCACTAAATACTTCCCCTGCAAAAGTCATATTTGCCGAATAAAACCTAAATAATAACCCTGTAAGCATTTCAAAATCCTTTTCTCCAAGTCCTAATTTTCCTAACGAAGTTGTTAAATTTGAAAACTCAATATCTTTTATTTGTATCGATTTATCATACATAAGCTTACTAAATATTGTATCTAAATATTTTTCCAAACTTCTCGCATCATAAACTCCATTTTTTACCAAATATCCATCTAATTTATTCGTTGCCGTCAAAATGCTGATTGGTGAATTTAATAAAAGAGATTTCTCAATTCCAATTTTTCTGTTATTTTTTTCATCCATCTCATGAATCAACAATGACTGAAATCCACCTAAACTGTAACCTCCAATATAAGTCTTATCAATTTTCATTCCATTACTTTTTTCTTTTAAAATAGCTTTTTGTATCAAATCATACATTTGTACAGTTTCATCTTTTATATACCCTGCATAAATATTTTTACTTTGACTTACAATGTAAGGCATTGTCGTAGGTGAACTAAATGCAATTACATTATATCCTTTATCGTAAAATACATTCGCTAAATAAAGCGACATTCCGCTGTTATAAACTGAACCTGTTCCTGAAATTAAAATCATTAGAGGAGCTTTTTTGTCTTTTTGAGTCCACACGCCATATTCATAATCTTTCCATTGTCTTAATATTTCAGGAATCTTTTTTGTCGTCGTAAATCTTCTAACTTTTGGTCCCTTTGGATTTTTAAATTTATACTGCTGCTCTACAGGCGTTCCAAGAACAGTTGCCATTATGGCACTTTCCTTATATGGATAATCACTTGCAATCTGTGTCACATCCGTTTCAGCAAGTCCAATAACTGAAAATGTAAATATTATTATCAAACCCAATATTTTTTTTAACATATTCCCAATTATGCGAAAACTGTTTCACATTTCTCCTTTCCAATTTTAAAAAGTTATACTTTTTATTTATTTATCTATATTTTATCAAAAATATCAAAAAAATTCCAGTAAAAAAATTTATTAAATTACACATCCACCGAAACAATTTTAGTCTCCCCAATCTCTTTATTCATCGTAACTCCATAAAGCCGATGTGACCCCTTCATCGTCTCCTTATTATGAGTTATAAGAATAAATTGCGATTTATTAATAAACTGATGCAGCAATTCAATAATTTTTTTAGTGTTTTTTTCATCAAGTGCCGCCTCAATTTCATCAAAAAATGTAAACGGACTTGGCCTAAACATAAAAATCGCCATTATAAACGAGACTGCAAGCATTGATTTTTCCCCACCTGAAAGTAAAAGTAAAGTCTGTTCAGGTTTATTTTTATATTTTACACTTAATTCTAATCCAGTCGTAAGCACATTTTCAGGATCTGTCATTTTAATTATTCCTTTGGCACCATTTAAAATCGTTTCACACATATATTGAAAATTTTTATTTATTTGTTCATAAGCCATAAAAAACTTGCTCGTAACTTCCTCTTCAATTTCTCTAATAAATCCAAGTAACGATTCTCTGCTCTCAAACAAATCCCTCTTCTGTGCCACAATATTCTGATACCGCTCATTTTCATGCTCATATTCTTCTATTGAAGCCATATTTACAGGTCCAATATTTATACGATTTCTCTCATTTAAAGATAATTTTCTTTTCGTTGCTGCAAGCTCTTCTTCACTAATAATCTCAAAATATTCTTCATCATTAAAAATTTCATCATTTTCAAGTTCCTTAAATTCAGAAGTTTTAAATTCCAATTCACTCTCATTTCGTGTAATTTTTTCTATGATTTTTTCATATTCATTTTTACTTTTCAGAATATTCATTTCAATTTCTTTAATTTCCGCAATTAATTTCCTTTCACTTCCTTCAACTTCTTGAATTTTAGCTTCTGTTTCTTGAATTTCTTTTAAAATATTTACTTTGCTTTTTTCATTTGCCTTAATTTCAGACTTCATATTTGAAATTTTATCTATTAGTTCACTTCCAAACAATTCCTTCTTTTTCTCAAATTCAATTAATTCAGCCTTTTCACTTAAAAGTTTTTTATAATCAATCTCAATTTCTCTAAAACGATTTTTATTATTATCTGTTTTGACTTTTAAAACTTCATATTCCTTATCCGCCACATTTAATTTTTGAACAAATTCATCAATATTCTCAAGTTTTTTCAATTCTTCATTCAAATTTTTCATTTTCAGATTATTCTCTTTAATACATTTTTCGATATTTTGAATTAATTTCAGATTTTCCTTTATTTTAGTTTCTTTCTCTAAAATAAATTTCCCACTTTCAGAAATTTCATAATTCAAAGTATTAATTTCCCGCTGTTTTCGACTAAATTTAACACTAAAATCATCATAATTATTATTAAATGACTGATAATTATTTTTAAAGTTCTCAAATAATTTCTCTTTCTCTTCCTTTTCTTTTTCAACTTTTTCAGCTTCTAAAACAACTTCCGATAACTTTTTCTTAAATTTATCCAAATTTTCCCTATTTGTCTCAATCTCAGCTTCCAGACGCTTCAATTCCTTTTTTCTTTCTAAAATCTCATCTTTTCCCTTAAACGAATGCCCACCAGTCATTCTCCCCCGAGAAGCAATAATATCTCCCTCAAGCGTAACAATTCTATCATTGAATCCCTTTTTTAAAAGCTCTGTTCCAACTTCCAGATTTTCCACAACAACAGAATTTCCATAAACAAATTGAATAACTTTTTTTATGTTTTTATCTACAAATTTAGCATCAACTTTTACAATATTTCTTGCAAAATCAATAATTCCATTTTCTCCATTTGTATTTAAAATAATATTCTGAATTTCCTCTTTTGACATTTTATTTTGAAAATCACCTTGGTGTAAAGTTTTATCAATAATAGGTAAAGTTTCATTCATTTTTGAAACTCGAATATTTTCAATTGGCAGAAACGAAGCTCTTCCAAGTTTTTTTCTTTTCAAAATTTCAATACATTTCTTCCCAATTTCACTATCTTTAACAACAATATCTCGAAACATTCCTCCAGACAAAGTCTGTACCGCTTCCTCAAATCCCGATGGAACATCAATCAAATTAACAAATGCCCCAATTACTCCATCAATTTTTTCATTTAAAATATGCTTTACACTTTGATTAAATGTCTCATTTTTTTCAATTGCATTAGCAATAGCCTTTTGCCTAACTTTATAATTTTCCAATTTATAACTGATTTCATTTTTTCCCCTATTAATTTTTGAATATTCTTTTCTCAATTCATCAGTCTTTTCATTAAGCTTCTGAATTTTTTGTTCCCTTTCAAGTTTTTGCTTTTCCTTTTCTGATTTCTCCACTTCATAAGCCTTCTTTTCCTGACTTATCTTATCAAATTCAGCTTCCAAGTCCATCTTTTCGGCAATTTGTCTTTTATTCTCATTTTTAGCCCCAAAAACTCTTTTTTCCAAATCCTCATTTTCTCCAGCAACTTTTATCTTATCCACTTCAAAATCAGAATTTTTTTGTATCCGTTCCTTCAATTCAAGTGCAATTTCATTTCTCTTCTTTTTTACATCCTTAACTTTAACTTCCAATTCAGTCTTTTCTTGTTCCTTTTCAGTTAAATCCTTTGTTATAAGCTCAAGCTCATTTCTGGAATCATTTAAAATTTTCTCCTTTTCCTCAATATCCTTTTCTAAAATTCCTTTCCTTTTAGCCTTTTCATTAGCTTCGGTTTCTAAGTTAGAATTTTGATTCATGAGTTTTGAATACTTTTCCTTCAATATTTCCAGATTTTCAAAATTTTTATTTCTTCGATTTTTTTGGCTTTCCAGATTTTCTTGTAATTTTACCCTAATTTCATTAGTCTTTTCAAGTTCAGCCTGCTTTCCAGAAAAACTTTTTTCATTTTTTTCCAGTTCTTCCTTTACCTCCTGACTTTTCTCCTCATATTCATATTTCAACGAAGTTTTCTCATTAACATCATACTCTAGAACCATAAATCTCTGAATATTAATCTTCTTGCTGTATTCTTTAAAAAGTTTTGCCTTTTCCTGCTCACCTTTTAAATAATCAACCCGTTGTTTCAAGTCCTTTTCCACATAATCAATTTTTTCAATTTCATTTTTCAAATCCTGTAGCTTTTTCTCAGACTCATCCTTTTCAATCTTAGCCCTCTTAACTCCAGCTGCCTCTTCAATAATTTCTTTCAATTCCTTTGGTGAAGAACCTATAATTCTCTCCACTCGCCCTTGCCCAATTATTGAATAAGCCTGTTTTCCAATCCCAGTATCCATAAAAAGATTATGAATATCTTTAAGCCTGGATTTCCTGTTATTTATCAAATATTCATTTTCCCCTGTCTTGAAAATCCTTCGGGTAATCTTAACCTCTGAAAAATCCACATCCAAATATCTATCCTCGTTATCAATAATAAGACTGACTTCCGCCATAGACTTTGGCTTCTTGTTCTTCCCGCCAGAAAAAATAATATCTGAACTCTCCTTAGCTCGTATATTCCTATAACTTTGCTCTCCTAAAACCCACAAAATCGCATCCAGAATATTACTCTTCCCACTCCCGTTAGGCCCAACAATCGAAGTAATCCCATCATCAAACTCCACAATAGTTTTATTTGCAAACGATTTAAATCCAGTTAGTTCCAATGCTTTTAAGTACATCTTTTCTCCTATTTCTCCATTTTTTTTAAATAAAATTCAATCATATTTCTACATTTAAAATCATATTTTTTCTTTTTTTGCTAATGCTATATAACATTTTCTTTATTAGCTTTGTTCGACAACTTAATATTTTTTATTTTTAATAAAAGGTTTTACTTATTTGTGAATAATATTTATTTCATTATATTTTGAAATTTATATTGCTATCGAAAAGATTCTATTTACTTTACAATAAGAATACTTTTTAACTCCTTGATAAATAAAGAATCTACATGTTTACTACAAATTATTATCTCCCTTTTCCAAAAATTACAATCGTAACCGTCTTCAGTAATATCTTCATATCAAATAAAATATCGTGATTTTTTATATAATACAAGTCATACTGTAATTTTCTATAAGCATCTTCAATGCTTGCTCCATACGGATACATAACTTGAGCCCAGCCAGTAAGACCAGGCTTTACAGTATGTCTTAGATTGTAGTACATAATTTCTTTCTCAAGCTGTTTTATAAAGAATTCTCTTTCTGGACGTGGTCCCACAAAGCTCATTTCTCCACGTAGCACATTCCATAGTTGCGGCAATTCATCAACCCTTGTAAGACGCATAAATTTTCCAAATTTTGTAACACGATTGTCATTTTTAGTAGCCCATTTTGGTCCATCTTTTTCTGCATCAGTTGTCATTGAACGAAATTTGACTATTTTAAACGGCTTATTTCCTTCCCCAATTCTTTCCTGAATAAAAAATATCGGTCCTTTCGACTCCAGTTTTATTATTATCGCAGCAATAATCATAATTGGAATGACACAAACTCCGATTAAAAGTGCAAAGATTATGTCAAGAATTCTTTTTGCCTTCAAGTTAAAGCTATTATAGTAAATTTCAAAACCTGTATTTTCCAAAAACCACTTTGGACTTAAATTTGAAACTGGTAATTTATTTTCATACATTTCATAAAATTCCAAATAATTATAATACTGCATTCCATTAAGTTTATACTGCAAAAGTTTATCTACGAGTTTTGTATCATACAAAAGATTATTTGTAAAATCTACAATTATGTCAACTTTTTTATTTTCACAAAGATCTAACAATTTTTTTGTTAAAATAGTTATATCTTTTTTTTCCTTCAAAACATCTGATAATTTATATTGACTATCTTTTTTTATACTTTCCAGCAGGTCATTTGTATACCCATTTTCTCCAACAAATACAACTTTTTTCTTTTCAGCCAGTCCAATCATTACGATATACCGATATATAATCTGGAACATTGTAATTAACCCAAATAAAATTATCGCCTCATTTAAAAGAAATATTTTAAAAAGTTTTATAACTATTACAAGGATAAAATTAATTATAATTATAATCGCAATATCCCGTAATTTATATCTTCCTGTCATATTATAAACATTCGCCACATAATAAATTATCATCGAACAAACAATTACAATTACATTTGTAAATCCAAGTCCACGATTTATAAGCAGCAATCCTACCAAATACATCACAACCGTCAATATCCCAAATAAATAGGAATAATTTTTTTTCATTCCACGTACAGCCATCTTAAATTACACTTCCTTTTTTCATTTTTTCTTTAATAACAAATTTATCTAACGAAACTATTTCATTAAGTAGATAAAATTTCCAAATCATAATATTTTTTCTCCTTTCATCTATACATCCCATATTATTTATAAAAATCTATAAAATCCAATTAATGAAATATTTTAATTCCCTTCAATTTTTTTGTAAATCCTTACTTTAATTCAATTTTTTTATAAAATTGCCTATTTATCCCAGTTAAAAGATTATACAGCACTTTTAATATTTTACTTGTAAAAAAAGATAACAAAAATACTATTACAAACGTAACAATTATATATAAAAAATAATTCACTTTGAATTTTAATATTTTTTCACAAAAAAACAAAAAAATCGGATGAATTAAATAAATATCATAAGTTTTCGCTGATACAGACTTTATAACATTTTTTACTTTGGCTAAATTTTTTCCCCATCAAAAGTATTTACAAAAAAATCATAAAATAAAACTGTTGCTCCAAAAACACCAATTGAATGATAATCATAAAAATAATCAAAAAATTTACTATTTGATTTTGTAAATATATATGTTAAAAAGATAATCGAAAATATCATCATAAAAAAAATTATGTATTTTTGCCACTTTTTCATATTTAAAGGTTTTTCAAAAAGTAAGTAGCCAATTAAAAAATATCCGATATATTGCCCAACTGGAGAATATATTTTTATATTTTTCCTAAAAACTGCATTTAAAAATGGAATAACAATTATAAAAGCAATCCAAATATAAACTAAATAATCTATGCTCTTTCTATCAACTTTTATCACAATTTTTCTCAAAAATGGAGTTATTAAATAAAGCAATAATATCATATAAATATACCATAAATGATAGTAAATTTTTCCTTGAAAAAAGTCTGAAAAAAAATTATGATAACTTTCCTTTTTGGAAAAAATTAAAATTATCGTTTTATAAGTTGATTTTCTAAAAAAAACCAAAAACAATTCATCGTTTTTTACATCTTTAAAAATTATTACAAATATAAAAAAAACAACAGAATATATAAAAAACTTTGGAATAATTTTTACAAATCTCTTTTTAAAAAATACTTTCACATCCTCATCTTTCCTTAATAAAAAAAATCCACTAACCATAACAAATAGTGGCACGCACATTCTGCTAAAAGAATCTATAATATTTGCCGTCATCCATCTGTTTCTAGATATTTCACCATAACTATACAGCTCACTTGCAACAATATGAATAAATAAAACCATACTAATCGCAATACATTTTAAAATATCAAAATTAAAAAATCTGTCCTTACTTTTTACCATTTATAAATCTCCAAATTTATCAATTTCCTTTAATAAAAATATAACTAATTTTACCATAGTTTAAGGTAATTTTCAATCGTTTTTACCTTTATACATTTTATATATAAATGAATTTAGAAACAATAATTATTCTATTCAAATTCTAAATTTATTTAATTTTAATAATGTGATAAAAATTTTTATATTAAAAATTTGCATTTTTAATAAATATTGGTATAATTATATCGAATAGTTTGCTAACCAAAATATTTGAAGGAGGAAAGAAATATGAAAATAAAACTAAACAATATTTCAGAAACTATGCTTATTACTTTGCATGCACGTGCGAAGGATGCTGAAAGTAAAAATCCAATTTTAAATGATAAAAAATCTTCCGAGATTCTTTCACAGCTGGATTATGATTTTTCAAAATTTGAGAAGGCGTGGGCTTCGTACTATGGGATTCTTTCACGTGCGAAAGTGATGGATAATGAAGTAAAAAAATTTATGGAAAAATATCCAGATTGTGCGATTGTGTCAATTGGCTGTGGACTAGATACAAGATTTTTACGAATAGATAACGGAAAAATAAGATGGTTCAATCTTGACTTGCCAGAAGTTATTGAAAAACGAAAATTATTTTTTGAACCTAATGAACGAGTTACAGATATTGCAAAATCTGCATTTGATTCAGCGTGGACAAAGGATATTAAACTGGAAGGGAAAAAATTGCTTATTATTTCCGAAGGTGTATTAATGTACTTTGAAGAACAGCAAATTAAACAGTTTTTGGAAATACTGACTGATAATTTTGATTCTTTTGAAGCTCAATTTGACTTGCTTTACAAAGGAACAGTTAAAATGAGTAAAAAACATGATACCTTAAAAAATATGGAAGCAAAATTTAGTTGGGGAGTAAAAGATGGAAGCGAAGTCGTAAAATTGAATCCAAAATTAAAACAGACTGGACTTATTAATTTTACCGATGAAATGAAACATCATCTTCCTGGCTGGAAAAAATTGTTTATTCCATTCTTTTACATTTTTAATAACAGACTTGGAATTTATACTTATGAAAAATAAATTTATTTTTTAATTTATTTCCTTTTCTAAAATGAATGGAGGGATTATTATGAAAGAATTGAAATATTTGCTAAGTTTATCTGGTAAACATAAGATGAAGCTAATTTTTTCAGCAATATTCAGTATAATTGGTACGACATTGTCTGCTGTGCCTTATCTTCTTGTGTATCAGATTGTTCTGGAGCTTTTTAAGGCAAATATTGATTATTCAAGAATAAAATTCTGTGTTTTTATTGCGATATTTTTTATAATTGTAAAAATAATTATGCAGATTTTATCAGGGGTATTTTCACATATTGCGGCTTTTTCGATTTTGTACAAAATTCGGATTGATTTGATTGAGCATTTGTCAAAGCTGAATATGGGATTTTTTAAGAAAAATATGTCTGGAAAGCTGAAAAAGATTATTAATGAGGATATTGAAAAATTGGAACTCTTTATTGCACATCAGATTCCAGATTTATCTTCAGCTCTTGTAACTCCGATAATATTTTTAGGGATTATGATTTACTTTAACTGGAAATTGACACTTGTTTTATTTATTCCAATTATTCTAAGCATAATGGCACAGGGAAAAATGTTTCAAAGTTATGGGAGTCGTGTTGAACATTATTACACTCTTCTTGCAAACTTAAACGCTACTATTATGGAATACATAAATGCAATGAACGTTATGAAAGCATTCAACCTTACTGCTAAATCATTCAAGGATTATCGGGATATTACTCAGGAATATGCAGATTACTGGATTGAGCTTACAGAACTAAGTGTGCCGTTTTACTCGATTTTTCTCTGTCTGACTGATTCGGGGCTGCTTTTCATTATTCCGGTTGGCGGACTTATGCTGTTTTATAATCAAATTTCAGTATCTGTGTATATTCTATTTATTTTAATGAGTACAATTTTTTTAAGCTCATTAAAGGCATTATTTGACTTGGCACACCATCTTTCCGCATTGACTAAAGGGCTAGGAAAGATTATGGAAATCAATGGGGAACAGGAGCAAAAATCTGGAAACACAAATTTCCCTTCTAATTTTTCAGGCTATATAAAATATGAAAATGTAAATTTTGCATATAAAAATAAAAATGTTATAAATGACTTTTCCTTGGAAATAAAGGCTGGAACCTCAACTGCACTTGTAGGGCCTTCTGGCTCAGGAAAAACAACGATAGGACTTCTGCTTGGAAGATTTTGGGATATAAATAGCGGAAAAATAACTATTGATGGAACTGATATTAAGGATTTTACTTACACAGGATTGGCTGACAATGTTTCGTTTGTCTTTCAGGATACATTTATGCTTCACGATACTATTTTTGAGAATATAAGAATGGGAAGGGATTATTCGCTGCAAGAAGTGGAAAATGCTGCAAAAAAGGCACAAATTCACGATTTTGTAATGTCCTTGCCTCAGAAATACGAAACTGTGATTGGAGAAGGCGGGATTAAATTAAGTGGAGGGGAAAAGCAGAGAATTTCAATAGCTCGTGCCATTTTAAAAAATGCCCCAATTATCGTACTGGACGAAGTTACTTCCTACTCTGACATTGAAAACGAAGCCAAGATTCAGGAGGCTCTGCGTACTTTACTAAAAGGGAAAACTGCCATTATCATTGCTCACAGGCTTTACACAATAAAAAATGCCGATAATATCGTTGTAATGAATAAAGGACGTATTACCGAGCAAGGTACTCACAAGGAGCTTCTGCAAAACAAGTCAGAATACTGGCATTTATGGAATTTATATAGCGATAATGATTTGATGGAAAATAAGGAAATTTAGGGGGTGTAGACAATGATTAATGATATTAGAAATATAAGAACTCTTGCTGGAAATAAATATAAAAATCTTAAAAAGCCAATATTTTTTCTAACAATAGATGCTATATTTTATATGATGAACTACGCAATGTTTTATTTTACAATTATTGATTTGATGAATAATAATTTTACAATGAAAAAGTTGATAATCTATACTTTTATTATGATTTTTGCAATCATTTGCAGATTTGTATTAAATCGTATCGGATATATTGGAATTCAAAGTGAGGGAGCTAAAATTATTCAGGATTTGAGAATCAGGATGGGGGATCATTTGAGAAACTTGAATTTGGGATACTTTAACAGTCACAATATTGGGAATATTATTAATATTATGACAAATGATTTACAGGATTTTGAGCAGGTTATAACTCACAGCACATCAGAAATTATAAAGTTATCCATACTGACAATTTATCTTCTGTTAATTATATTTGAAATTTCACCTCTACTTGCCATACTGCAACTGATAATCTCCCTGACTGGATTAATATTTGTCATTCTGGGAACGAAAAAAGGTGCAAAAATAGCATTGAAAAAAAAGCATACTATGGATAATGTTGTTTCACGTATGGTGGAATATATCGCCGGAATGGAACTTTTTAAGGCATATAATCTGACTGGGGAAAAATTCAAGAGGTTAAAGGACAGTTTTAATGATTTGAAAAAGGAAAGTATAAATACTGAAATTGCTCTTGCCCCCTATGTTATGATTTTTCAGCTTATTACGGATATTTCCTTTGCCTTGCTCCTGTTAGTATCTACACAGCTTTTTATGGCTTCTTCCATTAATAAAGTAGAATTTTTTTCATACATAATTATTGGACTTTCACTTTCAAACGTGCTAAAAGCCTTTTCTACACAATATACTTTTATCCAATACTTGAAACTTGCCACAGATAAACTGATAAATGTGCATAATGAAAAGGAAATTTCCTATGAACTTGAAAAAGTTACTTTACCAAATTACAATATAAAATTCCAGAATGTAAGTTTTTCTTATGAAAAAGACACTCCTGTCCTAAAAAACATCACTTTTGAAGCAAAACAGGGGACAAAAACTGCCTTAGTCGGTTCGTCAGGCTCTGGAAAAACAACTGTTACCAGCCTTATTGCAAGATTCTGGGACTGCCAGTCTGGCGAAATTACCATTGGCGGAATAAATATCCAAAAAATATATCCTGAAGAGCTGCTTACAAATATAAGCATGATTTTTCAAGATGTCTACTTGGTAAATGACACTTTTGAAAATAACATAAGGCTGGGAAAACCTAAGGCTGCAAGGGAAGAAGTGATAAATGTGGCTAAAAATGCCAATTGCCACGATTTTATAATGGAAAGCGAAAATGGATACGACACTGTAATCGGAGAAGGCGGCTCTACTTTGTCTGGTGGAGAAAAACAGAGAATTTCAATTGCAAGAGCCTTATTAAAAGATACCCCAATTATTTTAGTTGATGAAGCCACAGCCTCACTTGATGCCGATAATGAATACGAAATAAGAAAATCTCTCAATATTCTTACAAAAAATAAGACTGTAATTACAATCGCCCACAAACTCAACACAATAAAGGATTATGACAAAATCATAGTTATGTCCGACGGGATAATCGAAGAAATTGGAAATCATGAGCAGCTTATGGAAAATAAAGGACGATATTACAAAATGTATACTGAAATGGAAAAGGCACAGTCAGAATTTGAATTAATTTAATATAAAATATACCCAATCTTGAATTTTTCAATCAAAAATTTGGGTATATTTTTCTTTTTTATATCTCTAATTATTAATCTTTTAACAACGGATCTTTCTTCGTAACTTCAACTACCAATTTATGTAGCCCAATTAACGCTATCAAATTCGGAATTACCATAAGCCCATTAAACATATCTGCAAGTTCCCACACTAAATCAACTTTTTGTAGCGAACCTGCCACTATACAAGCCATTACTAAAGCTCTATAAACATTAAGTGCTTTTTTACCAAATAAATATTTTACATTAGCTTCTCCAAAGAAATACCATCCAATTATTGTTGAAAAAGCAAAAAAGAATAATGCAACTGCAACAAATATTACTCCAAAATGCCCCAATACTGCTTGAAATGCTTGCTGTGTCAATGAAATTCCAGTTCCATTTGCTCTTCCATCTGCAATCAGTATTACTAATGCTGATAATGTTAAAATTACAAATGTATCAATGAAAACTGTAACGATTGCAACGTGTCCTTGATCTTCAGGATTTTTTACTTTCGCAATTGCATGTGCATGCGGTGTTGAACCCATTCCAGCCTCATTTGAGAACAACCCTCTCGCCACTCCAAATCTTATTGCTTTTCTCATTCCAGCTCCTGCAAATCCACCTAAAACTGCTTTTGTAGAAAAAGCATTAATAAAAATTGCCTTAAATGCCATACCTGTATTTCCAATGTTTAATAAAATAATAGCAACACATGTTACAACATATAAAATTGCCATAATTGGCACAATTTTTTCAGTAACTGAGGCAATTCTTTTTACTCCACCAAAAAATATAAATCCAGATAAAGCTGCTAAAAATAATCCTGTTACAACTGTTGGAATATGAAAAGCATTATGAAAGGCATCCCCTACCGAATTTGCCTGAACTGCATTTCCCATAAACCCTAAAGCTAAAATACATGAAACTGCAAAGAATCCTGCTAAAAATTTAGCTGCTTTTCCACCATTAAATAAAGTTTGGATATAATAGGCAGGACCTCCTGTCATTTCTCCATCTTTTTTCTGTTTAAAAATTTGGCTTAATACTGCTTCTGAATAAATAGTAGCCATTCCAAAAAATGCACTTACCCACATCCAGAATATCGCTCCAGGCCCTCCAGATACAATCGCTGTTGCAGCTCCTGCAAGATTTCCTGTTCCAACTTGTGCAGCGATTGCTGTTGCTAATGCCTGAAATGATGACATTCCATTACTATCCGCCTTTTCTCCACTAAGGTCAAATCCACCTGTAAGTTGTTTTAATCCACTTTTAAATTCTCTAATTTGAATAAATTTCAGTCTAAAAGTGTAAAATATACCAGTTCCAACTAACAAAATAATTAAAACAACTCCCCAAAAAAATCCATTAAAATCCTTAATAACGTTTAACATTTAAACTTTTCTCCTTCTATTTTTATATTTTGAATTTTAAATGAATGTAGAATTTAGGCTGTGTATTTCAAACAAATAACATTATAATTCAGATTTATTTAAATAAAAAAAGTTGCTCTCTACTTTAAAATAAAGTATAGACAACCTCTAAAAATTCTTTTTATATAAAAAAACAAATATAAAATTATAATTTTATATGTATCAATCTCTGTTCTTTTACCTGAGAGTTTAGGGAATTTATTCCTTTGCTCCTTCGGTGCAGCCATCTAAGACTATCTCTCCAGAGGTCCGTCCACTATGAGTCCTTTTACCTGAAAGAGTCACTTCTTCGGTGTTTCAATTATATTTTTAATATTTTTCTAATATAATTAAAATCTCTCCTCATACCTTCATCCAATTTATTCAATTTTTTACATATTATCATATTTTTTTTAGTATGTCAAAAAATATTTTTTAATGTTTTTTTATTTAATAATTTTTATATTGTTAATAAATTCAAATCTTAATATTTTACTTCAAAATAATCAAGCATTTTTTTCATTTCATCTTGTGCCATAAGACAAGTATCATAAAGCCATCCCTTTTCACTCTCATAATTTTTTAACCCACGATAATAAAACATTTTATACTTATCTTCCAATATAAAAGGCACAATATCATTTTTCAGACATTCCTTAAACATTATAAGCCTTCCAACTCTCCCATTCCCATCTTGAAATGGATGAATTTTTTCAAATTCATAGTGAAAATCTATAATTTTTTCAACAGTTATTTCAGTTTGGCTATTATAATTTTCCAAAAGTTTTTTCATCTTTGCCTCAACTTGTTTTGGACTCACAGTCCTATTTCCACCAACCGTGTTTGGCTTTTGCTTATACTCGCCAACCTTAAACCATTCAATTTGTGAATCACTCGTATTACTTTTAAGCAGAAAATGAAGTTTTTTTATATATTTTTCAGAAAGTTTTTCATTTGCATGTTCAATAATAAAGTCAAAACATTTAAAATGATTTAAAGTTTCAATCACATCTTTAACTTTCACTGTTTCATTTTCCGCAAAAAAACTATTTGTTTCAAAAATATGTCTTGTCTGATCTTCTGTCAATGTACTTCCTTCAATATGATTACTATTATAAGCAAATTTAATTTGAAGATTATGATACAACATTCCTTTTAAATTATTATTTTTTTCTTCAAGCAAAGTTTCCAGTATATAATTTTTCATTTATATTCCCTTTTTTCATTTATAAATTTATTTACTTTTCAATACCGCTCTAACTACATAGTGTATAAAATAATAGATTGATTTTAAAAGCGGTAATTTTTCAATTTTTCGGTAAATTTCCCAACGCACTTTCGCTGTTTTAGCTTTATTGCTTGAACGTGAATTATCAAGCACTCGATAATATGCCAAACTTTCCTTTAATCCATAAATTGTTTTCACATCCTTCACAATTTCCAGCCAAAGCACATAATCTTCATTTTTCTCCAGTTCTTTAAAATATCGCTTTCCAATTTTTTCCGCATCATACATAACTGTCAGGCATCCTAAATAGTTATTTTTTAACATATCCGTATAGGAAATTTCAGATTTTATAACAACTTCGTTGATTTTTTCGCCATTTTCCCTGACTCTCATATATTCTGTGCAGCTAATGCTCGCATTTTTTTCCTTCATAAAATTTATCTGCTTTTCCAACTTTTCACTATGCCAATAATCATCAGAATCTAAAAATGCGATATATTTTCCGCTAGCCAATTCAATCAGAAAATTTCTTCCCTTTACTACTCCCACATTTTTTTCAGTATTTACAATTTTTATTCTTTTATCCTTTTTCACAAATTCACTTGCAACTGCAAGACTGTTATCTGTTGAGACATCGTTCATAATAAGCATTTCCCAATTTTCATAAGTTTGTGAAAGTACCGATTCTATTGTTTTTCCAATAAATTTTTCTGCATTATACATTGGAACAATTATTGAAACTTTTTCTTTTTCCATTTTCTCTCCTAATTTTAAAATTCTCTAGTCCTGTGGAAACTTAATTCCCGCTTCAATTCTAGCCTTTGTCTGCACTTCACTTACCAGTAGACTTTTTTCCAGCTGTCTATAACAAAATTCTAAATCCTTTTCATTTACTGCACGAATAAACGCCTTAAATTCAGGAACAACTCTGTCTTTTGAAAATCCATCATCAAAACTTTTCATTGTTCCATCATACATTTTTAATGTAACTTTTCCAACAAGTCCTGGTGCTTCTTCACTTATAATTTTTCCTTTGCTTCCCTGAATTACGCCTATTCTCTCACCTTCACTATCTTTTGCACATACACACATAGCATTAAAGTTTTCATATTCCATCATAAGAACTCCGCTCGTGTCAATATTTCTCTCAAGATTTGCATAATATTTCACATTTTCAGGCTTTCCAAAAAGTCCTAGAACATAATGTAAATTATAAAGTCCTAAATCCATCAATGCTCCACCAGCTTTTTTTAGGTCAAATACAGGTAAAATTTCTCCTCTCTTAAAAGCGTCATATCTGCTGGAATACTGGCTATACTGGCTTTGAACAAGTTTCACATCTCCAATTTCCCCAATCCAGTCTTTTATTTTTTTATAATTTTCAAAATAAAGTGTCGTTATTGCTTCAAATAAAAACAGTTTTTTTGCTTTTGCCAAATCTGACAATTCTTTAGCTTCCTTATAATTAGTTGTCATCGGCTTTTCAATAATAACATTCAGCCCTTTTTCAAGTGCCTTTTTGCAAAATTCAAAATGCAGGAAATTTGGAACAGCAATATAAACAGTATCAATTCCAAATTCACAAAGTTCATCAAAATCATCTGTAAAGTTTGGAATCCCATATTTTGTGCAAATTTCCTCAACTTTGCCAATACTTGCCTTTGTCCCTTGCATCCCCACAATTTCCAGCCCTTCCAGCTTCACAAGGCTAGGCAAAAACTCCTGAACAATCATCCCTGAACCAATAATTCCCAGTTTCATACAAAATCCCTTCTTTCTCCATATTTTATTTGAAATTTATTCTTTTATTCTAATAAATAAATTTATTTTAAAATATTTTTTTCAATTCAAAATCTATATAATTTCTAAAAAAATCCAATAAATTATGCCTTTAAATCATCGTACTTCCCACCTTCAAATTTTTTCACAATATAACTGCAAACTGGCACAATTTTATAATTATTCTCTCTTGCATATTTTACACCTGCCTCAAATAATTTCCCTGCGATTCCTTGTCCTCTTAATTCAGGTGAAACTACAGTTGACTCAAAAAATAATTTTTCTCCTTCTTTTCTGTAAGTTAATTTTGCAAGTTCATCTCCATTTTCTCCAAAGATGAAAAATCCTTCATTTACTATGTGTCTTATTTCCATTTTTCAAACTTCCTTTCAATATTTTATTCTATTATATAGTAAAATCATCCCAAAATCAAATTTAAAAAATTTAAAAATACCTTAATATGTGTATAGATGTCAAACATTTGTTACAAAAATATATTAAAAAAATGTTTCTTTCTTAATACAGTTTTGGTAGGCTTACATTATATCAAAAACCTTTCTTTTTTTTGTATACTCTTGTCACATATGTATTACCTCTCACAACAATTAAATTTTTTCAAACTCCAATGTTTATAAAAAAATGTGGTATAATTAAAAATAAACAGGAGTTAGAATAATAGAATACCTATAAAAATAGAAAGGGCTGATATAATTATGAAAAAAACTTTATATTTAATGCGACATGGACAAACTTTATTTAATTTACGGAAAAAAATTCAAGGAAGCTGTGATTCTCCATTAACTAATGAGGGAATCAGACAGGCTAAAGTGGCTGGAAAATATTTTAAAGACAATGAAATTACTTTTGATGCGGCTTACTCTTCTACTCAGGAAAGAGCTTGTGACACACTTGAAATTGTGACTAATAATAAAATGAGGTATGAAAGATTAAAAGGATTAAAGGAATGGAATTTTGGATTATTCGAAGGAGAAAGTGAGGATTTGAATCCAAAACATCCAAATGAAAGAACTTATGGAGATTTTTTTGTGAATTTTGGTGGGGAAAGTAATAAGGATGTAGAAAAAAGAATGCAGGAAACTTTGACTAGGATTATGGAAAAGGATGGAAATAATACTGTTCTTGCTGTGAGTCATGGTGGCGCCTGCTATAATTTCTTCCTGAAAAATGCTCCAGATATCCCATTTACAGGGCTTCCAAACTGTGCCATTTTCAAATACGAGTATGAAGATGGTAAATTTACATTCATCGAACTTATTAAGCACGATTTTACAAAAGAAATATAACTAAAAAACGCCTTAAAAAATAAACTTTTACATTTTGTGAAAATTTTATTTTAAGGCTTTTTATTATTAGTATTTGTTACTGAATTTTTATGCCTTTAAATCATCATATTCTCCACTTTCAAACTTTTTCACAATGTAACTGCAAATCGGCACAATTTTATATCCATTTTCTCTTGCACATTTTATACCAGCATCGAATAATTTTCCTGCAATCCCTTGCCCTCGCAATTCAAAAGATACGACTGTCGATTCAAAATACAATTTTTCCCCTTCTTTTCTGTAAGTCAATTTTGCAAGTTCATCTCCATTTTCTCCAAATATAAAAAATCCTTCATTTACTACATGTCTTATTTCCATTTTTTCAAACTTCCTTTCAATATTTTATTACATAGTAAAATCATTTCAAAATCAAATTTAAAAAGTTTACAAATATTTCAATATTTCACGTTTATATTGAATAAATTTTTCAGACATTATAACGTCTTCATTATTATAACTCTTGTCCTGACTATTTTTCAATTCAACATTT
Source organism: Leptotrichia wadei (assembly GCF_007990545.2). NCBI lineage: Bacteria > Fusobacteriati > Fusobacteriota > Fusobacteriia > Fusobacteriales > Leptotrichiaceae > Leptotrichia > Leptotrichia wadei. Next base: position 1,246,052 of record NZ_AP019829.2, read on the forward strand.
ATTTGTGCAACAATTTTACCTGGACTTCCTGCCAAAATATAAATTCTATCGGAAAGCAGTATCGCCTCATCAATATCATGAGTGATAAACAGAGTTGACATCTTAATTTTGTTCATTATGTTTAAATACCAGCTATGGATTTTATGCTTTGTAATGGCGTCCAATGCACTGAAAGGCTCATCAAGAAGAGCAACTTTGCTGGAAAACAAATATGTTCTAAGCAATGCTGCCCTTTGTTTCATTCCGCCTGACAGTTTACTTGGATACAAATTTTCTGTACCTTCCAATCCAAAATCTTTAAAATACGGCTTTGCAATTTCCCGTGCCTTATTTTTATTTTCACCTCTTATTACAAGTGGAAGCGCTACATTGTCAATAATTCTCTTATGTGGCAATAGTAAATCCTTCTGCAGCATATAACTTACTTTCCCGCATTTTCCAGTTATATCCTCTCCATCCATTTTCACATTTCCACCATCAGGTTCTAAAAGTCCTGCAACAATATTAAATAATGTAGTTTTTCCAGCTCCGCTTACTCCTAAAATACAAACCAGCTCATTTTCATACAAATCAATTGAAACATTTTCTAAAACTTTTTTATTTTTAAAAGAAATAGAAATATCTTTTATTTCCAGCTTTTTGTCTTTCTTCACTTAATATCTCCTTAATATAACATATTTTAGTCATTTGTAAAAATCTAAAAATTCCAATAAACAAAGCATTTTTAAATTTTCAGCTTCATTATTTTTCTCCACTATCTAACAAGGGGGATTGATCCCCTTTCTATTATAAATATTGCATTTTCTATTTCAGATACTCGTTACTATACCCAAAATCCTTGGGTATTTCACGTTTCACAGCCTTATTTTTATAAAGCCATTCATAAAATCCATTCCATCGATTTCCATCAATTATTCCCCATTCCTTGGCATCCGCCTGATATTCTTTAGAAATCCATTTTTGACTAGCCGTTACTAAATTTATATCCAGTTCAGGAGAATTTTTTACCAAGATTTTTGCTGATTCTTCAGGATTTTTTGCCGCATATTCATATCCCTTTTTTATTGCCCTCAAAACTTTTTTCGCAATTTCAGAATTTGCTTTTAAGTAATCGTTATTTGCAATAATTACTGGACTGTAATAATCAAGTTCCTTTCCATAGTCACGTAATTTTAAAAAGTTTGTCTTTAGTCCTGCCTTTTCTGTCGCAATTCCATCCCAGGCATAATAAACCCAGACAGCATCAATATCTGTTTTCAAGCTAGTAACAACGTTTGTTACAGTATAAGGAATTAATTTTACTTTAGAAAAATCTCCGCCGTTATCGGTTACCAATTTCTTCAAAATAGCCTGCTCAATATCATCTTCCCAAGTGGCATATCTTTTACCTTCCAATTTTTTTGGAGAATCTATCCCTTTTTCCTTCAATGAAATAATTCCAGATGTATTATGTTGAAGAATTGCTGCAACAGCCGTTACCGGCACAGGATTTTCCTTTGCAAACGATTTTGCCAGCGTATCCTGAAAACTTATTCCAAATTCTGCCCCGCCAGCTCCGATAAGTGCTGTCGTACTCCCTTCAGGCGGTTGCACAATTTCCACATCCACTCCTTCCTCTTTAAAATATCCCAGGTCTTTTGCCACATAAAGTCCTGTATGATTAGTATTTGGCACCCAATCTAGCACAATTCTTATTTTTTTATTATCTTTAGATTTCCCGCACGAAACAATAAGAATTAAGATTAAACATAAAATTAAGATTTTTGATACTTTTCTCATTTTTTTTACCTCTTTTCAATTTTTATAACTTTTTTATATTTTTTTAAATTATTATAAAATTTACAAATTTAATTAATACTTTTTTTTATTTTTATAGTTATTTTTCCCAAGTCATACACCATCTCTGAATTTTTTTTACAAAATACATAAGCAGCAAACTTATCCCGGAAATCAAAAAAATCACAGCAAACATCTTGTCAAAAGAATATGATTTTCTAACTCTTGTCATATAAACTCCAAGCCCGTCATATCCGCCCAGCCATTCAGCCACAACTGCCCCAATTATCGAATATGAAACTGAAATTCTAAGACCTGCAAAAAAATATCCAAGCGAACTCGGCAGCTTCAAGTGAATAAAATTCTGAAATGATGTCGCCCCCATTGTTTTCAGCAAATTTAACATATCTCTGTCAACCGAGCGAAATCCATCCAGCAGCCCAATCGTAATCGGAAAGAATGAAGTCAGTAAAATAAGCATAATTTTAGGCAATATTCCATATCCCATCCAGAGCACTAAAAGCGGTGCAATAGCAACTGTCGGTATCGTCTGCGTTATAACCAGAACAGGATAAATCATTTTATAGGCATATTCAAACCTATCCATAATAACCGCCACAACAAATCCCAGAATTATTCCCAATCCAAGTCCTAAAAATGCCTCAACAAGAGTAACTTCTGTATGCTTCATAAGCAACGGGAAATCTGAAACAAACGCTTTTACAACTTCAAATGGCGATGGCAGCATAAATTTTGGAATAATATTCACCATTGACAAAATTTGCCAAATCATCAGTAATACAGCAATAATAATACTTGATGCAATTTTATCTGTTATATTTTGAAATTTTTTCATCAATCTTTAAAATATCTCCTTTCGGTTTATAATTTATTTTTACATACGACATTACACCCTCAGCCCCTGCCTTCACAGCCACAACTTGACATTCCTTAACAATTTCCATAAGCTCGTCAAAATCCCCTTCTATCGTCGTCTCAAATGGAGCAACATTTATTTTCAGCCCTTTACTTTTAATAAATTCAATAACTTCATCAACAACCCTTACAACTTCATCACTTCCCACAACATTAGGTAGCACTTGAATTGCAACACTTGCATTGATTTCTTTTTTTTCCATAATTTATCATCCCTTTCTTTAACTTTATATTTTATAATAAATTTTCATTTAATAATTTTTAGTTAAAATTTTTTCAAACAAAAAATCCCCTTATCACAAGGAGATTCTATATTTCTATAAATTTTCTAAAATAATTTAAAGAGATATGCAAAATAACTTTAAAATTATTTCTTAGTTTTATATAAAATACTCCCTCCGACAGTATTACCTGTATCAGGTTATATGGGTTTAATTCTCAGCAAAATTGCTCCCCAGTATTCTTTCATTTTTCATTTTTCTACTGTTATTCTGTTTTCACATCTGCAAGATCTGAATATAATTCTTTTAGAATAATTTTTGTTTTGTCATCAATATTTACTAAATACCATTTATTTTTATCTTCAAATACCAAAGTTTTTTGATTTAATTCTAACTTTTGACCTTGAGCCAAAATTATACTTTTTGCAGGTATAATAGCATAATTTCTTCCAGCACTTGTCTGTCCTGTCTTTACATTTTCCAAATCATATTCATATTTTTCAAATTTCATATTTTGTGTAACATCTTTTAATAGCTGTAATGTCATTTCTTTTGCCTTTTGCGAGGTTGTAGAAAGATGTTTAGCTTCCCATTCCCAAAGTTTTTCAGGTACATTTTCCATACTTGAGCTTGCATCTCCTGCCATCGCATCCTTTGAAATTTTGTCAACTTTTTTAGAAATTTCAGGCTTCATTTTACTCCACCATTCTTGTGCCAATTCATTTTGTGCCTGCTCTACATTCTTACAAATTTTTTCATCTCGCTTTTCTTTACATTTTAAAACTGTTTCTTTATAGCAATTTATCATTTTTTTTCAAATTTTCTATGCTATATTTATTTCCACAAGATGTAAAAATCATTGTTGAAACTGAAATTAGAAGTAATAATTTTATTTTTTTCATTTTTCCTCCAAAAAGTTTATTATTAATAATTATACCCTATTTTTTCATATTTTCAAAATTTATTTTTTCATTAAATTATTTTCCAAAAACTTCAATTGTAGAAAAAATAGTTAATTTTAAATATTCTTAATTTTTTATAAAGATAGATTGTATAATAAAATACAACAAATTTAAAATAAAACAGAAGTAACTGCTTCCTGAAGTGTATTAAAATTATGGGCTATCTCTTTTAATTTCTTCTTAAGGCTAAGCCCATACTTTTTCTATTGGATTTAAATTCAGTAAATATGGCGGAAGGAATAAAGGATATGACTATAAACTGGAAGAGCTTACAGATGAGCTTATAATTAGAAACAAAGGAATGTATGAAGTTATCAAACTGGAAAAAGGAAAGCTTTTTTGAAGGAAAAAATAACAAGATAGAAGCAATAAAAAGGTTGTCTTATAGGATAAAAAAATTCGATAACCTGAAAAAGCTTATTCAGCTTAGAATCTCTTAAGGGTATCGAACTTTTTTCAATCCCGTACTTGACAAATAGCCTAAAAATAATATACAATACAATTAAAATATCTTAAAAATAATAACTACTTTTTTTATATAGTATCGTCTATTTAATCTAAAAAATTCATTATAAATAAATTTAGTTTGTATAATAAAAAAATTGAAAGAGAGTGCTATGATAAGAACTGATAAGGAAAAATTTCTAGAAAAAATTAAAGAAAATATTGATATTCAAAATTTAAAAGGAGATGGAAAAATATTTTCATATGTAAACAGAGACTATCTCGCAGGAGATAATAAAAAATATATGAATATGTATAATAAATTATCATTCTGGTATGATTTTGGTGAAAAATGGATAGGATTGTTCAGATACGGGAATACGATTTCTGAAATGAGAAAAAATCTTATGGAACATCTGGAGTGGAGAAATGGCATTTCTGTTTTATATGTTTCTATCGGTACAGGAAAGGATTTAAATTTTATTCCACAGAATGTTGATTTAAAATCTTTAGATTTTACAGGTATAGACATTTCCTATGGAATGTTAAAAAAATGTCATTCCATCTGGAAAAAAAGAACAAATCTTACATTAGTAAATTGCTGTGCTGAAGATTTACCTTTTAAAGACAATGTTTTTGATATTGTTTTTCATGTGGGAGGAATTAATTTTTTTACTGATAAGGCTCTAGCTATAAAAGAAATGATTCGTGTATCAAAACCTGGATCAAAGATAATGATTGCGGATGAAACTGCAGATTTTATTAAAAATCAATATAAGAAAAGTATTTTTACAAAAGATTACTATAAAAATACAGATTTTGATTTAAGTGAAATCCAGAAATGTATACCTGAAGGTGTAAAAGAAAAGAAGACAGATTTTTTATGGAACAACAGATTTTATTGTATTACATTCAGAAAATAGAGCCAAAATGTATAAAGCAGCACCTTCAATATCAAATTTAAGATAGGAAGGAAGTTTTCCATTTTATCAAATAAAACAGAGGGAAAAATTCAAATAAAATGTATAATATTGAATTGAAACAGTACATTTCATAATGTTTCATAAAAAGTGATATTTACTCTTGCAATTTACCTTAAGATTTATCAATAATATTATACCTTTTTTCATACGTTTGTCATGCTATAATATGCAGGCAGGTCCGCAATCCTTCTCATACACAACAATATCTTTTAAACATCGAAAAAATCTTTTTCATCTCTCTTTCTTTAAAAATAAAGAGTTCCTAAAGACTAGAAACTCTCTATTTAATTTAAAATAATTTATAATTAAATAACAAGTTAGAAATGACAATAACAAGTATTACAAATAAATACAATGCATTATCCTTTACAAATTTAATAATATTTTTTCTATCTCCACTATTTAATTTAAATATTGAAAAAATTTCTTTATATTTTTTTCTTATTAGACCTATAATAAAAATTATAATAAGAACAACTATAAAGATTCCCATAGCTATCATTATATAATCATTATAATATGAATATTTTCCTAAATTTGCGATTATATTTAAAATTATATGTAATTTTATAGAATATTTTAGCGAATACCTATAAGTAATATATGAAAGAATAATTCCTGCTAAAATTACTCTCCCTATAGCATTTATATTAATATGATAAAATCCAAATAGAACCGAATTCATTATTATAGCTACTTTATATCCATGCTTCATTAAGTTATTCATTAATATTCCACGAAATATAATTTCTTCTAATATAGGAGCTATTAAAGAACTTAATATAATATTAGTAATTATATAATAAGTTGTACTTTCATAATTATATATAATTTTGCTCTCATTATTATAACCAATTCGGACATTTATCATTATAAAGTTTACAAATACTATTATACCCAAGTAAAATATAAGATTATTAAACCTTAAATTCTTTCGTTTAAAAAAATATTGATTTTCTTTCATAGTCTTTTTTAAATAAAATATTACTGGAAAAAATGACACCAGATATATTACAGTATCTGTAATACAATATACTTTTGAATTCTCAAAATATACAATATATTTTTCATTTATAATTTTAAATATGATATAAAAAAAACTTGTTAAGCATAAAAATAATGGTATATTTTTAATTTTTTTCATAAATTTATCCTTTTTAAAACCTAAAAGTATTATTCTTAGTTCTTACTTTTATTTATATTTTCAATAACTAGTATATAATATTTAAATTATTTAATTAATGTCTTTTGCAACTATTCCAACTTTTACTTATTTGTTGTGTGGCTTTCCACTTGTGATAGTCTTCTACCCTTGTCTAATTGCTGCCAATTGCAGGATGTTTTCCATCGTTTGGACCAAATAAAAATTGAAGACCTACATATGTCAAACTCTTTTAATCACTACAGCCCATTCTCTTTTACAGTTCTTTTTCTTTTCTCCACCATCAATTGTCATTAGTTCCATTTTATTTAATTCTACAATTTTCATTTTTATCACCTCTAAATTTTTTTAAATTATTAATATACGTATTATCCCCTCCCTTTATTACTATTTTTGTTAAATTGATTTTTATTTAATTTTTTAATAGTTTAAAATTATAATTAAAATAAATTATTCTAAAAACTAGGAATTCTCTATTTAAATTAAAATATCTTATAATTAAACTGATAAATACAGAAACTTACTTTTTCATCAAATTATTTTCCAAGAATTTCAATGCTTTCTCAACATCAGCTTCTTTTCCTTCTTCCGGCACATATTCAATATACTTTACAACATTATTTTCATCAACAATCATGAGTGCTCTTGTCAAAAGACCTTTTTCCTTTATAAAAAATCCATTTTGAATACCAAATTGATGATATTTAAAGTCAGAAACTGCTTTTAATCCATTAATTTCATTGGCTGTACAGAATCTTTCCTGAGCAATCTGTACAGGTTATATGGGTTTAATTCTCAGCAAAACTGCTCCCCAGTATTTTTCATTATTTCTATTTTATTTTAGCTAAATCTGGATACACATCCTTTAAGAAAATCATATACTCTTTTTCATAATTGATAATGTACCATTTATTTCCATCCTCAAATGCCATTGTTTTTCCTTCGCCGTTTATTTTTTGTCCATTATAAATTATTGTAACTTTGGTTGGTATAATTGCATAATTTCTTCCTGTTTCAGTTTTCCCTACTTTAACATTTTCAAAATCATAGGTATTTTCAATTATTTTCATATTATCTGTTAGTTTACTCATCGTTTTTATAGTTATATTTTTAAGTTCATTTACAGACATAGATCCCTTCTTAGCCAAGTATGTTAAAAATTTTTCCGGCATTTCATCAAAACTTGCTTTATAATTTCCTGCGACCAAATCTTTTGAGATTTTATTTAGCCGTATCTTAATCTCAGGTTTTACTCTTTCCCAAGCTTCCTTTGCTGTTTCTCCTTTTTTACTATTTTGAACAGTTGTATTCAAGTTTTGATTTCTATTTTTATTTGCAGGAGCAGTAAATGTAACAGCTGAAACAACTAACAATAATAAAATAATTTTTTTCATTTTTACCTCCAGAAGATTCATTTTTATTAATTATACCTCATATTTTTACATTTTCAAAATTTTTACTTTTTTATCAGATTATTTTCCAAGAATTTCAATGCTTTCTCAACATCAGCTTCTTTTCCTTCTTCCGGCACATATTCAATATACTTTACAACATTATTTTCATCAACAATCATGAGTGCTCTTGTCAAAAGACCTTTTTCCTTTATAAAAAATCCATTTTGAATACCAAATTGATGATATTTAAAGTCAGAAACTGCTTTTAATCCATTAATTTCATTGGCAGTACAAAATCTTTCCTGTGCAAACGGAGTATCAACAGTTACAGAGTAAAATTTCACATTTGTATGAGTTTTAGCAGCTTCATTTAACTGTTTTGTTTGTAGCGAACAGACTCTGGTGTCAAGTGACGGTGCTGTGTAAATTACCTTTATATTTTTATCTTCAAAAATATTTTTTTCTTCCAGTTTTGTATTCACTACTAGAGGTACTTCTTTTATTTTATCGCCAACTTTTAATTCTTTTCCAACTATTGTTATTGGAACTTTTCCCATTGTAATTTTTAAATTATTATCAGCTTTTAAAGTATCCAAATATTGTGTATATTCTGCATTCTGTCCTGCCTTTCCCGTTTCATTATCCACCTTTGATTTATTCTCACAAGCAATTAAGATTGCGGCTATCGCTCCTAATAATATTACCTTTTTCATTTTTTCTCCCTCTTCAAATAATTTTAGTTTTTTTGTAAAAATCTATAAAATCCAATTAATACAACTTTCGATTTTATTATTATTTATATACCTATTTGTATATTCAATTATAACCTTTTCATCTTTGAAAGTATAATAAAAATACAGTAAAAATTCTTTGGATCAAACAAAAACCTTTACTGTATAAAAATCATATTTTTATTTTTCCAAAATTTTATCTGCCAGCACCAATGCTATCTTCTTTTCTCCAACCATAAATTCCACAATCATACTTTTCATATCCACTTTTTTTATTTTTCCACGTCCAAATTTCTTATGTTTAACTACATCTCCAACTTTATATTTAGAATTCATATTTGGAACAGCAGCTTGAGAACTATTTAATTTTTTACCAAATGTTCCAATTTTATTTTTAGAAAACGGATTAAAATTTTCTACTTTAGGTGTAAAGCTTCTTGGATTTTGTAATTTATTTCCGTATTCTCCACTCACATATTCCAGATTTTCCTGCTTCATTTCATAGATAAATCTTGACGGACGACGTGCGTTATCATCTTTTCCCCAGATTTTTCTAGAAGATGAATATGAAATAAATAATTCCTTTTTTGCACGGGTTATCGCCACATAGCAAAGTCTTCGCTCTTCTTCCAGTTCTTCTTCTGGTGCATCAAAGGAAATTGATGGAAACAGTCCGTCCTCCATTCCAGCTAAAAAGACATAGTCAAATTCCAATCCTTTTGAACTGTGAATTGTCATAAGTTTTACATAATTTTCATCTTCTTCCATTTCATCAGTTGCCGAACTTAGTGAAATCATATCAAGATATTCATTTAACGACATATTTGGGTTCTGCTTTTCAATTTCAGCAATACTGTTTAACAATTCCTCAATATTTCTAACCCTATCTTCCTTGTTGTCTTCAATTGAATCAATATAATGAGTTTTAATCAATATTTCATCAAATATTTCTTTAATTGACATCTCATCAAGATTTGAATAAATACTTTGCATCATATTGTAAAATTCTTGTAATGCTAATTTTGTAGCAGTTCTTACTGGAATTGAATCAATATAGTGAAGTGCCTCCAGCATAGAAATATTTTTTTCATTTGCCACTTCCTGTATTTTTTCCAGTGTCTTTTCTCCAACAGAACGTTTTGGAACATTAATTATACGATAAAAATTATGATTATCATTTTTATTATTTAAAAGACTCAAGTATGCTAAAATATCCTTTATTTCCTTACGTTGAAAGAATTGCATCCCGCCATAAATTTTATACGGAATATTTGCAGCCAGGAGTTTTTCTTCCAGCACTCTCGAATGTGCATTTGTTCTATACAAAATCGTCATATCCTTGTATTCAGCACCATCTTTTTTCTTTTTTTTCATTTCTGTTATAATAAAATTTGCTTCATCAAAAACAGTCGCTGCATTATAAATCTTAATTTTTTCACCATCTGAACCATCCGTCCAAAGCGTTTTCCCTTTTGAACTTTTGTTATTTTTAATAAGTTCATTAGCCGTATCCAGTATTTTCTTAGTAGAACGATAATTTCTTTCAAGTTTTACCGTAAATGCTTCCTTGTAATCCCTCTCAAAATTCAGTATATTATTAATATTTGCCCCACGAAATGCATAAATACTCTGATCTTCATCTCCCACAACACAAATATTTCTATACTTCGCCGCAATTAAATTTATCATTTCATACTGAATATCATTAGTATCCTGATATTCATCCACCACAATATATCTATATCTTTCCTGTATTTTTTCCAGCACAAAAGCATCATCTAGCAATTTTCTCGCATTTAAAAGCAAATCTGAAAAATCCATCGCATTATTTGCCTTCAAAACTTCATTATATTTCTGATAAATTTCGCCAAAAAGCCTATTTGCAGGAATTCTCATATCAATTTCCCGCTCCAGCTCCTTAATCCCTATACCCTGCTCCTTCAATTTACTAATCTTATTTGCAAGTTTTCCTGGCTGAATGCCATCACTATCCTTAATTCCCATTTCTTTTTTTATTTTTGTAATAATTGATTTTTGATCGTCCACATCATAAATATTAAAATTCCGTCCATACCCAATTCTCTCAGAATAAGTTTTAAGCAATCTCACCGAAAACGAGTGAAATGTAGAAACAACAAGATTATTCGCCTCATGCTCAATAAGAGCCACAGCCCTCTCCTTCATCTCCCTTGCCGCCTTATTCGTAAAAGTAAGTGCCAGAATATTAAGTGGCGAAATTCCTATCTCTTTTACCATGTGTGCAATTCTATAAGTAACTGTCCGTGTTTTTCCGCTTCCCGCTCCAGCCAGTATCAATACAGGTCCTTCTATTTTTTCTGCAGCTTTTCTCTGCTCTTCGTTTAATTCATCTAAAATACTGCTCATATCTCTCCTTTTTCATTATTTTCTACAATTCTCTATATTTAACTTCCGTTATTTTCGATATTTTCTCAATAACACCATTTTCTTCCTTTTCTTCCCCAGCATGACTATTCCCATTCTTATAGACAATTTCCTTTAAATTTAAGTCTGATTTTTTTAATAAGTCAACTGTCAATAAAATCTGATTAAGCACACCTTTTTTATTTTTTGAAACAATAATTACTTCTGAATTTTTTCTAAATTCACACATAAAGTCCAGAATACTGTAGCTTCCTTCCAGCTTTAACAAAAGTCCGCCAGTAATTCTGACAAAAATATAGTCATTTTCAATTAATGCTGTGTTTATTTTTTTACGCAATTTTATTAAATTGCTTTTTTCATTTTCATCCATTTGCCCTTTTATAACAATAGTTTCTATTTTTTTATTATCAACTAATTGTTCTTCGTACATTTTTTCGACAAATTTCTTACCAACATTAATTTCAGTTCCAACTATAAAATATATTTTCCCTTTTTTATCGCTTCTATATCTTACAATATGATGCCTTCGACATCTTGCCTCATAATTTTCATTTGCACCAACCATAACTAGCGGATCGTCATAATATGCAGGCTCTCCATTGATAAGACGCTGACTCGCATAAGCAGGCTTTCCGCAAACCATGCAAATTGCATGAAGCTTATCCACCTGATCGGCAATGCTCATCAGTTCTGGCACAGGCTCATAAGGCTCTGCCCTGAAGCTCATATCAAGACCTGCAACGATCACTCTTTTTCCATATTCCACATACTTCTTACAAAAATCAACAACCTTTTTCCCAAAAAACTGTACTTCATCAATACCAATCACTTCTGCATCAACATTTTTTTCCATAATTTCTTCCATCTGGGAAACATCGCTCACAGGATAGGCCCTAAAACTGTTATTTTCATGTGAAAATACTCCATTTTCCCCATATCTATTGTCAATCGCATGTTTAAATGCAACTATTTTCTGTTTTGCATACTCTGCACGTCTAAGCCGTCTTATAAGCTCCTCGCTTTTCCCTGAATACATGCTTCCAGTAACGACTTCCAATGTTCCAATTTTAGAATTTTGTATCATTTTATCGTTCCTTTTCTATTTTTTTAATTATTCAATATTTAAATAAACTTAAATTGCCTTCGCTTTAGTATAACTTATGTTTTAAAAAGGGGCTATTGCCCCTTGTATATCTTTAATTTAGATTTTTTTATTTTTTATTTTTATTTTCTCTAAATGAATCAAACATATTTTTTGCATTACTGTATAAAACCTTGACTTCATAAGGCTTTACATTAATTTGAATTTTTTTGTCTGAAATCGCATAATTTTCCTTTAAATTTAATTGATTTCTATAAAACCCAAATAATTTTGGTACTTGTAAAGATAACGGATATTCATCTGATCCATTATTTACAACCATTATCATTGACTCATTCCCATCTGATATTTCATAGGAAATGAAGTCTGTATTTGGTCTTGCAGGATTTATATCACGACCTTGATACAGTTTTGCCCGTCTTTTCTGATCATCTAAATAAGCTGTGATTTCCGAGTCTATACGCCCTTTTGTTTTGGGATCGCTATAAACTTCAAGAATTCTTAATTTTCCATTTTTAAACAAATTTTTATGTTCCTTACGTATTTTTAATAATGCTCTGTAATGATTTTCAATATCAGGATTACTTTTTACAGGATAGGAAATCCACTTTTGAACTTCATTCACTTCCACAACGCTTGGCAAACTTCTAAGCCTGTCTTTATATTTAATAATATTGTCAGTTTCATTGTCATAAGGTTCATAATCCTCCCATAACATGGGCTTTCTATTTCTAGGTGAATCTGCTCCCCACATTCCCTTTTCATCTCCATAATAGATAATTGGTGTGGCAGGCAGCATCATTTGCATTGCAACTACTCTTTTCAATTTATTTACAGCAGTTCCATCGTAAAGATCTGGGCGGATATTTAAATATCCTTGATCCGACTGGTTATTTCTATCATAAACTCTATTGGGATTTATCATTCCGCTAAAAATTCTGTCTGTATCAAGCGATCCGATAAACACTTGTGTCATATTAAAGCGATTGCTTGAATATCTGTTATAAATTTCATTTAATTTTGTTGCAAATTCAACTCCGCCAATACGGAAATTTGGATTAGTATTCACAGTATATTTTATAATATTGTTAATAATATTATAATCTGCTCCACTATCATAAATTCCATCTTCAATATCTTTTGTAATGCTATTTGAAACTTCCCCTGTAATCAGCAAGTCTGGCTTATACTTTTTCAAATTTTCTGTAATATTTGCAATATATTCCTTATTTGCATTATCATAGTAAACATATCTTATCCCATCAATCCCATCATCATAAATTTCCTTCTTAAATGTCCCATCAGGCCCTAAAATCCATTTTTTCATCGCATTTTCAATATAATTTCTAACTTCAGGATTTTTTAAGTCAAGCACAGTATCCTTCAAATACCAGTTTGAAAATTCCTTATTATTTATCGCAAAAAATCTGTTCGATGTAGTGTCAGCAGCCACTTCCAGAACCACTTTCAGACCTTTCTGATGGGCCTTTTTCACAAGGCTAGCCAGTTTTAAGTCAGAATCTGTCCACACCCACGTTTTGGGATCTAGCAAGTCTTCATCAAGCAAGTTTTTATCAGTTTCAGGATTAAAAATAAGCAAATTCAATTCCATATCCCCATTGTTATTATGAACTTTTGATTTTATGTCAAGCCCTTTAGATGTTCCAGTCTGCTCTATATATCCAAAATACGGATCAACGTGATTAAAGTAAATTGTGTCATATTTATGGTTTGAAAGTGAATAAAATGGTGATGATAAAATTATATATTCTATACCAAGATCTTTAATATAATCAAGCTTTTCAATTATTCCTTCTAAGTCTCCACCATAATAACGTGTGTAATTTTGAACATCATTTAACGTATTTTCTTCCCACTCGTTTTTTTCCTCATAATTACTATTCCACTCATTTAGCGAGAACTGCGGCTTCTCATTTCCGCCCCAATATGCCAAAACTAAATCTTTTTTTGATCTTCCTGAACGAATTTCTCCAGTAGGCTCTGCAAAGTCATCTGTCCCAAACTCATTAAAAATCGCATCATTATCCACATCCCCATTTCTAAATGAATCAATGTAAATCTGGTATCCTACAGAACCTCTAGCCCATTCTGGAATTGTCGTTAATTTTTTTGAACGTGAAAACTCAAATCTTTCTATGTCCTTTAGATTTTTTGAAATATTTCTTCCCATATAATATTTTGTCTTGTCATCTGTCAGCACAAAATAATAACTTGACACACTGCTTGGGATTTCAGCCATAAAAATTTCATTTCCACCATAGTTTCCAATTCCACGCATCAATTTTTTACCGCCATCATAAACAATTTCTGCAGAATAGATATCGTTATTTTTAGTTTTTAACATTATCTTAACATTATTTCCGTTAAGAACTCTAAATTCAGTATCCTCTTTGTGAACTAATGAATCTAGATCAATAATTCCATCATTTCTTTGACTGTATTTCAATTCATTTTTTTTTGAAACATCTGCGTTTTCATCTGTTACATCAGCTTTATCATTAACTTTTTTATTTTTTTCAAAATTTTCACTATTTTTTTTATTATTTCTTTTCGACGCACTAATCAAGTAATTCTCTTGAATATTCACAGTATCATTTATATTTTTGTGAAAATTCTCATTCTGTACAGAAGTTGAAAATGAAATAACTGAACTTACTAAAAACAGCAAAAGTTTCATCTTTAATTTAAAACTCATATTTCTCCTCTATTCATCTTAATTTCCCTAGCCGCAGCCAGACAAAAAACTATTATTTTTATATTTTTTTTATTCACATCACCTTCAAATTGCTCTAAAATACTACTTTTAATTTCCCTAAGTGTAGCCCCAGTTGTTATAATATCATCAAGTATCAGAATGTTTTTATTTTTAAAGTCAATATTTCCAGAAATTTTAAAAGCTCCCTTTATATTTTTATTTCTATCTTCCTCATTTAGAATTCCAGCCATTTTTTTCGTATTTTTAATCCGTTCAAGCTGAACATAATTAACCTTTAAAAAATTCAAAATTTCATCAACTTGATTATATCCTCTCTCATTTTTTCTTTTCCTGCTGACAGGCACACTCACAACAACATCTATTTTTTCCCTTTTTAAAACATAATAAAACTCCTCTTTTACCAATTCAGCAATCAATTTTGCCATAACCTTCCTATGATTATACTTATAGGAATAAATCAATCTCTTAAATTCCCTGTTATAATCCCAGACATAGTAAATATTATTTAATTTTCGCAATTTTTTTAAGCTGTTCAAAATATTTCTCGTATCCTTTGACACAATATCACACTCAACCAGTTCCTCCCCAGAAATTATATCCCGATTCCTAAACAAAATTCCTTTAAAATTAAATATTATTTTCCCAAAAACTTTAGACTGGATCTTCAACCTTCTGAATTATCTTGGTTGAGTACATTTCCGTATATCCACAGTTTTTACATATTTTCAAATAAAACGTATCAATAGCTATCTTTGCTCCAACGGCCCTTTTGGTAGGAATAGCCACCTTTTTTATTTCAAATATATCCATTCCACATTTACAGCATTTTTCATCATTTCTCATATAACCACCTCAAAACGCATTTTTTAACCACTCAATATTTCCAGAATCCTTACTTACTCCAATAATATCATACCTCACATTCCTGTCCCAATTTTTTTTCAAAAGATAAACCTGCGAACTGGCAAAAATCCTATTCTGCTTTTCCTCCGTTACCATCTCAATCGCCGATCCAAAAAAGTCATTTCTTCGATACTTAACTTCCACAAACACAAGCGTCTGGCTACTCTTCTCAAAAAAAATCAGATCAATCTCCCCAAACCTAGTATAAAAATTACTCTCAACAAACACAAGCCCCTGCAAAATCAGATAGTCCTTTGCTATATTCTCATACTTAAACCCAACTTCCCTTTTATTCATTCTAACTCACTTTTCCCCCTTTTTTGATATTATACCACAAATATCTATATTTATTCTTTTAATATAATACCAATTTTTTACTTTTTTTTCAAGACTGGAAATTCAATTAGTTTTTTGATTCTCTTAACCTAAATAATTTTAATGTTATCCTAAAATAAAATGTGTATCTTAATTTTTTAATACACATTTTTGAATTTATATTTATTTTTAAAGTTTAAAATCTAAATCAGTTATTAATAACAGATCTTCTTTCGTAATATTCTTAATACTCACTATTCTTCTAGCATGATTCATTACTAAATCATCATAAATATTTCTTACCATCCTGCCATTTGAAAAATTTTCTTTTTTATTCTGCAATTCTGTTTCAAAAAAATCATTCAATTTTACTTTCGCTTTTTCTGTCAAATCATAATCATTATTTTTACACATTGATATTAATATTTCCAAAAGTTCTTTAGTATTATAGTCTTCGAATTCTATAAATGTGTTAAAACGGGACTTTAGTCCAGGATTTGAAGAAAAAAAGTTTTTCATTGGCTCAGAATACCCAGCAACAATTACTACCAAATCATTTCTATAATCCTCTAATGCTTTAGTCAATTCGGTTATGCATTCTCTTCCATAGGAATCACTTTGTTCATTTTCAGTTATACTGTAGGCTTCATCAATAAATAACACTCCACCTTTAGCTTTTTCTATAACATTTTTTACCTTTAATGCTGTTTGACCTTGATACCCTGCTATTAAATCTGTCCTTGACACTTCAATAAAATGCCCTCTTGACAATAAACCTAATTGCTTATAGATTCTACCTATAATTCTAGCAACAGTTGTTTTTCCAGTGCCAGGATTTCCTGTAAAAGATAAATGCAATGTGCTTTTAACAGCATTTAATCCTTCTTTTTCTCTCATCTTTTGAACTTTTTGATAAATTATCAAATCATTCACTTTAGATTTAACATTCTTCAATCCAATCAAATTATTCAATTCTTCTAATAAATCCGTTAAGCTTCTAGCATCTTCTACTACTTCATCTAAATTACAAATCCTTTTTATTTCTAAATAACCATAATATTCAACTAAACTTTTTTTCAAAAAATTTGCTATTTCTTTTATATCTTTGGAAAATTCTTTTGAATCTACTATTTCAGCAATTTTTTTTAATAATAAAACTGTAGATTCTCTACTATTTTCTTCAACAATAGACATTCCATATTTTGTAATTTTACCGTTAGAATTAGTAACCGCATCTAGTTTAGAAGCATAATTCAAAAAATTTTCTTTATATTTACTCATCTATTTACTTCCCATAAAAAATAATGAAAATAATAATATTGTAATAATTCCAAAAGATATATTTGATATTAAAACCGTTCTTTTTAATTTTTTTAGTTTCAATTCTGTATCTTCATCTATTATATAATTTTCTGATTTATCTTTAGATATTTTTGTAGAATTTAACTCATCTACATTTCTCTGAATATATATTTTTACTTCTTTAATATCTTCAGAAATTGTGAGTACTTTACTTTCTAACTTTTTCAAATCATTCCACATATTATCAATATCTTTAAGATGTCTATATGAATCTATCTTAGCTTTAAATAGACTTAAACCTTCAACTACTTTTTTTATAATCTCCATATTTCTACCAATATCTTGTTGGGCAACTTGAAGTTTTTCTTGAATAAATTTTATATTTTTCTGAGCAATCTGAATTTTACCATTTACTTCTTTAATATCTTCTATTCTTTTTTCAGCTTCTATTAACCCTTTATTTGCTTTATTTATTGCTTCGTTTGATTTCATCATAGATTGTGTTATATTTTTTATATACTCATTATCTAAAGCATTAAAAGTATTATAAATTACTCCAAATTCTTTAATTATTTTATTTTTAACATCATTAATGCCTATTAAATGATTCTGAATTTGAGAACTTAATTTATTCAACTCTTCTCCTGTAACAACATGATTACCTCCGTGAATAAAGTTCCACCACTCTTCTGACTCAACTTTTGAAAGTTTAATATCTTTCACATTTTGTTCTGAAAATACTTTTAAATTATTTTTATACTCATCAAATTTTTCTGCTATTATTCTACTATTTGTTTCAAGCATTTCATATTTACCCATTTTTTTTGCTCCATTTCTAATCTATTAAACTATTTAACAAAGAATTAATTTCATCAAAATTTTTTTCTATTTTTTCTTGATTCTTTATTTCTTCTTCACTACTAATTATAATATTTTCTGCAATATATTTTTCAAGATTTTTTTCAGCGTTTTTCTTATACTCTTCTAACTCTTCTTTATAAACTTTATTCTTTTCTTCTGTCTCTCTTTCTATTTCTGCATTATATTTTGAAAGTTTTTCATGTCTATTTATAATATTCGAAGCAACTTGTCCTTTTTGATAAATTAATTTTTCTCCATTTAATTTCTGAATTTTGTATTGTGTTATTAAAACTTGATTTCCTTTATCTATTTGTTTTGAAAGAACTTCATTTTTCATTTGTTTTTCTATTATTTTTTGAATAAAGTGAATTGCTATCGCTCCTATGATTCCAGATACAACTGCTCCCATAAATATTCCTATTATATTTGCCAAACTACCAAGCAATGGTATTTCAACCAATAATATTGGTATTGAGGATAGTCCTTTTTCTATTACTTCACTTAATACTATAGCACCTGCTCCTGTTAATCCTGCTATTACAATTTTACCAGTTTCTAAAATTAAACGTCCTATTGGTTTATTTTTGTTTTCAGGACTTTTAATATAATCAATAGCATTTTTAATAGCTTGCCAGCCTTGTTTTAATAACATCCACACTTGCTTTAAAGTACGAAAAACAGGTCCAACAATAGCCGTAGCTATTGTAGTAAATAAAACATTTCCAGCATTTATTACGTGTGTTTTCATTTTTCCTATAAAAGAATAAATTGCTTCTTTCAAACTATCCCAAAGCATCTCAAACTTTCCTTTCGTTGTTTTAAACCATTTAACTAATTTGGTTATTATTTCTCTTATTAAATCAACCAATAATCCCATAACAACGGCTCTAAGTGCTGTACCACCAATACGAAACGCTTCTTCTTTTTGCGTTTGGATCCCTTCTTTTCTTAACCTTTCTTCTCCTTCTCTCTCCTTTTTTTCAATAAATTTTTCAGCTTTCTCATCCGCTTCTTTCCAATGCTTTGTTTTATCTCTATTATCTATTTCATCAGGTAATTTATTACTTTTCCTCTTATTTCTTTCTGAAGTTGTATATCCTTGTAGATTTTGAGGATTATTTATTATATCTGTTAACTCTTCATTGTTATTCGCCATTTGAAGTGATGAATTTTCATACAGCTCTGCTGAAGGTCTAACATGCTCTCTTTCAGCAGCTTTAGGATTATTTTTACCATTTTCTAATTTAGTATTAGTAGGAATTTGTCTACCGTTATATATATCTACAACTGTATTAATACCTTTCTTTTTTAAATCTCCCGCTCTTTTTAGACCCTTATCCTCATCATCCATTCCTGGATTCACATATTTTTTTCTAAAATCTTTATGAGACATATTTTTATATCTATCATAATTCTGTTCTAATTTCTTTTTACTTATATAATTATGTTTAGCTATTTTTCCTTTTTCAAAATTTTCAGGAGTTTGGATGTGTGCTTCACTTCTTAAATCTAATTTTAAATCACCATTTTCCTTTACGAAGTCTTCTCCTGCTACAATTGCAATTTGATTATTAACCTGTTCCCAAATCACATCCTCTACAACTTTACCCAAATTATCAGGATCTCCTATTTGTTTCTGATTTTCTTTTAAAATTTCAAGTTCTGATAGTTCTAATTTTAACTGACTTTGTAATTTTTCCTCTAATTCATCAAAATCAAAAGAATCCTCAAAGTTTTCTTCACTATTTAGTGCAAATGCAAATTCTTTACTGTCCATTGTTTTCTCCCTTTTTAATCATAATTCAATAAAAAATATTTTTTTTCATTTATACGCTTTATTATTTTATCATATTATTCTATAAAATCAAGTATTTGTTATAATTATCTTTGCAATTTCTTTAAAATACTATTTTTTATAAAGGGATTATAATATTTTATATATTTTTAATTTTTTACTCCCAATATCTTCTTCAAAAACGTCTTCCTATGATACTTACAAGCCCCTTTTTCAAGTAAAATCTCCCTATGTTTCTTAGTTCCATACCCCTTATGTTTCTCAAATTCGTACTCAGGAAATTCTTTTGCTATTTCACAAAGCATTCTGTCCCTTGTAACCTTTGCCACAATCGAAGCTGTCGCAATTGCAAGAGATTTACCATCTCCTTTCACAATGCACTCCTGCTTTCCTTCATACTCTCGAATCAAATGATTACCATCAACTAAAACTATGTCAAATGCTGATTTTTCAGCCACTTGATTAATCGCTCGACGCATTGCTAGAAATGTTGCATTCAAAATATTCATCTCATCAATTTCCTTTTCTGACGCAATCCCAATTCCCACAATACAATTTTTTTCTATTGCCTCAAACAATCTCTCCCTTTTCTTTTCAGCCAATTTCTTTGAATCATTAATTTCCTGCAATTCTGGAAAATCCTGATTTACAATAACTGCCCCAGCCACGACTGGCCCAGCCAAAGGCCCTCTCCCAGCCTCATCAACCCCAACAACAATTTTATTATATTTTTTATCAAATTCTAGTAGTTCATTTTTTTTATTTCCTAATTTTTTTTCATCCATAAGTTTTTTCCCCTATTTTTTATAATTTTATTTAGCAAGTTTATAAATGCCTTTAAAATATCCAAATTAATAATTTTCAAGCTCCAGCCCACATTTTTTCAGCGCCTTTTTAAAATCTTCCGGCAATTCTGCAATAAATTCCATATTCTCTTCTGTAATTGGATGTTGAAATTCCAGTTTATAGGCATGAAGCATTTGCCGTTTTTCACTGTCTGGCCTTCCGTAAACACTATCGCCTAAAATTGGGTATCCCAGATGTTTCATGTGAACTCTGATTTGATGAGTTCTTCCAGTTTCAATATGAATTTTAACAAGTGTAAACTTTTCCGCCTGTGAAATTACTTCATAATTGGTAATTGCAGTTTTTCCTGAATTTAAATCATTTATTACAGCCATTTTCTTTCTGTCGTTTTTATCACGTCCGATTTGTGTTACAATTCTCCCGCTTTTTTGATTCAATTTTCCCTTCAAAATTGCAAGATAAGTTTTTTTCACAGCTTTATCGTGAAACATTTGCGACAATTTTAGATGTGCCTTGTCATTTTTGGCAATTATCAAAAGTCCGCTCGTATACTTATCCAGCCTGTGCACAATTCCTGGACGTATTTCCCCATTTATTCCCGACAAATCTTTAATATGATACAAGATTGCATTTACAAGCGTTCCCGAATAATGCCCATTTGCAGGATGAACAACAATTCCAGCCCTTTTATTAATAACTGCCAAATCATTGTCCTCATAAATTATTTCAATATCAATATTTTCAGGCTTAATCTCAACTGTTTCCAACTCTGGAATTACAACTTTTACCACATCATTTTCTTCAATTTTATAAGCTGGCTTTGTCTTTTTCCCATTTACTAAAATATTTTCATCTTTTATAAGCTGCTGAATCCGTGTCCGTGTCAATTCCATCCTTTCTGACAAAAATTTATCAATCCTGCTTCCAGCCTCTTCATTCAAAACAAAAATATTTTTCTCATTTTCACTATCTATTTCACCTTCAAATTCATTTTCAATTTCATATTTTTCTTTCTTTTCATTCATAATTATCTATTTTTCTTTCTTTATATAATTTTTTATTTCCCAAAATTTTATTCCCTTTTAAAATTTATCCCGTCAATACAATGATTATAAATTAATTCCCTAATTTCATCCATATTATTAGTTTCATAAAACTTCACAAGCAATTCCAAAAATTTCTCCTGATATTTTATAGGAACTGAAATAATCCCTGCACCATTTTGAATCATCACCTGATTTGCCGCCATCATGCTTGTCCTTTTATTTCCATCATAAAAAAGCTGGCTTCTCATTAAATATAGCATTAAATTTATTGCTTTTTCTGTTGCAGAATTTCCACTTTCTAAAATCTTGTTCAAACTATCATTCACTTTTTCTTTATCAGGAATTTCAGGCTTCCAATCTGTTCCACCCATACTGACATCAGAAAATCTCAATTGTCCTGGGAAAGGATTTACATTTGCCTCTCCAATAAGTTGATTTATTTTACAGATATAATTTAAATCAACTGGATATTCAATATTTTCCAAAATAAATTCCCACGAATGTTTCAAATTAACAATGGCATTTATATCCTTAACTTTCATATTTTGAATTCCCAGCCCTTGAAAAATCGTTTCAGTCTGAGGATAAGTCACAGCTATTCCTTCCAAATTTGCTGATTTCCAAATAGAATCTACTATATTCCTTTTTGCAACAAAAATATTTTCCTCTAATGTCATTTTATACTTGTCTTCCATAAATTCACTCTTTTCTAAAAATTTTTCATCAATTTTTTAACTCTCATCATCACATTTTTGAAAAATACCCATTTCCTCTGAATACTCCCTATTATGATGGTTTTTAGCCAAAATCGCTACTTCCTCATCTACTTTTTCCAACTTTTCAAAACTTCTTTGTGCATGATTTTGCAATTCTGTCTTAAATCCCAACTTATGCAGAATTCTCGTTACAATTGACACATTTCCCTTCCCGCAGTCGTGCAGAAGTGCTAATTTCAAATATTTATCATCATTTCTCAATTCCGTTTTTCTCAATTTTTTATAAACTTCAAGCGAATGAAACTTATCATAATCTGACATTTCTAAAAATATTTTTTTCTCATTTTCTGTAAGCCTTTTCAAAGCCTCATTCATATAAGCCCTATTAATCTTTGGCTTAAAATACTCTATCGCTTTCCTAATAATATACATTTTTCCAACCTCTTTCATATATTTTTATTTATACTTAATTTTTTCTTAAACCCGTTCAATAGCCACACAAACTTAGAATTTAATAAAATAAATATTCTGAAACAAGTCGTTTTGATTCCTTGGCAGAAAATATAATGTCTCTATTTTTCTCATATCTACATTTCCTTCACAACTATATCTCCAAAAATTTTCTTCAACTTCCTAATATTTTTCCCATTTTTCCCAATAAATTCCCCTTTATCCTTCTTTTCAACAAAAAATACTGTAAAATAGCCATTTTTCTCAATTTTCTTAATTTTAGCAATTCCACCAATATTTTTTAATTCCTCATTCAAGCCATTTATTTTACTTGCAGAATTTCCTGCTTCTAAACTTTTTTCATTTAATTTCACAAAATCTTTTCCATAATCCTCATTTTTTAAAACCATCAGTTCTTCAATATTTTCGACATCAAAAAAACTGATTTTCTCCAATTCCTCTGAAAATTCAACTTTCTCCAATATCAAATATTTCCCGTCAAGCGCCTTGTCTTTTATCCCTAATTTTCTATTTTCAAAGTTTTTATTGTTTAATTTTTCAATATCAAGCTTTGTGTTATTTAAAATGAAATTACTCATAATTCGCACCTGCTGCGGCAAAAATCCATCTCCCACAAAATATAGCCTGCCATTTTCATATTTCACAAAAACTTCCCTTATATGATTCTTTAATTTTTTCCCCTTTTCTGAAGTAAATTCGTAAAAATCCCTTTTCCCAGAAACTTTCTCACAAATCTGACTTATTCTCTCTTCATTATTCTTCACAAGATTTTCTGGATATTCATAAATATAATATCTTTTTTCAATCATTTGCGGAAATTCTAAAAACGGCAATGTTCTTACTATTTTATTGATTTCCAGCCCTTCTGTCCCTAAAAGTTTTAATTTTGAAAAATCAATAATATTTTTGGAATTTATATAAAGAATATTTCCCTTTGCGCTCACATTCGTATCAGTTCTTCCAGCCTGCTGGATTCCTTTAAAAATCTTGATTTTGCTGCTTTCCAGAATTTTTCTAAATTCTGCTTTTACACTTTTTTTATTTGGATTTTCATCAAAAGATTCAAACTTTTGTCCATCATATTCTATAAAAAACATGTATCCAAAATATTTTGTATTCTCAAAATCCCTTATTAATTTATTCACTGCTATTTCTCCATTTTTTATTTTTTTACTTTATAAAGTTCCCTGACATATTTTCCAATCTAATTTTTCATAATTCACAAATACTTTATTATTTATTCAATCATAATTGAATATATTTTATCATTTTATCTAATAAATGTATAGATATTTTCCTTTAATTTCCTTTAATTAAAGTATAAACAAATCAATTTCTCTACTATCCCATGTTATAATTAATTTATCAAAATTATTTTAAAAACTTAGAGGTGATTATTTATGAAATCAGGTTATGAAATTTTAAACGATCCTTTTCTTAACAAAGGAACGGCGTTCACAAAAGAAGAAAGAGAAAAATATGGATTATTGGGACTGTTACCAGCACAATTTCAAACGATAGAAATTCAAGCAAAACAAGTTTATAAACAATTTCAAGCGAAAGATAAATTAATAGAAAAAAGACATTTTTTGATGGAAATTTTTAATACAAATAGAACGTTATTTTATTATTTATTTAATGAACATGTTGTTGAGTTTATGCCTATTGTTTATGATCCTGTAATTGCAGAAAGTATAGAAAATTATAGCGAGTTATTTGTAAACCCTCAGAATGCAGCTTATTTGTCGGTAAAAGAACCAGAAAATATAGAAACAATTTTAAAAAATGCCGCAAGTGATAGAAATATTCGATTGATAGTTGTTACAGATGCTGAAGGGATTTTAGGAATTGGAGATTGGGGAACTAACGGAGTAGATATTTCAGTTGGAAAGTTAATGGTTTATACTGCCGCAGCTGGAATTGATCCTTCTACAGTTCTTCCAGTTGTGATTGATGCAGGTACGAATAGAAAAGAATTATTGGAGAATGAATTTTATTTGGGAAATAAATTTGAAAGAGTTAGAGGTGACGAATATTATAATCTTATTGATAAATTTGTAAAAACAGCTGAGAAAATTTTTCCAGATTTATATCTTCATTGGGAAGACTTTGGAAGATTAAATGCTGCTAATATCTTGAAAAAGTATGAAAATGAAATTGCAACTTTTAATGATGATATACAGGGGACAGGAATTATTACTTTAGCTGGAATTTTAGGAGCATTAAAAATTTCTGGTGAAAAACTTACGGATCAAGTTTACATGTGTTTTGGTGCAGGAACTGCTGGAGCTGGAATTGCTAAAAGAATTCTTGATGAAATGATTGAACAAGGACTTTCTGAAACAGAAGCAAAAAAGCGCTTTTATTTAGTTGATAAGCAAGGATTATTATTTGAAGATACAGAAGGATTGACACCAGAACAAATTCCTTTTGCTAGAAAACGTGATGAATTTGAAAATTCTGATGAACTAATAAATTTAGAAGCAGCAGTTAAAGCTATAAAACCAACAATTTTAGTAGGAACTTCAACAGTACCAAAAACTTTTACAAAAGAGATCATACAAGAAATGGCAAAACATACAAAAAGACCTATAATTTTTCCATTAAGCAATCCTACAAAATTAGCAGAAGCATCTGCGAAAGATCTTATTGAATGGACAGACGGAAGAGCTCTTATTGCAACAGGAATTCCATCAGATCCTATAGAATATAAAGGAACTGTTTATGAAATTGGACAAGCTAATAACGCATTAATTTATCCTGGATTAGGACTTGGAATTATTGCAACAAAATCAAGACTCTTAAATGATAAAATAATTTCAGCAGCAGCTCATTCACTAGGAGGAATTGTTGATACAAATAAACCTTGTGCTGCAGTACTTCCACCTGTATCAAAATTAACAGAATTTTCTGAAACAGTAGCACTTGCAGTAGGAGAAAGTGTATTAGAACAAAAATTAAATAGAGAACCTGTTGATAATTTGAAAGAAGTGATTGAAAATACAAAATGGATTCCTGAATACAAAAAACTTTAATTAGCTTGTTGATTTTTTTTAACTTTTTAAAGTAAAATGAAAATATATAAAAATATTAGGAGATGATTTTATGAAAATAGCAATGGCTGGAGATCATGCTGGATTTAATTTAAAAAAGGAAATTAAGGAATTGCTGGAATCACAAGGACATGAAGTTATAGATTTCGGACCTTTTAATGAAGAATCTTGTGACTTGCCTGATTTTATTTATCCTGCTTCACTTGCAGTAAGTAAGCTAGAAGTTGACAGGGGAATCTTTATAGATGGTGTTGGTTATGGAAGTGCCTTAATTGCAAATAAAATTTACGGTGTTTATGCTGCTGTTTGTCAAGATCCATTTTGTGCAAGTTTAGCTCGTTCTCACTCAAATACAAACGTACTTTGTCTTGGTGGAAAAATTATTGGTTCTGCTATCGCACAAGAAATTGTAAAAACATGGATGACTACCGATTATTTAATAAATGAAAAGAAATATACAAATAGAGTAAATAAAGTAGTTGAAATTGCTGAAAAGCATATTAGAAAAGATATTTAATACTGAACCTATTTAAATGACGAATATATTATAAATCTCTTTAGTAGTTTAAACCTGAATATTTATTTTTAAATAATTAAAATAAGTTTTCGCTTTTTAAACGAAGTACAGTATGCCTAAATAAAAGAACCTCTCTCAAATGCTTTATATGTACGCCTTTGATATATGATATGGAATATCTTGATAATGTCTATATACTGTAATATTCTCTTTAAAAGTTTTAATTACCTATTTGAATTTATTAGAAATATATTTTGAATAAATCCATATTGATTTACTATCTTAAAATTTTGGAGAGAATTTTTGGGTTGAACTTTTCAGCAGATATAACAGGGCTGCTTTCATCAAATTATCCTTATGAGACAGCCCTTTTTTATTAATAATTATTATTTACATTTAAAACTACTAGCCTTATTCTTATCTCCACCAATATAAGTTGCTACCTTTGGATATGGACAAAGTGGCTGTTCCTTATTTGGATCTGGATATTCTTTCCCTGCTTTTCCAACTATATAATCTGGTGCAATATTTTCTTCAGTCCATTTTTCAAGGGCTGTCAAAGCGTCAAAATTTTCCATTACAGGGCCTCCACCACAGTGATTCATTCCAGGAACCATAAATAAACGTGTGAAATTATCAATATTTCCCATATTTTCCACTAATTTTTTATACCAGTCCCTAATGTCGTGAGCTGAAAATACGGGATCTGATACACCTTCATAAATAATGACTTTTCTACCACGAGCTTTAAATGTTGACAAATCAGTTTTATCAGCGTCATTTAATCCACCAATTTCATTTGTTTTGGCAACATCCTTATCAAAATCAAATTCTGTTGGTTTCATTCCTGGTCTTGCAGGCTTCATATAATAATCACTCAAACTAGCTGTTCCCATCATGAAATTCATTGAATTTGGTGTTCCTGTTTTTGAGGTCCCGTGTTTCCACATACGCCAACCCATTATATTTATTCCTGCATCATAAGGTCAAGATGCGTAAACATTTTCGCCTTTACTATTTTTCGCACCGTTGAATACTGCATTTAATAATGCAACTTTTTTCTTTCCAATTTTTTTCTCAACCATTTCAGGTTTAAAGTCGCATTTTTCCCAATTGTTTACAATTCCATCTTTCAAACCATCTTTAGCATCACATCTATCAAGCACACCTTGAGCAACAGCATCCAAATCCTCTTGCGTCAAAGCGTCTGCAACTATTTTGTTACCATTTTTATCAGTCGGTACATATTTTAGAAATTGGTTGTTGTCCCATATTTCACCAATTGCAGCTTTCGACAATCTGAATCCAGGATTTCCCGCAATAATTCCATCAAACTCATTTGGATAATACATAGCGGCTTGCATTGCCTCACGACCTCCATTTGAACATCCCAAAAATAACTGTGTTTTGGCATCAAATTATACATTTCGTTGATTAATTGTTTTGCAACATTCGTAACTTTTCCAGTAGATTAGAATGCATAATTTAAGATAGCTTGTTGATCTTTTGCAAAACTTGTATTACTTCCAAAATGTCCACTGTCAGTACTTACAACGGCATATCCACGAGTCAAAGCTGGTTCTGCGGTTGATCCTGACGGACGGGCTGTCCCAGTTGCTGGTGAAACGGAACCATCTAATCCTCCACCACCTTGAAATAAAAACTTATTATTCCATTTTGCAGGTAATCTCAATTCAAATCCAATCGAATAATCTTTCCCATCTGCACCTTTTCTATTTTCAATTTTCTCTTTCACAACACAGTGTGCAGGTGCCGAAGCCTTAGCCGTACTAGAACCACTAAAGCTAGCATTAGCATCTTCTTCCAAAGGTCCTTCCTCTTTCCATTCCGTACTTGTAATCTCAGTCTGATAAATTTTGCTATTTTTTAAGCTCATACATTTTTCCTTTGTTGCTCCAGTAAATACAACTGATTTTTTTTCAAGTTTTTTATTATTTGTTTTTGCTGCAAAAGTTGTAATTCCTGCCACCATTAAAAGTGATGAAACCATCATTAATTTAAACTTTTTCATTATACTTCCTCCAAAAAATAAACTGTTACTTTACTATTACTAGTATACCATAAAAAATATAGAGTTTAAATTTATAAATTAAAAAAATTTTTTGACTAATTGACTTTTTTTGAAAATATGATATAATTAAATTGTTAAAAACCCTAAGGGGAACTTATGATATGTAATAAAATTGGGATTAAAAGCTAGATTTTTCTAGCTTTTTTTGTTATAATTAACTTTGGGTATCCCAATGCCCAAATTACATATCAAGGAGGTTTAGAGCAGTGAATAGCGATGAACTTATTAGACTTCTAGTTATTATGTATATTATTTACAGATTAACTAGATAGTCGAAAAATCTCGAATTTCACCTCTGCCTCTACCCTTAGGGGATTTGAACTATTCAACTTATTTAAATTATAAATTAATAAAATTAACAATTTTCTAAAATCCAAACAAATCCTTTTCCAGTTCGTATATCTGAATCATTAAAATGATTTCCCTCATTCCATTCCAAAATACTTTTTTCAATTCCAGAATTTTTTAATATTTCAGAATACTCCCTTATATTGTCACCAATTTTAGCTAATATTTTATGTTTAGAAGTTTCTTCCAGTTTTCCAAGGCTCAGATATACATTGTTTGCCTTTAGTTCAGCATTTCTTACAAAATCTATCCAGCCCTCATACCACACAGAAGGAGAAACGCCTGCTACTCCATAAAAAGTATTAGTTTCATAACCACTCCACAGAGAAAATAATCCAGCAAGAGAATATCCGCCTAAAATATACTTCACATTCTTTTCTTGAATATTCATAAATTCTGCCAAACTTGGAATCAATTTTTCCTTTATAAACTCTAATGTTTTACCAGCTCCATCTCCAAAATTTCCTTTTCCACGAAGAAGTGGCATTTCCCAAGGTGTCAGTTCGCTATTCCAGTCTTCTATTTTAAAAGCTGCCAAACTAAAATTTTTATCCGTATTTTCAGAAATATATTTCACTTCATTGTCTAAAAGTTGCATATCATGCTCATCGACAGGCTGTATTAGGATATATTCTATCTTTTTATTTTCATTTGTATATAAAATACATTCTTTTTCTTCTATTTTGAAATTTAATTTTTTCATATTTGCTCCTTTTTTAATATTTTTTGAATATTGAATTTATTTTAAATAGATTTTGATTAATATAATTAATTATAGCATATGTTTTTAAAAATTTTATTCAATTTATTTATACTATTTTTATAATTTTTTTCTTTGCTTAAATATATTTAATTTTTTTTAAAATTGTGGTAAAATAAATGGAATATTTGATGAAATCTTGGATTTTGCTAAGCTTTATCAATAAAAAAATATTTATAAACGAGGAAAATGAAATGTTTAGAAAGAAAAATGAAATTTTTTATGTTGGAAAAGTTGAAATTATTATTAATGAATCAACCCTTGATGTATTTAGAAATACAATCTATTATGTAGATATGCAGGATGCTCTGTGTATTAAAAGTGTTCCGTTTATTACCTGTGATATTTATGAAGATGAATTTCCCGACCATTTAATTGCTCAGGTAGGACTGGAAGATGACGAGGAAAATGATATATTACCAAGTGTAGAGGAACTGAAAAATAAAAAAATTGTTTGCTTTATTCAGTTAGATGAGCATATAATGAGATAAAACTGTTGAACTGCTCAGAATTATATACAAAATATTCAAATGGAGGTTATTTTTATGAACATGGAAATTATACAAATTTGTGATATTACATTAACAGTAAAATTTGCCTTAAAAACTAAAACTAATATTGAATATTTTCCTTTTGAATATGAAAAAAGTATAGAATTTTTATTCTCTAAAAATAAAATAGATTTTTTAGAAAAAAACTATAAAGCCAGAAATATTGAAGAATGGTTTGATTATTGTTTAAAGTTAAGTTTAGAAGATATAAAAATTTTATTACCTGTTTCATCTAAAAATTTAAATATTTCCAACGATTTAAATACAGGTAAAATTAAACTTATTTGCTATTTTAAAAATAATTTGATTCTTTATTTTACACCAAAATGGAAGAAAACAAGTGGTGGACGAAATGTTATTTATACTGCTCACAAATATGAAAATTCTATCAATGGAAAACTTAAATTTTATGATAATACAGAAGATTTTAAAAATATATTAAGTAAAATAGCAACTTTGGCTGATAAAATTAATTTTTCAAATTTTGGAAATATCTTTAGAAAAGCTTTTAACATTTTAAATGGGGAAAGTTTTGAAAATATAAGAAATACTCTTTATGGACAAACTCTTTTTAAAATACCTAAAATAAATGCAAGACTTTTTTATTCCGCCAAAATTTCTAATGTTTTTGGTGGAATGAGTTCCTGGAATGACAGCCCTCCTTATTATGCACACAAAAAAGGGCTTGAAAGTGAATATGACAGTCTTACGGAAGAACTTTTGACACAAATTAGGCTTGCTCTTTTATATTCTGTAAATGAATGGTAAAATATAATAAAATTATAATGGAGGATTTATGAAATTTTTTCAAAATATACTTATTATTGTAGTTGTAGTAACAATTATTTTTCTAATAAAAAAATTAATGATAACAAAAAAATTAGAAAAAAAGGAGAATAAAAAATTGGAAAACAAAAATTTATCTATATATGAATTAATAAAATCTTCTATTCAAGAGTGCGGAAAATTACCTGAAGATTTTGCTTTGCCCCAAGAAGAGGAGAATGGAATTCCTTGGGCAGATGGTGCAATGGATGGCGTTTTTTTGTATCATACTGCTATAAATGAAGAAAATATAGAAACTTTGAAGAATATTGTATTTCAAATTTCAGAAGGAAAATTTAAAGAAGCTCAAAATAATTTAGACCATTTAGATTTTTTAATGGTTTCATCAAGAACTTCCTTGCTAAATTGGATTATTCAAGAAAGTGAAAAAATAAATGCTAATAATATGTATGAATTTACTATCTCTCAATTGAAAACTTCTAAAAATAAAGAAAATATAAAATTTTCTTTGGCTGTATTATTATTAATGGGAGTTGAGAAAGATGTTAAAGCAATGGAAATAATAAAAACTTTGGCTCTTTCTGACGAGTTTACCTTATTTTGTTTAGATATAATAACTAGACTAGAAAATTCAAATGAAGAAATTTTTGAAATTGCTAAAAAGGTTAAAGGATGGGGAAGAGTACATTCTATCGCATATTTAGAACCCGCTAATGATGAAATAATAAAAGAGTGGATATTGGAAGAAGGCTGTCACAATGAAATAGATCCAGCATACACTGCATTAACTTGTGTAAAAAAAATAAATTTACTAGAATTATTAGATGAAGAAAATATTTCTAATAAAAAATTTAATGCCATTTCATATTTAATTACTGCTTTATTAAATGAAGGACCTGCTTCTGGAATTTCATCCTTAGAAAATAAAGAAATGCTAATTGAAAGATATTTAAAAAAAGCAAAATATTTATCTTCAACAGAAAACGATTATCGTGCTGTTATGATGATTAAAGAATATATAAAAGATGACAAAAAAATTAATAATAATTTTATAAAAATTTGCAATGAGATTTTAAATTCTGAAAGAACTGTAAATAATATAAAAGAATTAATGAAGAAAGGATATTCTTATGATATAGCAAAATATATAAAAATAGACATTGAACCGTATGCTTTAGAATATTTACAAAGTAATCTTTTAAAAAATCCCTATATAATGTATGATATATCAAAAAAAGAAAATATAGAAAAACTTGTCTTACTCGTAGAAAAAAGATTACCATTAGAAAAAATGAAAGGATCTCCTACTGATAAAATCAATTTTAGAAATGAAGAATTTACAGTTTTAGATGTTGCAGTTAGAACTCTAGAAAATTTTGAAGGGATAGGAAAAAATTTAATGATATGTGCTCTAAATTCTCCATATGAAAATGTGAGATATGGAGCAGCTAATACATTGGAAAAATGGAAAGGGAAGGGATATATTTTTCCTGATGAAATAATACAAAATATAAAAAACTTAGAAAAAATTGAAGTTGATGATGAGTTGAAAGAAAAATTAAACAAATTAGTAAAATGATGTATTATATCTTTTTAGAAATTTGAATAAAATTAAAAAATAAAGTGGCGATAAAAATAATAAATTAGTAAATAAAAAAAATACGGAGGTTAAAAAATGAGTATAAGTTTTTATGTAAAAAACAAGAAAAAATTTTTAGGTTATGAACCGATTTTAAATGTTGAAACTGCATTGAGTTTGCTGGATAAGGAGCTTTATACCTACAATACTGGAAATATTGATATTAATGATTTGCTGCTATCTCCTGTTTCTAATTATCAGTGTCTTTTAATAGGAGATGGTAAGGAAAGTGCAAGAGGATTTGAATTGTATTATGATAATAAAAATAAAAATTATAGCATAAGGGTTTTTACACCATCGTCCAGAGAAGATTGGCTTCTGGCATTGGAATATATAAAAGCATTGGCTAAAAAATTTGATTCAAAAATTATAAGTGAAACGGGAGAAGAATATACAGTTGACAATATTGATAAATTTGACTATGAAGGTGATATACTTTATGGAATAGAAGGAATTTCATCACGAGTTAAAGGTGAAGATTCGACTCTTTACAGTATTTTTGGAATAAATAGAATAGTTTCCTTTAATCAGGAAATGATTGATAGAATAGAAAATTCAGATAGCCCTATTGATACTTTTTCTAATATGGTAAAGGAAATACAATATTTAGATGCCTTCTCGGCAAATCAGCGATTTTTCAGAAATAAGGAAGACGGGAAAATAATAGGAACTTATACTCTTACACAAAATCTTAGAATGATACTTCCTTATAAACCTAGTGTTGAATTTGAAAATTCAGATATGGTTAAAAATGAAGATATTGCTTTCTGGAATATTGGACTGGTAATTATTGACGGAGATGAAAATGATCCAAACAGTTATCAAGTTGTTGGTCAATTAGATTATAATGATTTTATAAAAAAATTACCAAAAGATAAGTATCATTTTATCGACGCTTCATATATTCTTGTTGAGCCATTAAGTAAAGAAAAAATTTTAGGATTGCTGGAAATATCTGTTAATTAAAATAAAATGACTTTAAAATATTATTTCTAAAAATGAAATTAGGAGGCATAAAATGGATAAAAATCGTAAAAGATGGGGTTATATCTTTGATGAAAAATTAGATATGTTGATTCCTAATATTCCAAGACAGAAAAAATTTGTAAAAATATTTTTGATTTTATCATTAATATTTTTTATCATTGCTCTAATGCAATTATATTTTTTAGATAAAACTTCCCCAAAACAAATAATATTTTTGATTTATAGTGGAGGTTCAGTTTTTTTTCTTTTATTTTTGGCTATTGTTATAAAAGTAAATATTTCTTTCATCGAAAGAAAATTGAAACAACTTGAAGAAACGACATTGCCATATGAATTTGAAATTCATCCACTAAAAGATAATTCATATATTTTTTTGTGTATTATATTATTTATTATGTTTATTACAATACTCTATTTTAAATTAAATGAATTGTTAAAAAATTTTACATCAAAAGATATTTTTTTCGTTATTTTTATGATTATAACGATTGCCGTCAATTTTAGCTTTTTTTTGGAAAATCTCAAAAAAAGAAAATATTCTTTAATTATAAGTGGAAGAATTATAAAATTATTATATGAAAACAATGAAATAGAATTTATAGAAATTGATAATATCCGTTATGCCAAATTTTATGCGGCTAATGCTGGAAAAGGCAGAAAAGAAAGAAATCCCACTTTTCAAATTTTTGATAAAGAAGAGAAAAAATTTGTTGAAATGTCTATCAAGCCAACTGATTATTGTTTGCTGAAAAAATATTTTACAAAATATAATGTGATGATTGATGATTTATACGAATATTTCTAAGAGTCTATATGATTTTAGAAATAAAAATTTTTTTTAAGATTACAAAATTACAAATTATACTCATTTTATTCAAAAAATAAGGAGAAAAATACAATGTTTATTTTTATGTTGATATTGCAATTGGTAATACTTATTATTAGTATCACAACTATTATCTATTTAATAACAAGAAAAAATACAATGGAATGTTTTTACATAGAAAATGAAATTTTATGCCTAAACTCTATGCCTACAAAAAAGATTCCACTTTCTGATATTGATTACATAGAATTTTATTGCAGTCGTTTTCGTAACAGTTGCAGAGGATTGATAAAGATTCATACGATAAATTCAAAAGTAGTCAAACGATTTTTTCAAACAAGTAAATTTACATTTTTTGTTACTGAACAAATGGTTTTAGATGAAATTAATAAATTGACACCTATTTTGAAGGAATATTCGATACCATACACTATTAATTATAATTAAACTTCGAATGTTGTAGTTATAGAATTTTAAAAAATTTAATTATATTTATTAAAAATAACAAATCTTATACTAAAAAGGAAGTGTTTTAAATGGGAATATATGAAATAATTATAGGAACAATGTTTATACCATTTTTATTTATTTTATCAATATTTTTTTCTTTATCATTAAGAAAAAGAAACATGCAAAAAATTATATCCGCTGAAATTAGTGATGCTTTAAAAGACTTAAAACCACGAGAATTTTTTTATAATTTATTAAAAATGGAAAGAACAGCAAAACCAGTTTACTGTGCAGAAATTTTTTTATTAGCGATAGACACCATTTATATCTTATTCGGTGGATATGCTGAATATCTAAAAGAGTTAAAATTTGCACAAGAGTTTTCTGATTTTCCGATAAATCCTATGTCATCTGTATTTATTAAATTTGGTATTCCTATTTTTTTATGGTTTATTGTACTTTTTCTATTATTATTTGCCTTATTTATGAAAAAGAAAGAGAATAAAAGATTAGCCGAAATGCTAGATAACTTAGAAAAATACAGATTTTTAAATTATGCAAAAGAAGATTTTATCAACTCTGAGAAAATAGTTAAAACTGGAATGGTCGCACAAAGTGATTTAAAAATTGGAAGCAGATATTTATTTTCTATCTATCCAGCGTACATAATTCCTTATTCTTGGATTTCTGATATAAAAATTGATAGAGTTTATAATCGCGGAGGAAGTTATTCATCTTTAACTTTTATTTTTACTAAATCTTTTAAATATGAGAAAATATTTTTTGCTAAAAAGGAGGTTGCTGAAAAGGTTAGAGATTTTATTTTGGAAAATGAAGATTTTCATTAATTTCTTTATGTATCTTCTTGCTTCTCTTGTTCATATCCAATCATTTTTTATAAATACCGCTACTATTTGTTTTATTTTTCAAAAATTTACAAAGCCAATATTTTTTGATATAATGAAATTAAATAATTTTTTAGAAAGTGAGTGATAAAAATGGATTCACAAGAAATAAATAAATTTATAAAGGAAAATGTTGATAAAATTTATGATGAAATGGTAAAAGTTAGAAGAACTATTCACGAAAACCCTGAACTTGGGGATGAAGAGTTTGAAACAAGTAAATTGATAAAAAGATTTTTGACAGAAAATGGTATTGAATTTTTTGAAATTATAAATACTGGAGTGGTTGCGACAATCTATAATGATAAGGAAAATATGAAAAATAAGACAGTTGCAACTCGTGCGGATATTGATGCATTACCAATTTTGGAAGAAAATGAAGTTGAGTACAAGTCAAAAAATATTGGTAAAATGCATGCTTGCGGACACGATGCACATACAACTATTCAGCTTGGGGTAGCAAAGATTTTGGCAGAAAATAAGGATAAATGGAATGGAACTGTAAGATTTTTCTTTCAGCCTGCCGAGGAAACTTCTGGAGGATCAGACAGAATGATAAAAGCTGGAGCATTGGAATTTGAAAAGGAAAAAGATAAAAAAATAGATGCTTTTTTTGCATTACACATGGCTCCAGAAATAGAACTTGGGAAAATTGGGATAAAGTATGGAAAAGCACATGCTTCATCAGCAAGAATACACCTTACGATAAATGGTACTTCTGCCCACGCTGCATTACCACACAAAGGAGTAGATGCAATTTTAATCGGAGCGAAAGTTATGGAATACCTACAGTCAATAGTTAGCCGAAGAATTGACCCAAGAGAAGAGTCTGTAATTACAATTGGGGCATTTAATGGGGGTTTTGCTGATAATGTTGTCTGTGACAAAGTGGAAATGAAGGGAACAGCTAGAACAATGTCTGAAGAAACACGAACATTTATAATCGAAACATTAGAAAGAGATTTACCAAAATTTGTAGAAGCATTAGGTGGAACAGTAAATGTTGATATTGTACGTGGTTATGCACCTGTAATTAATAATGACGAAATGACAGAAAGAGTAGAAAATAACATTGTTGATTTGTATGGTAAAAGTGCTTTGGAACTAATAAAGCAGCCTAGAATGGATGTTGAAGATGTTAGTTATTTTCTAAATGAAATCCCTGGATGTTTTTTCAGACTAGGAACAAGAGTGGAAGAAAAAGGCTTAATTTACGATCTGCACCATCCAAAATTTAATATTGATGAGGAAAGTTTAAAAATCGGAATGGGATTACAATTGAAAAATATTTTAGAATATTTGAAATAAAAAAGGAATAAGATGAATAAAATAAAAAATAATTATGAAGTTGGGCAAAAGCTGGAAATTGAAATAGAAAAAATAGTGTTTGGTGGAGAAGGACTTGGAAGAGTTGATGGGTTTACAGTATTTGTACCGATGAGTGTGCCAGGAGATAAATTGGAAGTGGAGATTATCTCGGTAAAAAAGTCGTATGCAAGAGGGCTTATAACTAGGATAATTGAACCATCAAAGGACAGGATTGAAGATTTGTCCAAAATTAGTTTTGAGGATTTTGATGGCTGTGATTTTGGAATGCTTAAATATGAGAAACAGCTTGAATATAAGGATAAAATGCTTGAAGAAGTGTTGACAAAGATTGCTGAAATTGATTTGAGAAAAGTAAAAATTAGTAAAATTATTGGAAGTGATAAAAAAATTAATTATAGAAACAAGACGGCTGAACCATTTTTCAAAAAGAATGGAATTATTCAGACGGGATTTTATTCAAGAAAGTCCCACAATGTATTTTCAGCTAAAAAAAGTCTTCTAAAGTCAGAAATTGCCAAAATAATTATTGATAAATTTTTGGAGAAAGTAAATAGTTTTGCAGGTACAAAAAAGGAATTTAAAGTTTTTAACGAAGTGAATAATACTGGATTTTTGAAGCAGATAATGATTAGAAATAATGAAAAAGATGAAGTTATGATAGTTGTTGTCGTAAATAAAAATTCGCAGTATAATCAGCTTTCAAAAGTACTGGAAGATATGTACGATGAAAATGACTACATAAAATCAATCTATATTTCTGTAAAAACTGAACAGAATAACGTAATTTTAGGTAAAAATGTCCATTTATTTGGAAGTCAGTATTTGGAAGAGGAAATGGAAGGATTAAAATTCAAAATTTATCCAAATTCATTTTTTCAAATTAATAAAAAACAGGTACTAAAACTTTACGATGTTGCAATAAAATTTTTGAATGAAGAAAATAAAAATATTGATAAAATCTACGAAAAAACAGTAATTGACGCATTTTCAGGAACTGGAACCATTGCAATGATGCTTTCAAAAAACATAAAAAAAGTTATTGGAATTGAAAGCGTGGAAAGTTCAACACTTGCCGCAAAACTAACTTCTTATGAAAACTCCATTCAAAATGTAGAATTTGTAAATGGAAAAGTTGAGAAGGAACTCCCAAAAATTTTGAAGAGAGAAAATGTCGGAGCAATAGTTTTTGACCCGCCAAGACGAGGAATCGAAGAATCAGCATTAAAGAGTGTTGTACAGAATAGAATCGAAAAAATTGTCTATATTTCCTGCAATCCTGCCACTTTTGCACGAGATGTGAAGATTTTGACTGAAAATGGGTATGTATTAAAAAAAGTTACTCCTGTGGATATGTTCCCGCAGACTGGGCATATTGAAGTAGTGGGATTATTGGAAAAATAAGGAAAAGTAAATATTGGTCTAATATTTTATAGAAAAAGTGTGGAAATTGTTAGCAAATGAAATAATAATTAATAGGAGAAAATATAAGAAATGATGGAGTATTTTGAACTGGATAAAAGAAAAAATTTTGATGAAAGAAAATATTTATCAACAGAATTACTTGATAAATTAGGGTTAAATAAATATAGAAATTTGATAGAAGAAAATGATGCTATTTATTGTTCTGGAAAATATGGTTATAAATTAAAAAATGAAACTTATGAAAAAATTAAAGAAATTTTATATGAAATGTATAAAGATGCTTACGATTTGGAAGATGAAGAAGAAAAAGAAATGTTTAATGAAGAAATAGAAGCCTTTTTTTGCGATAAAAAATTATTAAGTGTATGGCGATTATTCTTTGAAGATAGAGTTTTAGAGGAATGTGTGGAAAATTGGAAACACTCTCCTCATATTGGATTAGATAACGAGGAAAAATTAAGAGATGATTTGATTCCGCTTGATTTAATTGAAAATAAAGAAGATGAAATTTTTCTTTTACACAAAGTGAATGGAGGAATTTATTTTTATTACGCATTTACATTTGTTATAAAAATAGCGGATAATTTTGATGAATTTATAGATAATTTATATGAAATTTAAAAATTAAAAAATTATTGTAAAATAATAAAAATATATTAAAAGAAGTTGATATTTATGAAAATATACACAAAATATGGTGATGAAGGTTTTACAAGACTTTATGGTGGACAAAGAGTCAGCAAGACTCATGTTAGAGTAGAAGCGTATGGAACGATGGATGAAGTTTGTTCATTACTTGGAGTAATTATTGCCGAAATTCGTGAAGATGAAAAGCTGAATGATGTACTTGGAAAGATACGTGAAGAATGTGAAAATATACAGCAGCAACTTTTTGACTGTGGAAGTGACCTTGCGACTCCTGATGGATTACGAGAGTACAAGCAAACAATTGATGATGTGAAATGGCTTGAGGAAAGAATGGATGAATATATTCCACAATTGCCTAAATTAGAATGTTTTGTAATTCCTGGAGGAAGCAGAATGTCAAGCATGTTTCATCTTATGCGGACAAGCACTCGTAGCTTGGAACGAAAAATGATAGCTGTAATTGAAGCAGGCGAAAATGTAAATAAAATCGGACTTCAATATATAAATAGGCTTTCAGATTATTTTTTTGTGATAGCTTGTCTTGTGAATTTAAAATTGGGAATTAATGAAACTATTTATAAAAAAAGCAAAAAAATTTTTAAAGTAAAAAATGAAAAATAAGCAAAAAAAAGGAGATGATTTAAAATGGAATTAGGAATTATTGGAGCTGGAAACATGGGAAGTTCGATATTAAAAGGTGTTATAACTTCTAACTTTCTTGTAAGTGATGATATAACTGTTTTTGATTTAAATCAAGAAAAAGTTGAAAACTTAGTAAAGAAATACGGTATTAAAGCAGCTGAAAGTGAAAATGAGCTTGTAGAAAAAAGCAACATTCTTATTCTTTCGGTAAAACCAAATATTGTACCAATAGTTTTGAAAAAAATTAAAGATAAATTGGATAAAAATACAATAATTTTATCAATTGCAGCTGGAGTTAGCATTGACTTTATTGAAAAAAATATTGGAAATGATAAAAAAGTAGTAAGGACAATGCCAAATACACCTGCTCAAGTTATGCAGGGAATGACAGCAGTTTCCTTTAATTCAAATATTGAAGAAAATGAAAAAAATGTTATCTTTAAATTGTTAAATAGTTTTGGGAAAAGTGTAGAAATTGAAGAAAAACTTATGCATGTTTATACTGGAATTAGCGGTTCTCTTCCAGCATACGTCTATGTGTTTATAGAAGCCCTTGCTGATGGCGGAGTTTTAGAAGGAATGCCTAGAAATAAGGCTTATGAAATAATTGCTCAAGCTGTTTTAGGTTCTGCCAAAATGATGCTTGAAACAAAAAAACATCCAGGCATTTTG
Source organism: Leptotrichia wadei (assembly GCF_007990545.2). Taxonomy (NCBI): domain Bacteria; kingdom Fusobacteriati; phylum Fusobacteriota; class Fusobacteriia; order Fusobacteriales; family Leptotrichiaceae; genus Leptotrichia; species Leptotrichia wadei. Next base: position 1,286,746 of record NZ_AP019829.2, read on the forward strand.
AAGGACGAAGTGACTTCTCCTGGAGGAACTACAATTGCTGCTTTAAAAGTACTAGAAGATGGTAAATTTAGGGGAACTGTAATGGAAGCAGTTAAAGCCTGCACAGAAAAATCAAAAGACATGGCACAAAAGTAAATCTTTAATATTGACAATACCAAATAAATGAGGTAGACTAGTATTAATAATAATTTATATTTAATTTCAAATAAATAAAACATATATAAAAAAATTATAATGATTAGGAGGACTTATGAAATACTATGTAGGAATTGATTTAGGAGGAACTAATACAAAAATTGGACTTGTAGATGAAAAAGGTAATATTATTTTTAAAACTATTGTAAAAACCGATTCAATGGAAGGATTTTCAGAAACAATTCAAAGATTGTCAAAAATTTTGCTTACTCAAGTTGAAGGAAGCAACATCAGCTTTGATGATGTTTTATCAGTTGGTGTAGGAGTTCCAGGTCCTGTACTAAATTCTAGAATTGTTAAATTCTGGGCAAATTTCCCTTGGAAAAACGGAGTTGACCTTGCACTAGAATTTGAAAAAAATCTTGGAAAACCAGTAAAAGTTGATAATGATGTCAATGTTATCACACTTGGAGAAATGTGGAAAGGTGCAGCTCAAGGATATAAAAACGTATTAGGACTTGCTATTGGAACTGGAATTGGTGGTGGAATTATTGTAGATGGAAAACTTGTCAGTGGAGAAAATGGAGCCGGTGGAGAAGTTGGACATATAAAAATTGAACCAAATGGAAAATTATGCGGATGCGGACAAAAGGGATGCTGGGAAGCCTATGCTTCTGCTACTGGAATAATTCGTGAAGCAAATAGCCGTCTTGCAGTAAACAAGCAAAATTTGCTTTATGAAATGACAAAAGGCAGAGAATTGGAAGCAAAAGATGTATTTGATGCTGCTAAAGAAAATGATAAATTTTCACTTGAACTTGTGGATTACGAAGCTGAAAAATTAGCTTTTGGTATCGGAAATTTGCTTAGTACATTAGATCCTGAAATTGTTGTAATTGGTGGAGGAGTTGCACTTTCTGGGGATATTTTGTTTGACCGTGTAAAGGAAAAATTAAAAGATGTCGCATTCCCGTCAACTCTTGAAAATTTAAAACTTGCTACAGCCACTCTTGGAAATGATGCTGGAATTTTAGGAGCAGCTTATCTTGGAATGATGTAACAAATATATTTTGAATTATATATTAACTTTTTAAAAAACTAATCCTCATTAAAATAGTTGTTTTATTATAAATATTTTAAAGCAAAATCTCTTGCTATTAAATAAATTCTAGTTTCCGATTTTTAACGAGGTTTAGTTTTACTATTATTTTAATATTTAATACTAAATCCTATTTAAATATCGAATTTATTATAGATCTTTTAGTAGATTAAACCTGATATTTATTTTCAAATAATTAAAATAGATTTCTGTTTTTTAAATGGGTAATACTATAAAGTAATAAACTTATTAATTAATATTAATATACAAAAAAAAGACTATTTTTAAATTAATAAATAATAGTCTCTATTTTTTTACTTTAAATTTTTTCATTTTTCATCACTTTTATTTAACTCTTTCTTTATTTAAACACAATTATCTTTTTTCAAATTTTATAATTGAACCATTTTTTGCATCAACAATAAATTCATATCTAGATTTATTTGCAATAAACTCTATTTCATAAATAGATTTTCCATTTTTATTATCTAATTTAATCTTTTTAAAATTAGCAGCCGCCTCTGCAACTCCAGCATGTGCCAATGCAATTTCCTTTGCTTTATTTGGTGTTATTTGTGTGTCAGAAGTTTTTATATTAATTTTCGGCACTAACTCCATTTTATTTCTTTGCCCAATAATACTTCCCTTTGTCAAGAAACTGATAGAAAGAAGAAATATTACTAAAGTAATTGTATAGTTAAAACTTTCCTTTTTTATTATTCTATTTATCATATACTTTCTCCATAAACACTTTTTTATTTATTACTACTTTTTTCTTCACTCCAATTAATTACTTTTCCAGTATAAACATCTATTTCAAAATTATAAGCAACATTCCGATAATTAATTTTACCCTTATAAAACCTATTATCTTCCACATCAAATTCAAGAACATTTGCAAATGTCGCTCCGGGAACTTTGGCTAGAGCAATCTGTTTTGCCTTGATTACATTCAATTTTTTTCTTTCCTTTCCGCCTGAAAAAACTAGTAAACTGGCTAATAACATTCCTAATAACGTCATTTTTAAAAATCTGATTTTCACAAGCCGACCTCCCTTCCATTTTAAAATATCTATCTATTTATAATACCTTTTTCTTCATAATATACAATTACTAAATTTCTCCTTTCTTCATAACACTAATATAATTTTTTCATTTTCACGTAAACTATTTAAATTAAATTGCTTTACTCGAGTAAATAAATCTGATACTTTAAGTTGAGCTATGTATCGTTCCTTCTGACAATTTAATAATACCACATAAACATTAAAGAAAAATGAGAATTTTTCATTTTTTGAAAATTTTTTTAATCTTGTATATTAATTCCAATTAATCGGTATTTCAGAGTGATAAATTTTTTTAATTTTTTACTTAACATTTTTTCTTTTACAAGATTACTATAAAAGTTGTTCCTGCTCCCAATTTACTTTCCACAAAAATTTCTCCATTATGAAGCTCTATAATTTTTTTTACCATAGAAAGTCCAAGTCCTGAGCTATCACCACTTTTAGACGGATCCACTTGATAAAATCGTAGCCATATTTTATCTAGTTCATCTTTCGGAATTCCTATTCCATCATCAGAAATTTTACTGATAATTTTATTTTCCTCTAAAAATAATTCAATAATAATTGTTCCATTTGGCTTTCCATAGGAAATTGCATTTGATATTAGATTTGTAAAAACTCGCATAATCATCATTTCATCAATTTTTGCATAAATCTCTGGGACAATTTTTGTGATAAATTTTATATTTTTAGCTTCTGCAGCACAAATTTGAGTTTCGACAGTCATTTCCAGCAATTCACTTAAATTGATGTTTTCCAAATTCAATTTTTGTTTTCCACGTTCCATACGTGCCAAAGTTAATAACTGCGACACCAGTTTTGACATTTTTTGTCCTTCCTTTTCGATAATTTTAAAGGAATTTTTTGCTTCTTCAACTGATTTTATATGGTTTTTTCCATATTCTGACTGTGTCAGTATGACTGTAATAGGAGTTCTTAATTCATGGGAAACATCTGAAGTAAACTGCACTTCATTTTCAAAGGACGTTTGAAGCCTGTCAAACATCACATCAAAAGTATTTGCAAGAGTGTGAAGTTCATCATCGCCTTTTCCAAGGTCAATACGTTGTGATAAATCATTTCCTTCGTTAATTTCTTCTGCAATTTTCCTAATTTTCTTAATTGGTGTAAAAGCATTTTTTGTAATAATATATCCTCCAATTGCTGAAAGTATGAGAAAAAACGGCAAAATTATAAAGGAAATATGAATGACCGTTTCAATAGCATTAGATTGTCCAATATTAGGCATTACTCCTCGAATCCATACTTTTCCATAGCTCCCAAGATTAATCATTTTATTATAAACATACCACTTTTGATTATGACTTCTTACAATTATAATTTTATCATCCTTCGATTTTTTATTATCCATCTCAAATCCATTTGGAGAATTTCCATACAGAAATTTGAAATCCTTGTCATAAATGGAAATTTCCACATTTTGAATCATCGTATCAAAATTGCTGTCAATTATAATTTCTCCATTTTTTATAGTTAAATAGTCAAGCCTGTGAATTACAACATCTTTTAAATAAGTTCGCACACTTGAATGAATAATATTTTCACTTATATAAAATACAATATATAATGAAGAAAGTACAAGCAAAATCATAATTCCCATATACCATAGACCTATTTTTAATTGTATCCAGTTACTATTAACAAATCTTTTCATGTTTTTACTTTCCCTATTTCGATTTCTTTTTCGGCTTTTATTTTTCAAAAACTACTTCTAAATAATTATTTTAATAAATTAATTTAGCTTTAAATTTATTCAACTTTCAGAACATAACCAATTCCACGGACTGTGTGAATTAATTTAGGATCAAAATCCTTATCAATCTTTCTTCTTAAATATCTAATATAAACATCAATAACATTTGTACCACCCTCATAGTCATAATTCCATATATGCTGCTCGATTTGTTCTCTTGAAAGAACACGTTCCTTATTTCTTATCATGTATTCTAAAATTGTAAATTCTCTTGTTGATAGTTTTATTGGAACATCATCACGAAAAACATCGTGAGAATTACAGTTTACTCTTAAATTTGCAATTGAAAATACATTACTTGCATTGAAATTTCCATTTGTTGAATTTCTTCGTAAAAGCACTCTTATTCTTGCCATCAGCTCATCAAATGCAAATGGTTTCACCAAATAGTCATCAGCTCCATAATCAAGTCCTTTTACCCTATCTTCAATTCCATCTAATGCAGTAAGTAATAAAACTGGTGTTTTTATTTCCTTTTTTCTTATTCTCTTTAAAATCTCAAATCCATCTATTCCTGGTAGCATAATATCCGATACAATAACATCATATTCAGTTGAAAAAATATATTCAAGCGCATCATTTCCATTAAAACAAGTGTCAACACCATATTTTTCTAAAATTAACCTTTTAACAATTATATCATTTAAATTTTTTTCATCTTCAATTACTAAGATTCTCATAAATTTTCACCAACCTATCTTTTTGCTACTGTCGAAAATACAAATTTATCTGGCCTGTAGGAATTTATACCATATTGAAATAATGTTCCATTAGACAAGTAAGTGTGACTTTCAACTACAATGACTGCATTAAAATCCTTTAAATCCATATATTTCTTTTCATCTTCAGTTGCATACCTAAATTTTATTTCACGCCGTGAATGAGATATTTTCAAATGTAATTTTTTTTCAAGATAATCATAAGTTGAACTTTCTGCAATTTTTTTATCCAAAAATGGAACAATCCTCATATCAAAATAAGTTGTTTCATACTCAAGAGCTTCCCCCTCTAAAATACGAATACGTGAAACCTTGTAAAATGAAACTTCTTCAGATACTTCAAAAATATCCATAATTTCCTTAATTCCACTAACGACACTCAATTCAACTAAATTAGTCGCAATATCAATATTTTCAATTTTGTTAAGTTCCTTTGAAGTCCTAAGATTTGATAAGCTGTTTTTAAATCTTCCATTCTCTAAAACCATCGAATTTTTCCCCTTGATTTTTTGAATATATCCATCCAATTCAAGCATAGAAAGTGCCTTTCTTATCGTATCTTTAGAATATGAATATTTACGTGCAAGTTCAGATTCACTTTCTAAAAATTCCCTTGCCTTAAATGTTCCATTTGTAATTTTTTCTTTTATGTCATTATAAACTTCCTTATATTTACTCACAGACATATCTCCTTTCAAGAAACATCAATTTATTATATCCTATAAATAGAAAAATAACAATGGTCAGTAAATAAAAATTAATTTATAAAAAAACAAGGAGAACAAAACTTTCTCCCTGATTTACGAATTTATAAAAATACATTTCCATTTTCATCAATTGCCTTATAAGCTGGCCTAATCAATTTTTTATCAACCAAAATTTGTTCCATTCTATGTGCGTTCCAGCTAGCAATCCTCGAAAGTGCAAAAAGTGGAGTAAAAATATTTTGTGGAATATTCAAAAGCTTATACACAAAACCTGAATATAAATCAACATTTGCACAAATTTCAAAATTTTTTCCTTTAAGTTCCTTTCCAATTTCTCTAGTAAGTTTTTCAATACTTGAAAATAATTCAAATTCTTCAAGCGCTTTTTTTTCTTTTGCTAATTCATAAGCTTTTTTCTTTAAAATCACGGCACGAGGATCTGAGATTGTGTAGACAGCATGTCCCATACCATAAATCCTACCTTTCTTATCAAATACTTCTTTTTGAAAAATTTTTTTCAAATATTCTTTCAATTTAACCTCATCATAAGGATTAGTGTTTTTCTTAATATCTTCTACCATTTTTGTAACCATCGAATTTGCTCCTCCGTGCATAGGGCCTTTTAAAGAACCGATTGAAGCTGAAATTGATGAATATGTATCTGTTCTAGTTGAAGAAACTACATGAGAAGTAAAAGTTGAGTTGTTTCCTCCTCCGTGTTCTGCATGAATAACTAAAATTAAGTCTAATACTTCAGCTTCCAATTCTGTAAAGTTATTATCGCTTCTAAGCATGTGAAGGATATTCTGTGCAATACTATATTCCTCTACTGGATTATGAATGATTAAACTCTTATTAAAATGCTTGTAATTACATGCTTGATAACAATAAACAAGAAGACTTGGAAATTTTGCAATCAAATTTAGAGATTGGTCAATCAAATTTGAAAGACTGATATCATCTGGATTTTCATCCAAAGTATAAAGACACAACACAGACCGTTGAAGCTGATTCATTATATCAGTACCTGGCTTTCTTAGTATAAAATCTTCGATAAATTCATCTGGTAAATGTTGGTATTCTTTTAAAGTACTAATGAACATTTTTAATTCAAAATTTGAAGGAACTTTTCCAAAAAGTAATAAAAACATTGTTTTTTCAAAACAGAAAGTCTTTTCTTTTCTAAATTGAGCTACAAGTTTTTCAATAGGAATACCACGATAATAAAGTTTTCCTTCTGATGGAACTTTCTTTCCATCTTTATCTATTGAATATCCTAAAACAGAACCAATTTTTGTCAATCCAACAAGGACACCCGTTCCATTTTTATTCCTAAGCCCTCTTTTTACATTTAATTTATTGTAAATATCATCTGAAATATAATTGTTTTCAGTAAACATAACTCCCAGCTCATTAATAAAATCGCTTTTCATTTTTTCCCAACTCCTTATTTCAGATTTTCAATAATTCTATCTGTAAACTCAGTAGTTGTTGCACTTCCACCTAAATCTGCAGTCTTACATCCATCAGTTAATGTTTTTAAAATTGCATTTTCAATATTTTTAGCAAAATTATCAAGTTTTAAGTATTTTAACATTTCTATTGAAGAAAGTAATAATGCAAGCGGGTTTGCTTTATTTTGTCCTGCAATATCTGGTGCTGATCCATGCACAGCCTCGAAAATAGCAATGTCATCTCCAATATTAGCTCCAGGTGCAACTCCAAGACCTCCGACAAGCCCAGCCACTAAATCAGACAAAATATCTCCATATAAATTCATCGTAACAATCACTTTAAATCTTTCTGGATTCGTAACAAGCTGCATACACATATTATCAATAATAAGCTTTTCCAACTGAATATTTTCATACTCTTTTGAAATTTCTCTCGCAATATCCAAAAACATTCCATCAGTAAATTTCAAAATATTTGCTTTATGAACAACTGTAACTTTTGAAATTCCATTATTTTTTGCATATTCAAAAGCACTTTGGATAATTCGTTTACTGCCTTTTCTCGTAATTCTTTTTATAGCAATTGCACTAGTTTTTTCTTCATTTTCATATTTTTCTTCGCCGATATAAATTCCTTCAGTATTTTCACGAAAAATAGCCAAATCAATATTATTATATCGAGTTTCAATTCCAGGCAAATTTCTAGAAGGTCTAAAATTTGTGTATAAATCATATTTTTTTCTGAGATACACATTGATACTTCTAAACCCTTTTCCGATAGGTGTAGTAATAGGTCCTTTTATCGCAATTTTATTTCTTTTAACACTTTCATAAAGACTTTCAGGTATAAGTTCCCCTGTTTTTTCATAAACATCTGACCCTGCATTTTCAGTTTCAAATTCTATAGGAACCTTTGCAGCATCAAAAATTTTTACTAAGCTTTCGGAGATCTCATATCCAATCCCGTCTCCAGGTATTAATGTAATTTTTTTCATATTATCTTCCACCCTTTCCTAATTTTTCTTATAATAAATTACAGTAATTCTAGCTTAAAATAAAAGTAAATTTTGCTTCTAAATTAAAATAAAACTACTGTTATTCACATTTTAACTCAAAAATTCATCACTTGTAGCGAATTTCAAATATCCACCAAATTTCAAGATTTTAAGTTCTCTTTCTGAACCATTGAATTTAGCAGGAAATTCGATATTCTTAGTAAGATTTTTAACAATAAATCTTCCGTTTATCAATGAATTTGGAATATCTGATAATTGTAATTCGTCATATTCATCGATATTGTTGTAATCTTCTACATTTTCAAATTCTAATGGTATAATTCCACTGTTAATCAAGTTTGCTTTGTGAATTCTTGCAAATGATTTTGCAATAACAGCTTTTATACCAAGATAAAGCGGTAATAATGCAGCATGTTCACGGCTTGAACCTTGTCCATAATTTTCTCCACCAACAACAATTCCACCATCATTTTTTTCAGCTCTTTCTTTGAAATCTGGAATAATTGTTTCAAAACAGTGTTCAGATAATTTAGGAATATTTGAACGGAATGGCAATAATGCAGCATTCGATGGACAAATATCATCTGTTGTAATGTTATCTCCTGTTTTTAAAATAACTTTTTTAGTAAAGCTGTCTTTTAATTCTTCTCCAATTGGGAATGGCTTAATATTAGGCCCCATAACAATTTTTACAGTTTCTCTTTCTTTTTTTGCCTCATCTTCATTAGGATTTGGGAAAATGAAATAATTATCTGAAACTTCAAATTTTTCTGGCTCATCAATAATAATTTCTGCCCCCAATTCTCTTGGATCTGTTAAATATCCTGTAATTGCTGATGCAGCAGCTGTTTCTGTACTAACTAAGTAAACTCCAGCACTCATTGTTCCACATCTTCCCTTGAAGTTTCTGTTAAATGTTCTAAGTGAGATACCATTTGTTTTTGGTGCCTGTCCCATTCCAATACAAGGTCCGCACGCAGCTTCTAGTAGTCTTGCTCCAGCCGCTATAAATTTAGCCAATGCTCCATTTTCTGAAATCATTTTCATAATATTACTTGAACCTGGCGATAAAACAAGACTCACATCTGGATGAACTTTTTTCCCATCTAAAATTGCTGCAAGTTTCATAAAATCTGAATAAGATGAATTTGTACATGAACCAATTGCAATTTGATCAACTTTCAATTTTTTGTCTTTTGGAATTTCATGCACATTATCAGGACTATGAGGGAAAGCCGCAAGTGGCACTAATTCATCTAAATTAACAACTAATTTTTCATCATAAACTGCATCCTCATCAGGCAATAATTCTACAAAATCTTCTCCACGTGATTGTTTTTCCAAGAAAATCTTTGTATTTTCATCACTTGGGAAAATCGAAGTTGTAGCTCCTAATTCAGCTCCCATATTTGTAATAGTGGCTCTATCCTCAACAGATAGAGATTTTATACCTTCTCCAGTATATTCCATTACAAATCCAACTCCACCTTTTACTGTCAATTCTTTCAACACATACAAAATTACATCCTTAGCTGATACCCAAGGTTGTAATTTCCCTCTAAGTTCGATGTTATAAACTTTTGGAACTTTCAAATAATAAAGACCTCTTGCCATACCAATCGCAACATCAAGTCCACCTGCTCCAATTGCAAGCATTCCAAGTCCTCCACCAGTAGGTGTGTGGCTATCTGACCCAATCAATATTTTTCCTGGCTTCCCAAATCTTTCCAAATGCAATCTATGACAAATCCCATTTCCAGGTTTTGAAAAAACAATATTATGCTTTTCAGCTGATGTTTTAATAAATTCATGATCATCTGCATTTTCAAAACTTGATTGCAACATATTGTGATCGACATAAGCCACAGAAATTTCCGTTGCTACTTTGTCAATATTCATCGCATTTAGCTGTAAATACGCCATCGTTCCCGTGGAATCTTGTGTAAGTGTTTGATTAACTCTTACGGCGATTTCGTTACCTGCTTTTAATTCTCCTTTTAGAAGATTTTTTTTCAAAATCTTGTATGTTAAATTCATACCCATTTTTTCCTCCCATCATAACCTCTTTTAATTTAATTTCTCAACTATATTTTAATTATAATACCAATCATAAATTGTGTCAACGATATATAATATATATTTTTTATATGATTTCATATATATTATATATAGTTTAAAAAAAAGCCAATAAATATTGACTTTCTGTGCTACTAGAGTTATTTTTTCTATGTGCTTTTTTTTCATTTGTATATCAAACAAATCGTTTTTAAAAATATTATATTTTACTTTCTTTTTTCTCAAACCATGCAAAAAATTTTTCTATTCCATCTTCAAAATCCGTTTTTGGATTGTAGCCAAGAAGTTTTTTGGCTTTGGAAATATCAGCGTATGTCATCGGCATATCCCCTTTTTGAAAGACGCAAAATTCTAAATCAGCTTTGTAGCCTGAAATTTTTTCCATTATTTTTACCATTTCCATAAGAGTTATTACTCTGTTGTTTCCAAGATTGAAGATTTCGTAACATTCATTTTTTTTGTTTATAAATTTTATTGAAGCTGTGATTCCTGCGATTATATCATCAATATAAGTATAGTCCCGTCCTGTCTTGCCATCTCCATAAATTGATATTTTTTCATTGTATTTCAATTTTTTTGCAAATTTATGAATGGCTAAATCTGGTCGCTGTCCTGGTCCATAAACTGTAAAAAATCTGAGCATTATGACTTTTATACCGTAATTTTTGTAATATAGATACGCCATTTCTTCACAAGTTTTTTTAGTTAGAGCATAAGGCGATAAAGTTTTTTTTATGTTATCGCTTTCTGAAAAAGGAAGTTTTGGTGTATCTCCGTAAACTGAAGATGAAGAAGCACAAACAAAATTGTTAATTTTAAATTTTTTACATAATTCCAATAAATTTAAAGTTCCTTTTATATTTGTTTCTTCGTAGTCCAACGGTCTTTCAAAAGATGGTCGCACTCCAGCTTTTACCGCCAAATGCACGATTCCGTCAAATTTATAGTTTTTAAAAGTTTCTTTTAAGTCATCGAAATTTCTGATGTCTTTGTTTAATAAAATCATATTTTTATCTGCATTATTTATAAAGTTGACAAATTCTTTTAGATTTTTTTCTTTTTTATCATATTTTATTTCAAAAAAAGTATTTGTCGCTTCACACAAATTGGAAATTTTGATTTTGTAATTGTAAAAATCGTCAAAATTGTCAACTACAATTATTTTAAAATGTTCTGACAGCAATTTTTTTACAAGATGGGAGCCGATAAATCCTGCTCCACCTGTGATTAAATAAGTTTCCATTTTATTTCAATTTTCCTTTCTTTATATTTTTTTCTATTTTTTCAGTATTTTTAATAATAAGTAAATTTCTTATATAAACGATAAATCCAAATAATTGTCCCAAAGTAAAGACAATATCTTTTCTGTAAATTGCATAAATTAATAAAAGAAAACTTCCAAAAAGGCTTAAAAACCAAAATGAAATTGGAACAACGCTTTTTTTTCTTTTTTCGCTCGCAATCCATTGAACTAAAAATCTTGCGGAAAACATCAGTTGTCCTGCTAATCCTAAAATTATAAATATTTTTTCCATTTTATTTTCTCCTGTCTAGTTTTATTTTTTTTCTATGTAAAGATAGTTTGAATCATAATTTCTCGCATCTGTCATTTTGTTTATTTTACTTATATTAAATCCTGCAACAAAAGTAACTATTGGAAATAGCAATCCCAAAAATATAAATCCTGCTTTTTTTCCAGCTTTTAAAAATAATAATAAACTCACTATTCCTATATTAAATAGTGAAAAAATGGAAATTACTTTAAATGGAACAAAATCTCTTGAATTTGAGAAAATCATAACGATTGAAGCTACTATAAAAATAGAAATTGTTATGAAAAAAAGAATATTTTTTGTTTCAAAAGGGATTTTTCTATAATTTATAGCCGTCAAAATTCCAATTGGAGTTACAATTGGAAGTAAGTAAATGACAAGTTTGCTGCTTGAAACTGACAAATAAAATAATGTTGAAAAAATCCATATTAATAGAAATTTTTCAAAATCGTTCGTATTTTTTTCTTTAATCCAAGAAATAATGGATTTATACATTACATACACCGAATACACAGTCCACGGAAATACTGTCATTGGTAAAGTATATAAATAATAATAAAACGGTCTTTTATGAGTAAAAGCTTTCACTGCTCTTCCAAAAAGTTGTTTAAAAAATAATTCATTAATGAAAATATTTCCTAAACTTATGTAGGCTGGAATTATCCAAAATAGGACAAATGCTAGAATTATTGCTAATCCTTTGTAAAATCCTGCTTCTTTTAAGGAATATTTTTTTGAAGCTGTAAATTTGAAAAGAATTATCACTAATAATGGAGTCAAAAGTCCCACAATTCCTTTAAATAAAAAGGCAAATCCAATGTAGACAAAAGTTATCCAATTTTTTTGATAATCATTTTTTTCATAACATTCAAAAAAATTTAAAAGTGATAAAGCTATAAAACAGCTAAGATAAATGTCCATTCTAACTACTATTACAGAAACATATTGAAGAATTCCTGTAAATGTTATAAATATTGACATTATAGCAATATTCTCATCAAATTTTATTTTTAAAAATCTATATAATTTTATGAGTAAAAAACTTTCAATAAATATGTTAAAAATAACAATTCCGTAAGTATAATAATTTCTAAAAATAAATTTTGAAAAGATAATTATCCAAAAGAATAATGGCGGTTTGTCCGTATAAAGTTTTCCAGATAAATAATACACAAATGGATTTTTATTTTTTATTATATCTTGAGCAATATACAAATATTTTAATTCATTTCTCTGAGTAAACATTCGATTAAAAAGTGGTAATGTTACGAGAATTAACACAATTGGAATAAAATATTCAAATTTAAATTTTATTTTTATTCTTTTTAACTTAAAATCTTTGTAAAAGTTGAATTTAGTAATTTTTTTTGTCGGTAATTTCATAGTTTATTCTCCTTTTTTTCATCCATCTCACCGCAAATACATCTTCAAATCCGACAAATAGTCTATTAAAAGTCGTATATTTAGATTTTCCATAAATACGGTCGTAATGCGGTACCGCTATTTCAATCACAGAAAATCCATTTATTTTTGCAAGTGTGGGTAAAAATCTGTGCATTCCTTTATACAGGTAAAAAGATTTTACAACTTCCCTTTTAAACACTTTTAAAGGACAACCTGTATCGCGAATATTGTCTTTTGTAATAAAATTTCTAAATGAATTTCCAACTAATGAAACCAGTTTTCTGTAAAAGCCGTCTTGTCTTGTCGCACGCATTCCGTTTACCATATCATATTCCTTTAAATATGGGATAAGAAGAGAAATATCTTTTGGATTTGTCTGCAAATCTCCATCCATTGACACGACAATATCTCCGCTGCAATACTTAAACCCTGCCGAAAGTGCCGCACTTTGTCCACAGTTTTTCTTAAAAAAAATAGGTTTCAAATATTTTTTATCTTTTGACAATTTTTCAAGAATTTCCTTTGATTTATCAGTACTCCCATCGTCAACTAAAATAAATTCATATTCACTATATTTCCCTTTTACAGCCAATTCCAGTTTTTCCACTAGAAGAGGTATATTCTCCTCTTCATTAAAAATCGGTACAACAAATGATATTTCCATAATTTTTCCTCCTTTTTTCAAATTTACAATAAAAGCACATTAATTTCTCCCAATCGGATAATAGTGAAAATAATTTCTAATATTTTCGTTATCTGAAAACATATTTCTAAAATCAAAAAAATAATTACTTTTCATAACATTTTTTATTCTCTCTAAATCCATATTTTTAAATTGTTCCCATTCTGTAGTCAAAATTAGACAGTCTGAATTTTTGGCACATTCATATTCATTTTTACAATATTTAATACAATCTGAATAGTTTTCAAGTTCTTTTTTTGTCTTTTCCATTCCTTGAGGACAATAAACTTTGATTTTTGCTCTTAAATTCATCAATTTTTTTATTATTTTTATCGCAGGGGATTCCCTTATATCGTCAGTTTCTGGCTTAAACGACAGTCCCAAGATTGAAATTGTCTTATCTTTTGTGCTTCCAAGTTTATTTTTTATCTTTTTTATCAAAATATCTTTCAAATCATCATTAAATTTCACAGCAGAATTTACAATACTCATCTCACAATCATTATTTTTTCCAATATTTAGTATCGCAAGAGTGTCTTTTGGAAAACAGGAACCTCTAAAACCAAGTCCTGCATTCAAAAATTCATTTCCAATTCTGTGGTCAAATCCCATAATTTTTGAAACATCTTCAATATTTGCTCCTGTCTTTTCAGAAAGCATCGCCATTTCATTAATAAATGATATTTTTACAGACAAAAACGCATTTGAAGAATATTTGGACAATTCTGCCGTTTCAAGATTTGTAAAAATTATTGGAATTTGTTTTTTTAAAAAGTATTCATAAATTTTATAAATTTCTTTTTTTATTTTTTCTTTATTATCATTTTCATCAATTCCCACAACAATCCTATCAGGATTTAAAAAGTCGTAAACAGCCTTTCCTTCCCTTAAAAATTCAGGATTTGAAATAACTGATACATTAAGATTACCCATATTTCTTTTTTTTAATTCATCTAAAATAATTTTTTTAATTTTTTTGTTTGTTCCCATCGGAACAGTTGATTTTGTAATAATAAGGCTATCTTTTGAAAGAAATTGAGCTAAATTTTTAATTGCAGCCGTGATATAATTCAAATTTGAACTACCATCATCCAAAGGTGGCGTTCCTACTGCAAGAAATATCACATCAGCATTTTTTATCCCAGAATTATAATCCAAAGTAAATTTAATTTTCCCGTTTTTCAATGACTTTTTTAAAGTTTCTTCCAATTCTGGCTCATAAATAGGCGATTTTCCCTGTTTTAACGTTTCAATTTTTACTTCATCATTATCAATACAGACAACATTAAATCCTAAATCCGACATTACAACACCTTGAACTAAACCGATGTATCCTGTTCCGATTATTGCTATATTCATAATCATTCCTCCATTAATTTAATTTTTTTCTTAAATCTATTCTTTATAAAAATAAAAATTTATTTACATATCTTTTTCTTATATAATAAATATAGCACAGAAATATATTTTAAAAGTGAATTTAAAATGAATAATCAAAAAAGAACTGTTTAAAAAATTTATTTTCTAAACAATTCTTTTTAAAAAAAGTAATGAAAATTATCAAAAGTACATATTTAATCAAAATTTATTTTGTTAAATATTAATATTATTTAAATAATTTTTTCTAATTTATTAATAATTAATTTAGTCAATTTCAAAATCTAATATTTCTCCTGTTTCTGCGTCAATTTTATATTCTTTTTTTGTATTTCCTTCTATAAGATCTACTTTATAGACCAGCTTTCCTTTTTTTCTTTCAAGTTCAATACTTTTGAAAGTTGCATTTGGAGCTTGTTTTTTTGCTATGCTTTTTGCCTGCTCGACTGAAATTTTCGTGTTTGCTATTGCGGGATTTAATTCATCGTCATCTATATCAGTTTTTGCTCTAAAAATCTGCCCTGTATTTGCATCAATTTTATATTCTTTTTTAGTGTTAGTGTTTCCTTCCCACAATTCAATGTCATATACAGGTCCTCTTTTTGTATTTTCTAATTTCACTTTTTTTAATTGTCCATTCGGTGTATTTTTTTTAGCGATTTTGACAGCTTCTTCCCGACTGATTTTTGTTGCAATATTTCGATTATTTGAAGTTGCACCATATGCAAGTAATCCTCCTAGTAATAAAAAACTTAAAATTCCTGTTTTAAAAAAATTTTTTTGATTTTTCATAGCATCATCTCCTTACAATTTTTTTTATTTTAAATATCAAAATTATATCTTTGATATAACTATAATATCATAAAAAAGATATTTTTTGAATGAATTTAAACTGAATAAATTTTATAAAAAAAGAAACTTAAAAAACTGAAATTTGTCTTTTGAAAGATTTTAGCCATTATTCTCTAAATTTTAAATTATTTAACATATTTTATGCTTAAAAATTATAAATTAATCGGTATATATATAAGAAAATTTTCAGTAGCAAGATTTTTAATTTTTTTCTTTAAACAGATATTTACATTTGTATATGATTAATGTTAAAATAATAAAAAAGAAAGAATAGAAGTTGGAATAAACAAAAATTCATTATGGATGACTATATGCCAGATGAAATGTATAGATTATTTAATGATAAAGCTACTACAAGTTTAATGAATAAAATTATAAATAAATGGACAAATTTTATTAAAGGAAAAAATAGTAATGAACGAAAATATGAAAATAGGTTCCGAGAACATAAAATAGTAGATTTTACTTTAGAATTTACGGCACTAGGACATACTAATTTATTTACTTCTTCATATGGGAAAATAAAAAAATTAATGGAGAGTATAATGTAAATATAACAATACTAATTCAATATAGAGATACTTTGTAAAAACAGAATTGTCTAAAAGAAGATAGGAGTAATAAAAATGTTAAAAAAAATTATGTTAATAGTCTTGATAACTATAATAGCACTGTCTTTTAAATTGTTAGTAATAAATAATATTTTTGTTCCTGAAGCTTTTTATTGGGATATTTTTTCTAATGATTGGAAAAATAGAGACTATAGAATTGAATGGGAAGCAGGTTGTAAAATAATAGAAATAGGAAAAAAAGGTAAGTATTACTATGGGAGAGTTGTTTCAGGTGGAGTAACACTATATAAGCCTGGAAAGTATGATTACTCAAAGTGTGAAGATGAATATTTTTTGATAGATTCTTCTGAAAGTTTGTCATCAAATTTAGCATTCAATGGAGGTATTTACTATAAAAAAAAAGAAAAGATTTTAAATATTACAAAAGAATACAAAGTAAAGAAACCGTATAACTTTTTTATGTTTTCTATATTAAGATAGTTGTTTATTTATTTTAATTAAAGAAGATTGGTATTTTTAAAAATAAAAATTGAAAACAATCATTGTTGTAAGACAGCGATTATTTTTTGCCTACGTTTTTATACAT
The DNA here is from genome assembly GCF_007990545.2 of Leptotrichia wadei. Taxonomy (NCBI): domain Bacteria; kingdom Fusobacteriati; phylum Fusobacteriota; class Fusobacteriia; order Fusobacteriales; family Leptotrichiaceae; genus Leptotrichia; species Leptotrichia wadei. Next base: position 1,303,819 of record NZ_AP019829.2, read on the forward strand.
TCCAAATTAACAAAAAATTTTGATTACATCAAATTCGCCTATATAACCCTACAAGTTAAAATTTTCATTTAAGGCATAGGTTTTTTACCGAAAATCGACTTTTTGAGCTGTTTGGATGTTATATGAGCTTTTAAAATGATATTTTTTAAAATTTATAATAAAAGTTAAAATTTTTAATTTTTTTCTTTAATCAGATATTTACATTTGTATATGATTAATGTTAAAATAATAAAAAAAGAAAGGAATATTAGTATGGCAAACAGCAATTTCTTTGGACAGTTGAGAGAAACTAGGTTTTCTGAGACTGTAGAAAATATTGCTGGTGAAAGGTTGAAAGTCGCAAGTACTCAAAATGAGATTAAATCAGCTTTTGAAGAGGCATATTCTGATTTAGGTTATAAGGCTGAAATTAAATTTAGTACACCAGAAGAAACTCCTGAATTAAAAGACAAAGCAGGAACTGCTTATGTTTCATCTACTGGAGTACATACGATGATAATAAATATAAATGCCAAAGAAAATAATACAAAATCGGGGCTTATTGGAACAATTTCGGAAGAAGGGAGTCATATTATAAATGGAGCCAAAGGAAGACAAATAGAAACAGGAACTGAAGAAAAAGGACTAGAAAGTACAGGAAGAGCAACTAATTCATATTTTCAGGATAAGTATAAGGATGACAAGACTACTATTTCTATGAAATCTGATGGCGCTATTGATACTAGTAAATTGGGAGTTAATGTTGGAGATAGTCCAGAATATGAAGATATTTTCACTATAAAAAATTCTTTATATAAAGGATTAAGCGATAATCAAATAGTTGAAAAGGTTGGTAAAGATTATAATTGGAAAGGAGTTAATTATCGAAATTTAGTAGAAGAAATAATGCAAAAAGATCATGATAATTCACTATTAAGTTATATTAAAGATCATGTTGGAGAAAAAATAACAATAGCAGTTATTTCAACTTTAGCAAGGAAATATTTAATTGGAAAAGGATTTTCTGATGCAGCTGCAACAAAAGCAGGAGGTTGGATTGCATTTGGATTATTTACAGTTAATGAAGTAAGTAAATTGAAAGAATTTAGAAATTTTGGTTCAAATGGTAGAGCAGCTTTAATTTTAGCATTAGGAAAAGAAAGAGAGAGATTTAATAGTGCTGTAAAGGCAGCAAGTTGGGAAATGGATTATATTTTATAATGGAGCAAAGAAAATTGAGAATGAAAATAATTTTGATATATTTTACCAAACTGAATATTTATTATGGCAACAAACATATGAAAAATGGCCAAAAGAACATCAAGAATTTTTTAAAAATGCTATAAATGCTTCAGGAAAAGGTAAGGAATTAAATACTATCATAAAATCTCAAAAAAGACATTACAGATTTATAAATAGTGGATATTATAAAAATTCAAATGGTGAAAATATCTATTATCCCGCTGGAAGTCCTAATTGGTATAATAGAAGAAATGGAGAAACTAATTGGAATGTTTGGAATAGTTTTTAAATTCATAAAAAATAATGAATATGTATATTATTCATTGTATTCAGTGTTAAGTTTAGCAATAATATTTATATTTTATAAATATATAAAATTATTTGAAAAATTTAATGATTTAAAAAAAATATTTTTATGGTATTTAGTATTCTTTGGAATTTATGGACCTTATAAAAAATTAAAAGTTAAAAATTATTTAATTAGATTTTTAATATCGACATCTATTTTAGTTATAATTTCAATAGGTGATAAGCTATGAAAATATTAATTGTAATTATTTTTTACTTAAGGATATTTATTTTGATTAAATTGTTGTTTTTATCTAATTTAAATATTCCAAAAGAAAATGAAATATATACATATTTAAAATTTGTAAATTTTGAATATACGTTATTAATTTTTAGTAATGACAAAAAAAATATATTGAATTTGTTTATAAATATTTGCTTTCTCTTTTGGCTTTTAAAAATTATGTAAATATATTCTAAATTATATACATATAAAAAATGTATCAAGGAATAACTTATGAAAATTATAAAATAATTGAAGAAAAAGGAAGTATTTGTAAATTAGTTGATAAAGATTTTCCACTTTCTTCTAGAACAATAATACATCTTATAAAAAAAATATCTGATAATATGCAGTAGCACGAATATTAAATAACGATAGATATATGGTTATTGATAACGTTACAGAACATTTGATGAAAAAATTATAATAGATGATTAATGATATAATTCCTACTCATTTAATAATAAAAAATTCAGACACATTAATCGAAAAGCAAATTTTAATACCAAACAAGTTTAAAATTTGTGAGAGTGTCCAAAATTTTATGTAAACTCAAAATACAATATACGGTACAGGATGGTTTTTTATCATCCTGTTTTTAAATTTCTATTTTTTTATTTTTATAATTTAAAGTATTTGCCATTATATCTTTTTTTAAGATTCCAATATTTGTTTTTCTGCCATAAGAAAATGATCTTGTTTTTCTAATTCTTTCTTTATTTTCAAACATCTTTTTATGCACAAATTTTGCGATAAAGTATGAGAGAATAACACTTGCAACAACATCAGTAGTCCAATGTCGCACTAAATAAATACGGCTCATTCCTACTAAAATTCCTAAGATGAATAACGGTATTTTTATTGCTTTACTTTTTATGATAAAAGATAAAATCCAAATTGTTCCCCAAATAGTAATTGTATGTCCTGATGGAAAAGATACATAGTTTCCTTTCCAAAATGAACTATTTTTAATTAAAGTCATGATTCCATAAAATTTATCAGGATTTATAGTTATCGATGGTCTTGCTCTTGCGAATAACACTTTCATTATATTCAATATAATTTGAGTAGAAAGCAAAGTAAAAATTACTGCTAAAATATATTTTTTTAAAAAATTATATTTCTGTTTATTGATTAAAAAGAATGATAGCAATACAACTGTAAGCATTAATTCCAAATATCCTTCTCCAAGTTTAGTAATTAAACGAAAAAATTTTTCAATACTTTCTGAATGTTTAAAAATGCTGAAATTTGAATTATAAGATAAATGTTTAAAAAAGAATTTATCTACAGAAAAAATATAATTTGCTAGTTTCAATTGCATCACATCTCCTTCTTTATTTTTATTTTAGATAATTAGTAATTTCTAAATTTATATATTCTTATTTTTATAAAATCAAGATATAATATTTTCGATAAGTAATGGTATCATAAAAAACAAATTTTAAACTGAATTTAAACTGAATAAATTCTTTATTAAATAAAATAAAAAAGGAACTTACAAAAGCTCCTGTTTTATTATTAAAATTACTTTATTAATGAAAAAATTATTAGTTTATTTAATTTAATACCTTTTTATTTTTTTTAAATTAAGATATAATATTTTCAATAAGTAATGGTATCATAAAAAACAAATTTTAAACTGAATTTAAACTGAATAGAAAATAAAAGTTAGAATAGTTATATATAAATTTTACCATTACAGGTATCCACTTCATAGGAAGTATTATCAATATTTTTTTAATCTAACTAAATTGGATATTTTATCGTGTATACTCTTTTAAACAATAAAAAAAGATTGCATAATTTTTGATACAATCTTTTTTACAATTTCTATTATCTTGAAAATCTTATACTAAACCCCATTTAAACAATAGATATATTATAAATCTTTTTATCTGATATTTATTTTCAAATAATCAAAATAAATTTTTGCTCTTTAAACCAGTGATAGCATTTTATAAAAAAAAGAACTTTCTCAAGTCCTGTATTTTAAAAATTTAAAATTTTTGACTTTTGAAAATTCTTTCTTAATTTTTTTATAAAATTTAAATTCAATTATTTATCAAATTTTATTTTTATCCTTTTTTCATCATGTCTTCAATTCTTTCTCTTACTTGAGGTACTGACAATCCGATGATTACTTGAATAGCTGTTCCTTTTCTAACTACACCATGAGCTCCTGCTGCTTTAAAGGCTGCATCTGGTAATAATTTATCTGCATCTTTTACACTTACTCTAAGTCTAGTTGCACAGTTATTAAGTTCTTCGATATTTTCTCTTCCACCTAATGCTTCAAGAATGATTGCACCTTTTCGAGCATATTCATCTTCTGCTGATGATGCACCACCTTTACCATCTCCTTCACCGTGTTTAGCTCTATAATCAGCTTTTGTGTAAAGTTTCATTTCTTCATCATCATCTTCTCTACCTGGAGTTTTTAAATCCATTTTTAAAATTAAGAATCTAAATACAAAGAAGTAAATTACAGTAAAGATTAATCCTATTACTATTTGAATAATTACTGTTCCAGAGTGATTTTTAAACATAGGTATCCAGTTTAAGAATAAGAAGTCTAATAATCCTCCACCCATATTTCCAACTACTCCGAAAGCATACATTGTTGCTGCCATTGTTGCTGCTAAACAAGCATGAACTGCAAATAATACTGGAGCTATAAATAAGAATGTAAATTCTAATGGTTCAGTTATACCTGAAATTACTGCTGTGAATATTATAGGTATTAATAATGCGGCTACAGCCTTTTTCTTATCAGATTTTGCGGTAGCGTACATAGCAAGTGCTATTCCAGGCGCTCCAAATATTTTTGAGTTTCCGTGTAATGCAAATCCACCTTGTGGGAATAAAGATTTTAGTGACTGTGTGCTTTGAGCAAATTCTTTTATATGTTGAACCCAGAAAACTTGAATTCCATCAGGTACTGCTGCTGGACCAAATACAAATGGTGTATAAACAAAATGGTGTAATCCAGTTGGAATTAATATTCTTTCTAAGAATGTATAAATCCATACTCCGAAGATTCCTGAAGCTTTCATAAATCCTTGCAATGCACTAATTCCCATTTGGAATTTAGGCCAAATTAATACGGTTAGGAATGCACAAGGAATCATAACTACAAACCCTATTATGTATACAAATACCGAACCTTGGAATACTCCCAAGAAATCAGGCAATTTTTTATCAAAATATTTGTTATGTAAATATACTACTAATGCCGCTATCAAGATACCACCAAATAAGTTTGTATCCAATGTTGGAACTCCACCTATTGCAGAATACCCTGTTACTTTATCTGCTACTTGCTTAGCAGCATCTATTCCATAAAAAACTTTTAATATTGCTGACACGAAATAATTAAATGTAGTGTATAATGCAAATGTTTCCATACATGCTCTTGCATTTGTTTTATTCGCAAGGCTAATTGGCAATCCTATTGCAAACAATATTGGCATTTGTCTAAATACTGTCCAACCACCTTCAGATATCACATACCAAAAATTGTACCATGCTGTTCCTTCTTTAGCAATGTTTCCCATAATTTCTGTATTAGTAAATACAGAAGATAATCCTACGACTATACCAGTGAACGCAAATAACAGAACTGGTGCCATCATCGCTCCACCAAATCGTTGAATTTTTTTCATCATAACTGAATACCTCCTAAAAATTTTTATATATTTGATTTATATTTTCCTTATTTTAAATATACCACACTTTTTTGATTTGTCAATACATTTACGTATATCTTTTTTCATTTTTTTTTCAAAAAAATAATCGCTACATAAAAAATAGCGATTATTACTGGCTTTTTATAAATTTTCATTTTATTGAATTTTTTTATATTTTTATCAAATTTATTATTATTTTGTTTTAAATTTTTATAATAATCTAAATTTTTTGTTTTATTAGATTTTGAATATGTATATTTTTTATAAATAAATTAAAGTTCTATTTCTACTTCTACTCCAAAATGATCTGAAACTATCCTTTTATTTTCATTATTAAATATAACTTTACTTTCTTTCACTTTTATTTCTTTATTGCTAAATATATAGTCAATTCTTTTTTGAGATTTATCATTAGTCCATCCATCAATACCTTTATCAACTGTTATTCCATTATCTTTTTTTTCAGCCAAAGTATATGTATCAAATAATCCTTGAGATACGATGTTTTTATAGTGTTCAGGATTTCCAATAGCATCTGTATTAAAATCTCCCATTAATATTTTCAAATTATCATTTTTAGTTCTTGTTAAGATATTTTGAATACTTTTTCCCATATCTTCAGTTTCACAGTTTGGAAGATTCATGTGGCAGCTGTAAAATTCAATTTCCTGTCCGTTATAGTCAATTGTTATACTTACAATTCTTCTTGAAGAAATTGTTCTTACCGATTGAGCAAAAGTGCAGTAAAACTCATCTTCTTCTTTTATTTTATGTCTTGTAATTATTGCAACTCCTTCATTGTATTTTCCATATCCAATATGTGAATTACTCCAATGATAATAATAATCTGTATCTGTGTATTCCTGCAATTTTTCCAGAAGTACCCATCCATAATTTTCCTGTCTTATATCATCAAAAATTACAGGATTATTCATAAGCTGATTCACTTCCTGCATTGCTATCACATCATACTGCTTTTCAGCAATAGCCTTTGCTAAAATGTCGATTTTTTCCATTTGGTTTTTTTCCAACCATGCATGTACATTTATTGTCAATATTTTCATAATTACAACCTTTCTTTACCATTTTATTTATTTAATTTATTTTTTTAAAACTACTCTACATTCGTATTATACCACATTCGTTCTTAAATTTCATTAATTTTTTATTTCACTTAAATATTTAAATGATTGAGAATCTTTTATTGTCAATATTTTTAACAATTTTAAAAAAATACATTTACGTATATGTTGACAATTCAAATAAAATATAGTATATTTAAAGTGAGAAATAAAAATTTAATTTTATTAATAATTTTAAGGAGGACATAAAAATGTTCGAAAGAAGTTCAGGTATTTTATTACATCCTACTTCACTTCCAGGAAAATATGGAATTGGAACTTTAGGAAAAGAAGCTTTTGCTTTTGTAGATTTTTTGAAAAAATCTAATCAAAAATTATGGCAAATATTCCCGTTAGGGCCGACAGGATATGGTGATTCTCCATATCAATCATTCTCTACTTTTGCTGGTAATCCATATCTTATTGATTTTGATTTGCTAGTTGAAGAAAATTTATTGTCACAATCTGACTTAGAAGGAATTTCATTTGGAGAAAATCCTGAAAATGTTGATTATGGTGCTATTTACAATCAAAAATATCCTTTATTGAGAAAGGTATATGAAAATTACAAAAATACTAAAGAAAATAAGGAAAGAGAAGAACTAAAACATTTATTTGAAGAATTTAAAGTTCATAATCAAAGCTGGTTAAATGATTTTGCAATGTATATTTCTTTAAAAAATCATTTTAATGGATTGCCTTGGAATGAATGGCCAGAAGATATTAAATCTAGACAGCCTGAAGCAATGGAAAAATATTACGAAATCATTAAAGAAGAAGTTGAATATCAAAAATTTATTCAATTTTTATTCTTTAAACAATGGAATGCTGTAAAAAAATATGCTAATGAAAATGGTGTAAAAATAATTGGAGACATCCCTATTTTCGTAGCTGCTGACAGCTCTGACGCATGGGCAAACCCAGAAATCTTCTTATTTGATGAAGAAAGAAAACCAGTTAAAGTTGCAGGTGTTCCGCCTGATTATTTCAGTGCTACTGGACAACTTTGGGGAAATCCATTATACAACTGGGATAAATTAAAAGAATTAAACTATAAATGGTGGATTGACAGAGTTAGAGCCAACCTTTCTACTTGTGACATCATAAGAATTGACCACTTCAGAGGATTCGATGAATATTGGGCTGTTCCTTATGGAGATAAAACAGCTGAAAATGGTACTTGGTGCCCAGGTCCTAGAATAGATTTATTTAATGCCATCAAAAATGAACTTGGAACTTTACCTATAATTGCTGAAGATTTGGGAACAATGACACAAGGTGTTATTGATTTGAGAGAAGCAACTGGATTCCCTGGAATGAAAATTTTAGGATTTGCATTTGATTCTAAAGAAGAAAACGACTACTTGCCTCATACTTACACAAAGAACTGCGTAGTTTATACAGGAACTCACGATAATGACACATTAATCGGATGGTTCACAAAAGCCAATGAAGACGATAAGCAATTTGCAAGAGACTATTTAAATTCAAGATCTGATGATGAAATCCATTGGGATGCAATAAGAGGTGCATGGAGTTCTGTTGCAAGTATGGCAATCGCCCCAATCCAAGATTTCTTAGGATTAGGAAGTGAAGCTAGAATCAATACTCCTGGACTTGCTAGCGGAAACTGGCAATGGAGATTAAAAGAAGGCGTATTAACTGATGAACTAGCAGAAAGAATTGCTAAGTTGACAAAAGTTTACTCAAGATAATTTGAAAAAAATTTTTGAAAATAAAAAATTATTATAAATAAAAATAGAGAGAAAAATGAAAATATTATTCAAAAAACTCTCTATTTTTTTAATCTATTGTATTCAATTTCTTTTAGAATAAAGTTTTCTTTTCTTGGTATCCATCTTTTTGAATTCTTTTCACTGAATTTATACTCCTAATTTATGGTAAAACTAATTTATAACTGAACTCAAAAGCTATGACTATTTTACTCAATTCCTAAGTTTATAATTAATAGTTTAATTTTGAACGGGTTCGAGTACACTGACAATTTCAAATTTTTCTATTTTTAGAAACATAATATAAATAAGAATTCCAATAACTGTACCTAACTGCTTAGCATCTATTTCATCTAAATTAAAAATTAAAATTATTATTACAAAAAGTACTGGAACTAAAAATATCATAGATAAAATGAAAAAATTATATTTAATTTCTACTACAACTTCTTCCTTATTTTCCAAATCTAATCCTAATTTTCTTTTTTTAGATTTTTTTTCTGAAAGTATCACATAATCTTCATTAGTTTCAAAAATTATTTCTGAATTTGGCTTTAATTTCTTCTTTTCATTGTCTATCCAAATAGTTTTGGGAAATAACCTAAACTTAAATTTATCATGTACGATTATTTTTGACATTTACTCTCCCTTTCTTTTTTAATCCTATTTTTCAAGCAATTTCTTAATCCCTTCAATCATTAAAACATGCTCCTTTTCAAGCACCCTCTTCTGCAAAACTTCAGGCGTGTCATCACTAAGTACAGGCACTTTTATCTGCAAAATAATTTCTCCTGTATCAACTCCTGTATCAACAAAATGAATTGTACATCCACTTTCAGTTTCCTTTGCTTCGATAACTGCTCTGTGAACATTCATTCCATACATTCCTTTTCCACCAAATTTTGGAAGTAATGACGGATGAATATTTATAATTTTTCTTGACCATTTTTTTATAAATTCTGGCGATAAAATCGACAAATATCCTGCTAATACGATATAATCTGTTTTTTTATCATCATTTTCAAGAACATTGCTAATTTTGTCAGACAATTTTTCTTTTAACACTTTTCTGTCAAGTAAAACATTTTTTATGCCATGTTTTGCTGCTCTTTCTAATCCATGACACTTTCTATCTGCAATTACATAAGAAATTTCACAATTTAAGTTTCCTTGCTCAATGTTGTCAATAATTGACTGTAAGTTCGACCCTCCGCCAGAAACTAAAACTGCTATTCTTTTTTTATTTTTATTAGACATTTTTTCACTCTCTTTAAATTTATTTTTATTATCTTTATTTTTCAGACAAATCACTAAATTTCAAAAATTATAGATTTTAAGTAAAATTTATAAAAATTTACTAGAATTAAAAGCAGGAACGGTAACTAAAATTAAGTCCCTGCCTATTCATCAATAATTTTTGTCAATATTTCTTAATACAAATTAATTTTTTCGTCACCTTTAACAATAGCTCCTAATTCATAGGCTTCTTCTCCATTTTCAGCCAAAATATCAATAACTGTTTTCACATCATTTTTATTTACGATAACAACAAATCCAACTCCCATATTAAATGTTCCCCACATTTCTTCTTCTGGAACTCTTGAGAATGCTTCGTGTTTAAATAATGGATGAACTTTTACTTTTGCTTTTTCGATGTTTGCACAAAGTCCATCTGGTATAGTTCTTGGAACGTTTTCAATAAGTCCTCCACCAGTTATGTGAGCCATTCCGTTCACTTGTACTTTTTCCATAACTTTTTGAATTGGTTTTACATAAATTTTTGTTGGTGTCAATAAATGTTCTCCAATTGTTTTTCCGTTATATTCTTCACTAAAATCAGTAAATAATTTTCTTAACAATGAGAACCCGTTACTGTGAGCTCCACTTGAAGGAATTGCAACAATTACATCTCCTTCTTGAACTTTACTTCCATTAACCATTTTTTCTTCTTCAACTACACCAACTGCAAATCCTGCAATGTCATATTCTCCATCTGCATAAAACCCAGGCATTTCAGCAGTTTCTCCACCTACTAAAGCTGAATCTCCTTGAAGACAACCTTCTACAACACCTTTAATTATTTCAGAAGAAACATTTGAGTCCAATTTTCCACAAGCTAGGTAATCTAAGAAAAATAATGGTTGTGCTCCGTGACACAAAATATCATTTACACACATCGCAACACAGTCAATTCCAACTGTATCGTATTTATTTGTTTCAAATGCAACTTTTAACTTTGTCCCAACTCCGTCAGTTCCAGACACTAAAATTGGTTTTTTATATTCTCCTAATTTGTATAAAGCTCCAAAACTTCCCAATTCGTTCATAACATTTTTGTTGTAAGTTGCTTTTACTCTTTCTTTTATTTTTGCAACACTTCTGTATCCTTCTTCTTTATCTACTCCTGAATCTTTATAAGAAATTGACATTCTTTATCCTCCTGTTTTAAATTAAATCTCTATTTATTTTACAAAATTTGCAAAATCTTCTACATATTTTGTAGGGAAAAATTCTGTAATTTCATATTCCGCAATTCTATTTATATTAAACGGATCTTCTGAAATTATTTTCTTAACTTCTTCTAAATTTTCTGCATTTAGCAAAATTACACCGCCTGTTCTAGGATTTTTTCTTCCTGAACAAATAAACTTTCCCATTCCATAATATTTTTCTAAAAATTTTATATGTTCTTCTAAATATTTTTCAACTTCACCTACTGCTTTTACATAATTTAAACTCACTATATACATTTTTTCACCTTATTTTTCAATTCTTTATTTTTTCAATTCTTTCAAAGCCTCTTTTTGAATCGGTGTCAACAAAGCGTAAAATTCTTCCTCATAATCTCCTAATCCAGCTGGATAATCTCCATTAAAGCATTCCATGCAAAGTCCAGTATATGGCGCATCAAAATTAAGTCCTATCGAATCAATTAATCCATCAATACTCAAGAAAGCCAATGAATCTGCACCAATGTACTCTCTTACTTCTTCAACAGTTTTATTTGCTGAAATCAATTCTGATGAATTTGACACATCAATTCCATAAAAAATAGGAAACTTAAATTCTGGCGAGGCGATTCTTACATGAACTTCTTTTGCTCCAGCCTCCTTCAATAACTGAACAATACGACTTGAAGTTGTTCCACGAACTATTGAATCATCAATCATAACTACAACTTTATCTTTTACGACACCTTTTACAGCAGAAAGTTTCATTCTAACACCTTGTTCTCTAAGTTCCTGAGTTGGCTGAATAAATGTTCTTGCTACATATTGATTTTTGATTAATCCCATTTCATAAGGTTTCCCGCTTTCTTCTGCATAACCACTCGCTGCCGATAATGACGAATTTGGAACTCCAATTATAATATCTGCATTTTCAACAGGTGCTTCTTGTGCCAATCTTCTTCCGCATCTTTTACGAGCCGAATGTACATTTATTCCTGAAATATCCGAATCAGGTCTTGCAAAATACACATATTCCATCGCCGCAATCGCAGTTGAAGTATCGTCAGTATATTTTTCAATCCTGTATCCATCTTTATCAATGATTACAACTTCTCCAGATCTAATATTTCTAACAAATTCCGCTCCAACAATTTCCAACGCACAAGTTTCACTCGCCAAAATATACGCTCCATTTTTTGTTTTCCCCAAAATTAAAGGACGGAATTCAAAAGGGTCAACTGCACCGTACAATTCTGTCTGAGTTTGAACTAAGAAAGAAAATCCACCTTTTACTTGTCTTAACGCATCTTTCAATTGGCTCAAAAAATCTTTTTCTTTACTTCTTCTAATCAAATGAACCAACACTTCTGTATCTGATGTAGAATGAAAAATCGCACCATGCTCTTCCAATTCTCTTTTTAACGTTTTCGCATTAATCAAATTTCCATTGTGTGCCAAAGCGATGCTTCCATCAAAAAATTGAAATAGGAATGGCTGAATATTACGACCACTGCTGCTTCCAGAAGTCGCATATCTAACATGTCCAATAGCGCTGTTCCCTTCCAATCTATTAAATATCCTGTCATCATTAAACACTTCTGACACAAGTCCAGGCCCACGATGACCATTTACACGAACTCCATCACTTACCACAATTCCCGCCGCTTCCTGTCCTCTGTGCTGTAAACTGTGAAGTCCATAATAAGTAAGTCTTGCTGCATTAGGATGTCCAAAAACTCCAAATACTCCGCATTCCTCATTCAAACTCTTAATCATTTTGTTAGTTTCCTCCATTTTTTATCATAAACTATTCTAGCTTATAATTTTATCAATATTTTTACCATAAAAATTACTTTTTAATTTATTTTACGACAAGAAGTTAATACCCCTTGCCGATTTAAAACTTATAAAAAATTTTTATTTAGATATGAACCATAAATTGATTTTAAAAATTTACTCTGCCAATGCTTTTTCTAAACGTCTTAAAACTTCACGATATGCACCCATTACATCTCCCAAATCTTGTCTAAATCTATCTTTATCCAATTTTTTAAGTGTATCTTTATCCCAAAGTCTCATTGAATCTGGACTAATTTCATCTGCAAGTAAAATATTTCCATCTTTATCTCTTCCGAACTCAACTTTATAATCCACCAAAATCAAGTTCATTTTATCAAATAATTTAGACAATAAATCATTAATCAAAAAAGTTTGTTCTTTAATCTTAGCTAGTTCTTCTTCAGTAACCAATTCCAACGCCAAAGCATGATCATCATTTAGCAACGGATCTCCCAAATCATCATTTTTGTAAGATAATTCAAAAGTAGGTCTTTTAAAGATTTTTCCTTCTTCAGCCGCATATCTTTTTACAAAACTTCCAGTTGCTCTATTTCTAATAATTACTTCCAAAGGCACAATTTCAACTTTTTTACAAAGTTGTTCCCTTTCATTCAAAGTTTTAATCCAGTGAGTTTTTACACCGTGTTTAATCAAATATCCATAAAGTAATGTAGAAATTTTATTATTTAAAATCCCTTTATCTTCCAATTGATCTTTTTTTACTCCATTAAATGCAGTTGCATCATCTTTAAAATACATAATTATTTCATCCGCTTTGTCTGTTGCAAAAACTGATTTTGCTTTTCCTTCGTAAATTTTTTCTC